>CAYWLU010000010.1:0-18162 GCA_964459435.1 uncultured Candidatus Peribacteria bacterium
AAATTCAGCATTAGTTTTAAATTGATGTTCAGGTTTTAATTTGTTGTAAAAATCAGGATGATGATAAATAATATTTAGAAAATCTTTAATCATTCTATAATCAGGAGAGTGGTCTGAATGAATTCCATATAATAAATGTAAAAGATAGCTAGAACTATAATTACTAGTTTCCTTCTTGGCTTCTTTTATTTGCTGATTAATAGCATAGACTTCAGAAATTTGTTTAAAATCATATGGTTCTTTTGATAAAAGAGAAGAAAAAGAGAACGATTTAATTTCTTCAGATGTCATGGAGGAAAAAGCTTCATCAAGAGCATGATGCCCAAGTTCATGAGCTATTGTGCTTTTTAATGTTAATTGCAACATTCTATTCTGTGCATAGGGAGGGTACTTGTTTATATTTTCTTTTAAATGATCAGGGTTAAGGACGACAAGAGGGGTATCATATTTTCTTTTAAAACTTCTTCCCCCAGGAAGAGTTAATTTTTTCTTTTTATCCAAAGGATGATTCATTTGAAAAATAGGGGGATAGAGAGTGATGACATCTATTAATTGAGACCTTTCTCCAGTAAATTGATTTAAAAAATCTTCTTTGTAGGGGGTGGTGGACATTTTTTTGATTTTTTTTATTTTGGCTAGATCAATTTCTAATAAAAAATTTTCTCCATATATTTCTTCTATTACACTAAAATAAACATCTTTCTTTTTCATTAAATTGCTTAAATAGTTTAAAAATAATGAATAATCTTTTTCAAGGAGAGGGAAGTTTATAGCAGGAAACTCTGAACTTAATTTTTGATGTAAATTTTCTGTAAATATTCTTGAGTGTTCATTGCAAATATTTACATCAAAAGAGTCTTGATTCATTTGAGTTTCATTTATTTCTTCAATACAATTTTTTATGATAGATATAAATTTTTCTGTTTGGAGTTCTATATCATCCTCTCCAGAAGAAAGAATATCGTCTGTTTCTTGAGTTGTTGTATCTACTAGAGTAGAGACTGCTTTTGATTTATTAGGAATGGGTGGATTATCAAACTTATCTTCTTTACAACTACTAAGTAAAATAATTCCACTTGCAAGCCAAGGAAGCCATTTTTCATTATTCATTTAGTTAATAATAACAATATTTTGTATTTTGTCAAAGAAGGGTGATACTAATTGTTGATTGAAAGAATAAGAAAATATTGATTTTAATCATACATTATGATATAATACCTTGATGGATTTTGAACAAATTGTCGCTACCGCTGGTCAGAACAAAGCTTCTGACATTCACTTCGTACCTAGTAAGCCAATATTCTTGCGGATTAATTCTGCTATGGCTCCTCTGGGACAAGAAGCAATGACTAAAGAACAGATACAGCAAATTCTAGAACCTCTTATGTCAGATGCTCAAAAAGAAGTTCTGCAAAAGAATCGCCAATTAGATTTTTTGACAATCACTAAAACAGGAGTTCGTTTACGAGCTAATGTTTTTTATCAGGAACATGGAATGGCGGCTACTTTTAGACTTGTTTCTCAATCAGTTCCTGAATTCAAGAATCTAGGCTTTCCTCCCTTTGTGCAGGAACAACTTATGAAAATGAGACAAGGTTTAGTGCTTATTGTTGGACCAACAGGACAAGGAAAATCTACGACGATGGCCTCAATCCTTCAAGCAAGATTGGCTACTAAAACAGAAAATATTATTACGATAGAAGATCCAGTGGAATATGTAATTAACTCTGAAAAAGGAGTTATCCATCAAAGAGAGATAGGAAGGGATGTAGTTAGTTTCGAAGAGGGAATTAAAGCTTCTCTTCGTCAGGATCCAGATCTTCTAATGGTAGGAGAAATGAGAAACATAGAAACTATTTCTGCTACTCTTACAATGGCAGAAACTGGGCATGGAGTAATTTCTACTCTACACACTAATAACGGACCAGAAACAATTACGAGAATTATAGATATCTTTCCAGCAGATGCTCAAGATCAGATTAGATCTCAACTTGGGTCTACTTTGAAAATGGTTATTTCTCAAAGACTTCTTCCTAGTGCAGATGGAAAAGGATTGGTTTTAGCTTATGAAGTTCTTACTTCTAACTACGCTATTCAGAATTACATTAGAACGAACAAGGTTTTTCAGATTCAAAATGTTTTGCAGACGGATGCTTCGGGAGAAATGGTTCAATTTGAACAATCTTTAGCAGGGCTTGTGATGAACAAAAGGATTACTAAAGAAATAGCTGAAGAATACGCCCAAGATGCAGAGCAGTTAAAGAATATTTTGATTGCTAATGGAGTGAAGTAAGTTAATCTTCAATCTTCAATTATCAATCTTCAATTGTAAATAAAGGGGTGCTATATTATAATATGCTAAAGAAAGCTCAAAAGTTTAAAAGCTAAAAAGTCGAAAAGTTAAAAAGTGAATTCTAACCCGAGTTCTGTGAAATTTTGAACTCTGGTTGTAATTATTGGGAAGTAATAAATATCCAATTCTCAATTTCCAATGATTAAATTTAAAAAGCAAGTAATGCTTTTATGTATTTGATATTTAGTCATTTGGATTTTATTGATAATTGAAGATTGAAGTTTGAAGATTGTTTTTTTTACCCTTTTCTATTGATAATTGTAGATTGATAATTGATAATTGACGGGATGGGCAAGCAATTTGTTAATCTACATACACATTCATATTATTCTTTACTTGAGGCTTCCAGTAGTCCCAAGGTGATTTTAGAAAAAGCTAAAAAATTAGAATATTCAGCTGTAGCTTTAACAGATTCTGGAGTAGGTTATGGTTTAATAGATTTTTATGAACAAGCTCAAAAACTAAAAGACATTAAACCAATCTTAGGAGCAGAAATTTTTGTCGCTCGAGATTCTCGTTTTGAAAGAAGAGCTGGAATAGACGGTCAAGAGGGACATGTTGTTTTAATTGCTAAAAATAAAGTTGGTTACCAGAATCTTTTGAAAATAATTTCTTACTCTTATCTTGATGGTTTTTATTATAAACCGCGGATAGATTTTGAACTTCTTGAGAAATATAAAGATGGTCTTTTAGCTTTGACAGGTAGCACGGGTGGACTAATTGGTAAAGCTCTAGAACGGTATGGAGAAAAAAAAGCACAAGAAGCTTTTGATACTCTCCTCAAAATTTTTGGGAAAGAGAATTTATTTGTGGAACTTGTTTCTCGAGATTCTGTAGAACAAAAAACACTTAATGAATTAAAGTTGGAGTTAGCTAAAAAATCAGGAGCAAAGATAGTTGTTACTTCGGATGCTCGATTTATAGAAGAAGAGGATGAAGAAGCGGCAGACACTCTTTTTTGTATTGGTAAAAATATGCAGATAGATACTCCAGGAAGAAAGAAATTTGCGAAGGGTAATTTTTTCAAGTCTTGGGAACAAATAGAAAAGGAGTTAGTGGGGTATGTAGATCAGGATTTACTAGAAGAAGCCAGAAAAAACACTTTGGAAATTGCGGAAGAAATAGATATAGAACTTAAATTTGGACAAAACCTTTTACCTCATTTTTCGGTAGAAGAGGGTGAAACGGAAGCATCTCAATTAAGAAAAAATTGTGAATCAAATTTAGAAAGAAGGTATGGTAAGGAGATTTCTAAAGAAGTTAGGGATCGTTTAGATTATGAATTAAGCATTATTAGTAAAATGGGTTTTGATGCTTATTTTTTAATTGTGGCTGATTTTATACGATTTGCGAAAGCCAATGGGATTGCTGTAGGGCCGGGGAGGGGATCGGCGGCAGGATCTATTGTATCTTATTTATTAGGAATTACCTCCATTGATCCACTTCAGTACGAACTTCTTTTTGAAAGATTTCTTAACCCTGCCAGAATTTCTATGCCAGATATAGATATAGATTTTTCTGATGAAAGACGGGATGAAGTTTTACAGTATGTGATAGAAAAATATGGAGCAGAAAAGGTTTCGAGAGTTTGTACTTTTGGAACGATGTCAGCTAAAGCGGCACTTAAGGATGTTGGAAGAGCCCAAGGAGTAGCTTTTGCAGAAATGAACGCACTAACCAAGATTCTTCCTAATAAACCAGGATTTACTTTAGATGATGCGGCAAAAACCAAGGATTTTAAGGTTCTAATAGATGCAAAATCTCATTTACGGAAAGTTTTTGATGTTGCGAAGAGATTAGAAGGTTGTGTCCGTCATTTATCAGTTCACGCTTGTGCAGTTATTATCGGGCAAAACGATTTAACTTGTTCGACTCCTTTGCAGTGGGCACCAGGAGCTGAGGGGATTAAGATTACTCAATATCCTTATCAACAATTGGAACATTTAGGACTACTTAAGATGGATTTCTTGGGACTAAAGAATTTATCTGTTTTAGAGAAAGCGATTGCTAATATTCAGGTTACCACGGGAGAAAAACTAGATCTTCTTAAAATTCCGATTGATGACCGAGTTACTTTTGACATGATGGCGAATGGAGAAACAACTGGAGTATTTCAGTTTGAATCTGCGGGAATGCGGCGGTACTTAAAAGAACTTAAACCGACCGAATTCGAAGATCTTGTGGCTATGAATGCTCTTTATCGTCCGGGACCAATGGAATACATCCCGACTTATATTGAAGGGAAACATAATCCCAAGAAGGTTAAATATGCTCATAAAATCTTAGAGCCAATTTTACGAAAAACATATGGAATTGCTGTCTATCAGGAACAAGTTCTTAAAATTGCGCAGGTTTTTGCGGGGTTCTCTTTGGGAGAAGCAGATATTTTGCGAAAAGCGATTGGAAAGAAAATTGCTTCTATTTTAGCTAAACAGAGGGAACACTTTATCGAAGGAGCTATTGAGAAAAAATTCGACAAGAAATTAGCGACCAAGATTTTTGATGAAATTGTTGTACCGTTTTCTGGTTATGGATTTAATCGGTCTCATGCGGTGTGTTATGCCAGAATTGCTTATGAGACTGCCTATTTGCGAGCCAATTATCCGGTAGAATTTATGGCGGCGATGATGACTACAGACCGTAATAACACCGACCGAATAGTGTTAGAAATGAATGAATGTAATTCTATGGGGATAGAAGTTTTACCTCCGGCTATTAATGAATCAGGATCGCATTTTACAGTTATTTATGATCCTACAAATGAAGATCAGACTTCTTTAGAAGAAGATTCTTTAGGTGAGCAAAAATCTATTAGGTTTGGATTAACAGCTATTAAAGGGATGGGAGAAGAAACTGTTAATCAGATTATTTTTGAAAGAAATAAAAATGGTGAATTTGAATCTCTCCAAGAGTTTGCTAAACGGGTGCCTACTAAACTAATCAATAAAAAAACATTAGAAGCATTAGCTTTCTCTGGGGCTTTAGATGAATTTGGGGATCGAAAAGCTATTGTGGATTCTTTAGATGATTTAGCTAAATTCGCAAAAGAACATCAGGATAAAAGTATGGCGGGGCAAATAGGATTGTTTGGTGGAACAGATGATAGTTCTATAGAATTTGCACTTAAAGATTCTGTAGCAAAAAAAGAAGATATTCTGGCTTGGGAAAGAGAAAGTTTGGGGCTTTTTGTTAGTGATCATCCTCTTAAAGGTATGGGTAGCTATTTTGCCAAATATGGTACGCTCATTGGTACTTTACTGGAGACAGAAGATGCTGGACAAAAAAGAACTTTGCATGGGATTGTTACGGCTTGTCGTAAAATTGTAACTAGAAATGGGAAGAATATGGCTATTCTTACTATAGAAGATACTTCTGGAAAAATAGAGTGTGCTATTTTTCCGCAAACTTATGAATCTATTCCAAAGCATGCTTTAGAAGTAGATGCCTTTCTCCGGGTGCGAGGAAAAGTGGATGAACGCAATGGGCTACTCAATATGATTGTAGATGAAATAAAAGTAGGGGATTTAAAGGAAGTAGCTAGTAAACATATTTTAGAAGAAGAAAAGGGAGGAGAAGTAATTAAGATAGAAAAATTTGAGGTCAAAATACCTAATGGAACGACTAGAGAGAAAGTAGGGGAATTAAAGAAACTACTAACAAAAGCCAAGAGTGATGAAGGAATAACAGTAGAAGTTCAGATAGAAGAAAAGAGTGTTGAATTGCCTTTCAAGTTATGTGTGGATGAGGAATTAAAAGAAAAAATAAAAGAAATTCTGAAATAAAAATTTGTTTTTTCAATTTTCTATTTACAATAGAAATTGATCTTAATCTTCTATTTATGAAAAAAGTCATTATCGCTTGTGTTCTTGGGGTATTTTTAATTCCTTTGTCTTATGCTAGTACTTTTAATGGACCGGCTAGTCAGGCTTCATATTGGAGTCAGTTGAAGAAAAAGGCTATTAGCACGAGAGTGCCAAGAAGTATGGTACGAAATGTTAATCAAATAACAGATAAGGTAGAAATTAAAGCTGGAAAACGTAATGTTGTGGAAAGAAAAGCAGAAGCAGTTCGTCCAAGTTTAAAAAAGAAAACACAGATTGATTCATATTTAGAAGAATCAGCTCCTTCTATAGAAGAAGATATTATTAATGACATAGAATTAGAAAAAAATGAGGTAGAGATAGAAGAGAATGATTTCGATAATGCTTCCGATTCTAATCAAGATGCAAATCGAGAACGGCTTAAACAAAGACTAGAGGTAATTAGAGATAAAATTAAAAACTTAAAGGAAGAAGAAAAGGTGCTAATAAAAAAATTAAAAAATTGGGATAAAGATGAAAGAGAAGATGCAAAAAATATTTTTGAAGAAAAAAAGGAAGAATGGGAAGAAAGGAAAGCAGAAAATAGGATAGAGAAAGAAAATTTTATGGAGAAAATTAGAGAAACGGAAAAAAATTGGCAAGAAGAAGAAATACAGGATAGGGCGAATTTTAGACAGGAATCACAAAAGGAATTAAATGTGTGACCAGAAATAGAGGAGATTGATAGAGAGGCAATTTTGGAAAGAATTTCTGGAATATTATTAACCAAAGTTAGTCATCCAACGAAAGAAGGAGGAAGTTTGTTATTAAAAACTCCTAAAGGTGTTTTAGCTTTTCAGGTTGAAGGAGATAATTGGAATAAATTTAAAGCTGGAGATAGTTTAAAGGTGGTTTATTATTCTACTCCTACAGCTAAAAATACTTTTAAGGCTAAGGTAGTTAGTTATTTAGAGGAAGAAAGTAATAATGATTATAGAACTAATTTTCAGGATAATCAGGAAGAAGAATATTTTTCAGAGAAAGTAACACCTTTAAAACCAGAACTTTATTATGAGGAACCTGTTTTGGAAGAAAAACCAGAAATTATACCAGTGGTTCCAAGTTTTTCTGATACTATTAATACTTTATTGCCTCCAGCTACTAGTTTACAGCAATCAATGTTTGAATCATCTAGTTGGCAGAAACTAAGAGAAAGAAACATCGAAGCTACCAAAAAAATGAGTAGATATAATAAACTTCGTTCTCTTGGGGGAAGGAGATAATAGATAAAAATAAAAAGTCCTAGCTCAAGCTAGGGCTTTTTGCTACGCTCGGTAAGATGAAAGTTTTAATTTTAGCGGGAGGTTTTGCTACTCGATTATGGCCGTTAACAGAATGTCGTGCTAAACCATTACTTCTTTTAGATGGGAAGACTATTTTGGCTCATATTTTAGAAAAAGTTCCCGAGACAGCAGAGATATTTCTGCTAACTAATCAAGCTTTTGAAAAAGATTTTCTTAAAGAACTCAATTTTTTAGGAAGAAAGAATTTTAAGATTTTCTGTGAAGATGCTTATTCTGACGGAGATAAGTTGGGAGCTCTTAAGGCTATATCGGTAGCTATCAAAGAATTTGATATTCAGGAAAATGTTTTGGTGTTCGCGGGAGATAATGTTCTTCCAGAACTAGATATATCTACTTTGGAAGTAGATGAAAGCGAGGCCTGTATTGCAGTAAGAGAGGTAAAGAGCTTAGATGAGGCTAGGAAATTTGGAGTAGTATCAATAAGGGACGGGGGACTCATTCGACCCATTCGGCAGGCTCAGGGTTTGCAACAAGCTCAGGGTAGGCAAGGGACAAGCGACAAGGAGGAGGTAATAACTTTTGAAGAAAAACCAGAAAATCCTAAATCTAAACTCGTGTCTACAGCATTTTTATCAATTGGTAAGAATCTTTTTGAGATTTTGCATAAGTTTTCCACTTCGTCTCCGGATGCGCTTGGAGCAATTTTCTCAGAATTTTTGAGACAAAAAAAAAGAGTTTCAGCTATTGAAGTCGAAGGACCTTGGTTTGATATTGGGAGCTTTGAGACTTATTTAGAAGCTCATAAAGAGTTACAAGAATCTAATTTAAAGAGACAGGAAAATGTTATAGAAGGATCTAATAAGTTTTCTGGGAAAGTTTTCTTGGGGAAAGGAGTAGTTGTAAAGAATTGTAAGATTTCGGATTCTATTATTTACCCAGGAGTGAAACTTGAAAACTGTCATATTTCTCAAAGTGTTATAGATGAAGGGTGTCAGCTGAGAGGATTGGATTTAAATAGGAAATTAATAAGGAAGGGGACTGTTTTAATGGAGAATGAAGAATGAATAATGAATAATGAAGATCTTTTCTTTTAGGGAAATATATTTTTTTTTATATATAAAAAATAGCTAAAGACTAAAGACTAAAAGCTAATGACTATATGTATATTATAATATGCTAAACATATTTTGTATTAAGATTTGTTGAGAAATTTTTTTTTGTGTTATAATTTAAGAAATAAAAATAAATATGATTTCTACTGCTTTTGCTCAAGCCTCTGGTACTCAAGTTACTTCTAATGTTTTAGGAGAGTTTTTTACAGCTATTCCTTTTTGGATTGCCGCGGTCGCAGTTGTGATTATTTTTTACATTATTGCTACTGCAATTCAGAAAATTGTGGTTTATAGAATCACACAAAAGATGCAACATGAGATTAATAAAGAAGGAGTTATTCTAATGGGGCGGATGATTAAGTTTGGGATAGTTCTAGTTGGAGTAATTATAGCTTTTGCTATTGTTGGTATAAATATTGCGAACATTATTGGATTTCTTTCTTTGGGTGTTGGTTTCGCTCTCAAAGATTTGTTATCTAACTTTATTGCTGGAGTAGTTATTCTAACTCAAAAGAAATTTCATATTGGAGACACGGTTAAAGTAGGTGAGATTGTGGGTAAGGTTTTAGAAATAGAAACCAGAACAACAGAAATACAAGCTTTTGACGGTACAGTGCACATTATTCCTAATGCTGATATGCTTACTTCTGTAATCCAGAATTTCACCGCTAAAGAATTTAGGAGAATAGAATTCAGCGTTGGAGTACATTATGATACTCCACTCAAAGAGGCGGTAGAGTTAACTATCAAGTCTGTAGTCAAACACCAAGATATAATTCCAGAACCAAAAACAGCAGTTCTGGTGTCGGAATTTGGTGATTCTGCGATTACCTTAACGATTCGTTTCTGGATTGAAGCTACTAAAAATTGGCCTATTATTTTGTCTGAAGTAATGCAACAACTAAAGAAAGATTATGATGTTGCAGGTATTAATATTCCATTCCCAATGACAACATTGACTTTGGATTCTTATGATCGAAATATTTTACGGGCTTTTAACCTGCCAGCCGAAAAACCTAAATTTTCTTTTGGAGCAGGAGAAAATAGACCAGTGAAAATAGAAACTCCACAAGTCATACCAGAACAGAAATAGAATTAAATTTCGATAACTTCGTATTTTTTTTTCTTAAGATCGTTGTACGTTCTTAATAAATTTTTATCGAGAGCTGCAGAAAACAGTTTATTTTTAGGAGTCATGTTGTAGCCAACTTTATCTTTTTTTGTTCTAATCAATAATGGAATTATTTTTTCATCTTTAGTTCTTACCATAAAAAGAGTGCGGCCAACTCCACTTTTACTGGTAATTGATATTTTAGAAAAACAAGCTCCTTTAGGAGCTTTGCCAATTGGAATTCCGAGTCCCATTTTTGCTTTTTTTGCTGCTTTTATAATAGAAGTTAAAGGAAAAATTTTTCCAACTGGTTCTAGTTCATAACGAACGAAAGAAATAGGGATTATTAGTCGCATTATTTAATCGACAAGGTCAAAAATCTTTTCCGCTAAATCGTGTGTTTTCTTTGGCATTTTCACTTCTTTTGGTTCACCAATACTAATAACGGGATTATGAGCGAAATTCTGCAAAGCTATTTTGACAACAAATGTTAAAGGAATTCCAAGTTTTTTCGCTTCTGATAGGGCAGAATTCCAGATGTTATCCTCTATCCGAAAGTTTCTAACAGGTGTAGACATGGTCTAAAAAATAATCTGTCGCAAGTGTAGCACAGTGCTACATGTAAAGCAATTGTATTTACAGTTTTTTTAGAAATGAATTAATGGTGCCGAGGGAGGGAATCGAACCCTCACTCCTTAACGGAACACGATTTTGAGTCGTGCGCGTCTACCAATTCCGCCACCTCGGCCTAAAGAACGAGGAAAGTCTACGAAGATGTGAGGTTAAAATCAACTTATTTCTCTACAATCTTCCATTTAATCTCTTTTTCCAGCCTACTATCTTTAATAGTAAACCCAGAAGCTTTGACGTGTCCTCCACCACCAAATTTCTCAGCTAGGGCTTTGACATCTACATCTGGTTTTCTAGTTCTTAGAGAAGCTTTTACATTACCTTTCTCGTCTTCTGACAGAAGCACAGAGTATTTAGCTTCTGGCATAGAGTTAATGTAATCAATAACTCCAGCTAGATCTTCTCTCTTTGCTCCTAGAGATTCATAGTCTTTCTTATTTACTCCTACAATAGCTGCACCGTCAGAAGTGACATACAAGTTTTGGAGAACTTTTCCCCAGAGTTTAAGGACTTTGAAGTCATTAGACCTAAATATGTTCTTAGCAATAATAGAGGAGTTTGCTCCTAACTTCATTAGTTCTGCTGCTGCTTTGTATACAGAAGGAGTTGTGTTTTGATGCATAAAGGAACCAGTATCTGTATATATTCCTAAAAGCAAACAAGTGGCTATTTTAGGAGTAATTTTCATATCTAGTTTTTTGAGTAGTTCAAAAACAATTTGAGTAGAACTAGCAGCACTAGGGGTTACAAAATTAATCTCTCCCCACTTATCATTAGTTGGGTGATGATCTAAATTAAGTTTAACCATCTTGTCCGACAAGATTCGTGGTTTATATTCCTGGAACTTAGTCATTTTCTTTGCTCCGCAATCTACAAAAAAGACGGCATCGAAATCATCTTCGTTGAAATCATTCTGCATTCTTTCTGTAAAGGGAACAAACTGCATGTTAGCAGGAATAGAGTCAATGCAGGCCACCTTTACGTCTATTCCAGCATTACTAAATGCTTCATGGAGACTTAGGGTGGCACCAATGGTGTCACCATCTGGTCCTGCATGGGCCAAGATAATAATGCGGGGCTTGGAGCTAAGATATTTTTTTAGTTTCTCTAGTTCTTCCAAGTTGATAAGTTCTTTTTGATTGGTCATGTTTTTAGATAAGAGTTAATTATATCACATTATCCATATAAAGTCAAATACGAGCTCTTAACTAACATTTTGTTGTGTCATTCCCGCTTGTCGGGAATCCTGTCAGTAAATATTTGATTTGGGAGCGTTAGCACTTATCTAAACATAAGCAACTCTTTTGTACATTATAACAACGCTTCTGATTCTGGACAAGCCAGAATGGCTGCTTTTGTATAAGATACAAAAGTTTTTACCTCTGAGAGTATCTAGAAAACTTAGAAGTAGAGAAACTAATCATTGTTTCGTCTATCAAAGTAAGTAACTCCTTGGCAAAGCCAGCGAAACTAGGGGATTTGTCTAAAGCTCTTTGAGTTTGTTTAGCTGCTAGATGAAGATTCTCTAAGGCAACAAGATTGTTCTGGAACTTGAGAGCTCGCAAGCTGTCAGAAAAGTGTTCTAAAGCTCTGGAAATTGCACCAGCAGCGACAGCATCTTTATTATTTTGGGCGAGAGTTAGGGATTCTGTTAGGAAGATGATTTTTTGTAAATGGCTTTCGGCTTTATCTGGTTCTCCGGCTCTCATAAGGGTAATAAATTGTTCTATTTCTGCTTGTAGTTCTACAAATATTTTGGTGGTTTGGTCTCCATAAAAAAGTCGTAGTTGTCGAAATGTTATCATTGCTACTTCTCGTCGAGAAAGGGTTTTATATGGCTGATAGAATTGGTTAGGAGGAAGGTGGGCTATTTGGAATTTTTTAGCATAAGCAAAATAAGGTGCAAACCAACTGTCTTCCGGAATATCTAAAGCAATATTCTTTAATTTCGCAAAATAAGGATTAAGATTTACTTGTGTAGCACGCAAAAGAAGGGCTAAAAATTCGGATTTAGTAATAGGATCTTGTGGACGGAAAAATTCTCGCTCGCCAGATATTATTTTTGTCTCTATGGCTCTAGCAACCACGGGGGCAAACCACTGGTTGGGATCTACATCTTTGAAATGAGTTTCTCCGCCAAATTCTGTGGGAATACTAATTCCTCCTGCTCGCATAGTAATAGCTAGAGCTTCTGCTCTAGTGGCAATATTTTCTGGATTACGAGCAGAACTCATAATATCCGTATCATTTAAATGCTGAAAAATATGTGCCTGCGGGTCAGCAGGGTTAATATTATTTTGGGCGTGGGTCATGAAAGTTGGGCAGAGCAAGATCGAAATTAAAACCAACTTTTTCATTACCTTGAGTGTAAATTGTGTTCAAGGATTGGTCAAAATTTTTGTTCGATAATTCGTTGACAAAAGAATTAGCCATTAATAATTAACTATTAGTTAAATTCCAACCTAAATTCCAACCCGGGTTCTAGAACCCGGGTTGGAATTTTAAGACTAATAGTTCAAGGGCTATTCTCCTTGATTTATTCGCTTTTTTCTGGTACAATATCCCGATTTGCCATGAAAAAAATAATTATAGCTTTGATCCTCTTAGGTCTTCTGCCAGTAATGGCTAATGCCCAAGAAATAAAAGGAGAAAAAAGAATCTTCACTATTACTGGATATTATTCTCCATTGCCTAGGCAGGATTTCTATATTACAGGTGATTATTGGTCAGAAATAAGACTTAATGGACAGGGGATTAGTGGTGCAGATGGAACTCCGGTTTATGCAGGGATGATTGCTGCTCCTAAAAGCTATGCTTTTGGTACAAAAGTAAGTATTCCAGGATTGGGAGTTGGACAAGTTAATGATCGTGGAGGTGCGATTGTAGAACAAGGAGAGCGAGATTTAGCTAGACATGATCGTTTAGATGTTTGGATGGGTTATGGAGATGCAGGGCTTTTAAGGGCTTTATCCTGGGGGGTACAGCACTTAGAGTGTGAGATTTTCTCGGAAGATAGTTCTATTCCAGTTGGAATGGATTTCAATGTTCCACCAATGCTTTATCAGATTTTGAATTTGCCACGAAGAAAAAACTTTGCTCAAAACTTGACGCGTAACATTCGAGGAGAATCGGTTATTGCTCTTCAGAAAGCCTTAAAGATTTTGGGATTTTATGAAGGATGGGAAGACGGTGTCTTTGGAGTAGAAACAGAAAAGGCAGTTCTGGTTTTTCAGCAGAAGTATTTCATTCTTGAAGGAGAACAAGATCTTGGAGCTGGAGTATTTGGACCAAGAACTAGAGATAAATTAACGGTAGAACTTTATCATTTGGAGGTAGAAGCAAAGATTAGAGAAGCTTGGGAAAAATTCCACTTTGAAAAGAATCTTCAAAAAGGTAGTCGAAACCAAGCAGTTTTAAAATTACAACAAATTTTGGTTCAAGGAGAATTTATGGATGTAAGTCCTACTGGATATTTTGGAAACCAAACAAAAGAGGCTTTAGTTAAATTTCAATTAGCAAATGAGCTTATTAATACTGCAAATAGTAATGGAGCAGGGGAGGTAGGACCTTTAACCAGAACTAAACTCAATGAAATTTTAGCAGAGAAGAAAGAACTTCTTGTCCAAGAAAAAGAAGAGATTCGTTCTTATCAATTAGCACAAAATAAACTTTCTTATTTCGCTCATAAAAACCAAGGACTTGGTTCTTCTTTAGTTCAAAAATAAATGAATACTAAATCTATCAATACCGGATTTCACAAACTATTTCATCTTCATGTAGATAAAGAAATGGTAGAAGTCTCTCTTTTCCAGTTCTTTGTAAATCTGGGAAGAAATTTAATTATATTGGCTTTGCCATTTTATATGTACAAGACTTTGGGATATGAGATTTGGCAGATCTGTATGTTCTTTCTTCTTTGGCAGGTTTCTTTTGCTTTTGTGATGCCTTTTGTAGGAGGATTTATAGATAAAGTTGGACTTAAGCATGCGATGGCAACAAGAAGTATTGGGGCGGCAATATTTTGGGTAACTTTGCCACTACTTTTACGAGAAAATTTTTGGATGAGTGTGGGACTTGTTGCACCTTTCTTTTTATTGAGAGCTTTTTCTCGATCAGTATCTGAGATTTCTTACGATATTTTTTTGGTGCATCATATTAATAGAGAGATGAAAGGGAAGACTTTGGCTTGGTTGCAAATTGCGATCATGTCGAGCGTAGTGTTGGCGCCAGTGCTTGGTGGACTTATTACTCGATATTTAGGTTTCCAGTGGACTTCTTACTTTGCTTTTCTTTTCTTTTTAACTTCTGGGATTGTGCTGATGATGACTCCAGATGAGAAATTTCATGTGCCTTATACTGCAAAGAAGTTACTTAAAGATGTTTTTACTGAAGCTCCTAAAGAACTATTTATGGCGGAATTCGGACGAGTTTTCTTTGATGCTGTATTATGGATAGTTTGGCCAATATTTTTAATTCTTATTTTCAAAGACATTGTTTCTATTGGAAATATCGTCGGTTTTTCTTCAGGACTTGCTATTATTGTGATGTTCTTTGTCGGAAGAGGAATAGATCAAAGAGGAATTAAAAAGAAATCTTTTAGATTTGGTGCTTATCGGTCAATGGCTATTAATTTCTTTAGAGGAGTAATGTGGGATCCAATTGCTTTGGCGGTTGTAGATGCGTTGCATAAGATCAATAGTCAGGCAATGCAGGTGCCATATGATGCTGAAATTCAAAAGTGGTTAAGAGAAAAAGATACTTTTGAAAGAGCTCATATTCGATGGATGATTGCTGAAAATATGTACACCGTGGCAGTAGCCTTTTTTGTAGCTATCTTTTACATGGTTCAGGAAGAAATGAAATGGGCATTTATTATAATTTTTGCAGTTGGATCTTTGTCTATGTTGCTTACCCAAACAATTGCTAAATTTGAAGACTGAAAAAAAGGGACGAGGGACAAGATTACAAGATAACAAGTAATGTGGCGTTATATTATAATATGCTAAACAAAGCTTAAAAGTTGAAAAGTCTAAAAGCTTAAAAGCTGTTGCCTTTTTTATAAAAAAGCTAATACTTTATGAGATGAAGATTAAAAATCCAAAGAAGATTTTTTGGGCTGTAATAATAAGCGCCATTGTGATCTCGGCTTGTGCATTCCCAGAGAAAGATGATCCTTTTTCTAGATTACCAGAAGAACGAACGGAAACTTTGGTAGGAGAAGTATTTCCTTTTTCTGTATCAGTTTCTACAAGAGCTACTCATCGTCTAGAGAATAATGAGAAACTAGTTGCTTATCTTGCTTCTAAGGTTGTTAATCTAACAGATTTTGAAGGTCGTCGGGTAGAAATAGATGGAGTAAGAAGAACAGAGAAAATGAGAGAGATTTTTTGGGTGGAAGAGATTAGATTAAAAGACTTAGAAGAAAAGGGGGACGAAGATTTAAAAGATGAACGATATGTAAACGAAGAATATACTTTTGTTTATCCTGGTAATTGGGAATATTCGACCTCTCCGTCTGGTGAAGTACATTTTACGAAAAAAGAAGATGAAGCTCGTCGAGTATTCTTAATCTTTTCTGTAAATCCATCAGAAAGAAAAGATTCCAAAGTAGATCCTAATGTTCTCATTGCCAACATGACGGGGATGAAGAAGGTAACTACAGACCAGATGGATAGAGAGAGACAAGAAATTACTTTGTTTTCTAATGTCTATAACCACAAATATAATTTTATTTTTACTAGTCAGTTTGAAGAATTTGATAAAAAGAAGTCTTTCTTTAAGCTTCTTAATACTTTCATAGAAGGAGCAGATAATGTTTCCAAAGCACAAGAAAAATATCTTAAACAATTGGCGGAAGAAGAATCAGCTAAAATAGCAAAGGAAGCAGTGGTAGAAGAACAAAAAGAATCTTTTTTAGAAAAGATATTTAAAGATAAGGAAGAAAAATCAGTAGAAGAAGTGGTGGTTCTTCCGACAGGAGACTTCAAGAATTTAATTGATGCTAATGCCTTTGTGTATGAGAGTGCGTATTATGGATTTAGAATGAGAGTTCCTTTTGGGCATTGGTTCCGTAATTTTGGTCAGTCAGAAAATGTTATTGCGAGAATTGGTTTTTCTGATGAAGATTTTACAACACAAGATCAAGCCAAGTTTATGTTAGAAATTTTGGGAGACGAAAATCCTCCGAAAGAATTTTCAGAAAAGGTAACAGACGGAAAACTAGTTATTATTTATCCACGATCAGATAAATCTTTCTTTCGATTTACTGGTCCTACTAAATTTCGGGATAGTATGCGGAGTACAGGAGCTACAATTGAGAAGTTTTGAGTAGGGGCTTCTGAATTTGTGAATTTCTTCGTCAAAATCTTCGGTACTCGCCACTGTATGATTACATACAGCTTGTTCCGTTCCTTGATTCTTCCTCGAACTCCATCAAATTTAGTAGCCCCTAAATATACGGATAGTTGATTTTATTTTTTGTATACATCGTGATCTCCAATAGAAATAAAAACTACCTTATCTTTATTAAGATATTCAAATATAATTCTGGTTTTGTAATTAACAGAAAAACTATAACTACCTTGAAGTCGTCCTTTAAGTTTATGAGTTTTTAAAAGTTTGTTTTTAGGATCTTTTTTAAATAGCTCTTCTTTTTCAAAAGCTTCTTCTTGAAGGTCTAGAGGAAGTTTTTTTAGTTGACGAAAAAATGTTGAGGCATAAGCAACTTTCATTTACATGTTTTTAACAAGATCTCGAAGGTTACCTTCAATAATTTTTCCTTCTTTTATGCATTGTCTGCCTTCTAAAACTATAGCAACAGCTGCATCTTCTTCAGCTTTTAAAATTGCTTTTCTAGCGGCTTGAGCTTTGTTTTCAGCGAATCCGTAGTTTAGAAGATTCTTGAGAGCGTTTTCAGAATCTGTATCGAGAGGGACGGATAGAGTACTCATGGTTAAGTTTGGTAAAGTTAGTGTATATTACAATATAATACTATATTATAGTACTGGAAAAAGCAAGTTAAAGTACCAGAAAAAGTAAGGAATTTGATTTTTCAGCTTAAAAACATAAACTTTCCTCGATGAATCCATATGATCACAAGTCTATAGAAAAGAAGTGGCAAGCGTTTTGGGAGCAAGACCAAGCTTTTTCTGCTGATGATAATTCAGAGAAACCAAAATGGTACACTCTGACAGAATTCCCTTATCCATCTGGAGCAGGACTTCATGTTGGACATGTTAGATCATATGCCGCCTTAGATGCTGTGTCTCGTAAGAAAAGAATGGAAGGATACAATGTCTTGTATCCCATTGGTTGGGATGCTTTCGGATTACCCACCGAAAACTATGCAATCAAAACCCAGACTCATCCAGCTAAGGCTACAGAACAAAATGTAAAAACCTTTAAGAGACAATTAAAGGCTTTAGGAATTTCGTATGACTGGAATAGGGAAATAAACACCACAGATCCTAAGTACTACAAATGGACTCAGTGGATATTCCTTAAGTTGTTAGAAAAAGGACTAGCTTACAAAAAGAAGATGCCTATTAACTGGTGTATAGATTGTAAGATAGGACTCGCTAACGAAGAAGTAGTTAATGGTCAATGTGAGAGATGTGGAGGAAATGTGGAAAAACGAGACAAGGAACAATGGATGTTAGCGATCACAAAATATGCCGATCGGTTAATAAAAGATTTAGATACGGTAGATTATTTAGACAAAATTAAAGCTCAACAAATTAATTGGATTGGACGAAGTGAAGGAGCAGAAATAGATTTTGCAATTGATGGTCTTGATGAATCAGTAAAAGTTTTTACCACTCGTCCTGATACTCTTTTTGGAGTAACATATTTT
>CAYWLU010000011.1:0-1759 GCA_964459435.1 uncultured Candidatus Peribacteria bacterium
TTTTTAATTTTGTATTTTTATTCTTCATTCTACATTCTACATTGCTTTCGTTATATTATAATATAACGAAAAGGGTCAAAAGGTTGCAAAAAATAGGGATTTCGCCACAATTTTTCAGATGAAAAAATTACTATTATTACTTACTTTATTTATTTGTTCGGTTGGGGCGCGGGGGGCGGAAAAATCAGTAGAAAAAATTGTGAAACCAGAGTTTGAAGAAGAGCGAATATTTCCGGTTATTGAAGCAGATGATTTTGTGGAATTTGGTAAAAAAGTACTTTTTGATGGTTCTTTTACCAAAAAAATCGCTCCTTCTTAT
This sequence comes from uncultured Candidatus Peribacteria bacterium, assembly GCA_964459435.1. Taxonomy (GTDB): domain Bacteria; phylum Patescibacteriota; class Gracilibacteria; order UBA4473; family UBA4473; genus JAIPGU01. Next base: position 320 of record CAYWLU010000011.1, read on the forward strand.
GGAGCACCTGTTTTTTCTTGGAATTTTGGAGATGAGACTCGGATGCAATGGGGAGAACAAATTGCTCATTCTTTTGTCCGTCCTGGGCGATACACAGTAACTTTGAAAGTTAGACAGGGGCGAGAAAGAGCAGAGTTAACAAAAGAAGTAATTGTTTTTGATACTAAAGGAATTTTAGTAGCAGATTCTAAAACAAATTCAGAAGAAGTAGTTTTGCAGGCGGGAGAACATGGGATTTGGCTTAAAAGTATTCCTTATGAAAAAGCAGAAACTGGTTTTTCTGCCGAAGAAGAATTTATCCGTTTAATACAAGAAGATTTAGAGTTTGTTCAAGATTCTAATCTGGTGATTTTTCATACTAAATCTGCGGCGGCTTTACAAAATTTTGCTCAATTTTGGCGTCGTTTATCTCCAGAAAAGAAGTTTGATGTTAAAGAAAAACTATGGGTGCAGATATTTCCTTCTTCTTTAGACAAGATGGCTAAAATGACTCAGCCAATATTTAAGATTCTTAAACCAGATTATATTCTTATTACGAGATTAGAAGCTTTAAATCCTATTTTTGAACAAACTAAAAATGGCGGAGAAATAATAGAAAAACTTAAATCTCGGGCAATAGAGTTTAGGATTATTGATGAACGAAGTTCCTCCTCTCCGTTACTGGCTTTTTCTAATTTAACTACTTACTTTGTTTCTCATGGGGTTTCTCAAAATGTAATTTATCTTTTATTTGTAGTGCCTTTTATTGTTTTTGTTATTGCTTTTCTGCGACAGTTTGTCGGAATTGCTACTTTCGGAGTGTATTCGCCCTTAATGCTTGCTTTAAGTTTCTTGGTGTTGGGGCTTAAGTTTGGATTAATTGTATTTTTGGTGGTTATGCTAGTTAGTTACTTAATTCGTATTTTCTTTGAAAAAGTAGAACTTTTATATATTCCCAAAGTCTCTTTACTATTGAGTATGCTGGCTTTGTCTTTCTTTTTAGTACTAGGACTCGTTGTTTACTTTGATTCTTCTATAAATTTGACGCTGACAATCTTTCCAATGCTGGTTATGGCAACTCTTTCTGAAAAATTTTTAGCCGCACAGGCTTCTGAAGGGATACGCCAGGCTCTTATTGTAACAGGGAAAACAGTTATTGTTTCTTTGTTATCTTACTTTTTAGTTACTTGGGGCTGGTTAGAGAATGCAATTCTAGCCTTACCAGAAATTATCTTACTGCCTATTTTAGGAAATGTGTGGTTAGGAAGATTTACAGGTTTAAGACTGACAGAATACTTTAAGTTTAGGGCTTTATTTAATGAAGATACCCACGAGTAATCAATCTTCAATCTTCAATCTTCAATGAAGAATGTAGAATGAAGAATGGAGAATAAATAGAGAGTAGATTACAAAAAATTAGGGCTAATAGCTAATGACTAACGACTAACGACTAATGACTAA
>CAYWLU010000011.1:1859-16991 GCA_964459435.1 uncultured Candidatus Peribacteria bacterium
CTAATGACTAACGACTAACGACTAATGACTAATTTATTTAAGAAGGCGGGTGGGATACTGGGAATTAATTCGCGCAACTTGGATTATATTGCGAAGCATAATTCTATGTCTCAAAAAAAATTAGCAGATGATAAGATTTTTACGAAACACTTCTTAGAGTCACGGGGGATAGGTGTCGCTAAATTATATAATGTTGTTCATAAATATACGCAATTAACGCCAGAATTTTTTCATTCTTTGCCAGATGTCTTTGTGATTAAACCAAATAGAGGGATGGCAGGAGGAGGAATTATTGTTATTGTCCGGAAAAAAGGAAAGTATTGGTACACAATCCAAGATAAAAAAATAGATGAAGAGTTTCTATACCGTCATTGTATGGCAATTTTAGATGGAAAATATTCTATTTCTGGTGCTTACGATAAGGTTATTTTTGAAGAACGATTGGAACCACATCCAGATTTTCGGAAACTAACAGAGGTTGGACTACCAGATGTAAGGGTGATTGTTTTTAATATGGTACCAGTACTTGCGATGGTCAGGATTCCAACTTATGAATCAGAAGGAAAAGCTAATATGGAACTAGGAGCAATTGCTTTAGGGGTAGATATTGGAACAGGTAAAAGTATTGGGGGGGCACAACATGATAAGTTTGTTACGAAACTTCCTAATGGACACTCTGCGATTGGTTTCAAGGTTCCTTTTTGGGATGAAATACTACTTGCTGCTTCTAAAATTCAACAAGCTACAGAAGTAGGTTTCTTGGGGGTAGATTTGGGGATTTCTAAAACTGGTGTAAAAGTTCTAGAGATAAATGCTCGGTCTGGATTAAAGGTTCAGATTGCGAATCGTATTCCTCTCAAAACTAGACTTGAAAAAGTAGCAGACCTAAAAGTTCTTACTCCAGAAGATGGAGTAGAGATTGCGAAGACTCTTTTTTCCCAAACCTCTAAATCTAACAAAGGGGCAGATAACAATGGATCTTCTAAACCTGTAGTTGGAATTACGGAATTGGTAGTTCTTAATTCGGAGAAACCGCAGACAATTAAGGCCAGAATAGATTTAGCGGCGGAAACAAATATAATTAAAGATGATTTTTATACAGGTTCTATTGTAGATGTTTCTATTCAGGGGAAACGGGTAAAATTACCAGTAGAGAAGGGAAAAACGGGAGAAATGGATTTAGTTTTAGCTGGGCGATTTTTAATAGACTTTTTAATTGATCCGAACAAAAAAAGTGTTCAAGAAAAACCAAATATTGCATCTTCTCGGTTAGATGAACGGATGATGTGTAATATCGACGCAAAGCTTTGTGAGATAGATGAGAAAATAAAGCTTCTTTCTTATATTAATCCTCGTAATTTAGCAGAACAAAAAGCTCTTTTCTTGTCTAATCCAGAGTTTTCTCCACGATTTTTTTATAAAGAATGTGATTTGAATTTAGAGCAGATGCAGAGAGATTTAAAGAGAATGCCCGAAGTAGATCATGAATTATTTTCTCTTTTTACTGGAAAAATTAAGGAACTAGATAGTAAGATTTCTTTGATTCAGTCTGTAGGAACAGGTGATTTTCAAAAGTTTTCAGAAAGAATTTTTGGAAATGTTGGACAACAAACCTACCGTTCTGCTTTAAATTTCTTGAAACAAGAGATTCCAAAGTTGGAAGCAGATGAAAGTGAAGAACTAGATAGTAAGGCTTCGATAGAAGTATTGTTGAATTTTCTTAAGCTTCATAAGTTGTCTTTTTGGAAGATAAAAGTAATAGAAGAAACAGTCGCAGATATTCAAGTTACTAAACATAATACTATTTTGTTAAAGAAAGGGGCTAAGTTTACTTTGAATAGATTAAAAGCCTTACTAGTTCATGAAATAGGTACACATGTTTTCCGTTTTGAAAATGGGAAACTTCAATCTTTCCGGATATTTGAACGAGGTACGGCTGGATATTTACGCACCGAAGAAGGTTTGGCTATTTGGAACCAAAATCAGTTGGGACTAAAATTGGGGGAGAAATTTTTAAAACCAGCTTACCAAGTAGTCGCGATTCATTTAGCTGAGCAAATGTCTTTTTGTGACTTATTTCATTATTTGCAAAATACTTATGACTTAGAAGACGAATTTGTTTGGCAGATGTGTGTTAGGGCTAAAAGGGGACTACTGGATACCACTCAAAAAGGAGCATTCACAAAAGATGAGATTTATTTCTTAGGTAATCAAGATATTGAGAAGTTTATAGCTGACAAAGGAAAAATCTCAGATCTTTATGTAGGAAAAATAACTATAAAAGATTTAAAACTGGTTAAAAAGATAGAGAACTTAAAGCCAGCGAAGTTCCTTTTATAGGGACAAAAAAACAAATCTTCAATCTTCAAACTACAATACTGAATCAAGTTCAACACAAATCTATAATCATAAACCCTAAAACACGGGATAATGGAAAAAATTAGGGTATTTAAAATTTTTTCTTCTCCAAGTTTCATTACATTATAATATAATATTCATCCTTAATTGAAGATTGATAATTGAAGATTGAAGATTCTCCTTATACTTAATACTTCCTCACATTTGTTCCGGAATCTCTATTCCTAAAATTCCTAATCCTTTTTCTAGGACATCTAAGACCTTTTTAGCTAAAGCTAGACGAGCTTTTTTGAGATCCTCGGTTTCTGCTTTAAGAACAGAATTCTCGGCATAAAAACTAGACCATTCTTGGGCTAGTTCTAAGAGATAAGTAACTAGATAGGTGGGGTTTTTTGTTTCTGCCGCCCTATCTAATACTTGAGGGAATTCTAAGACCTTAACTCCTAAAGGCTTCTCTGTGTCCCCTGATGTTAAATCCGGGTTCTTTATGTTGAACCTGGGTTTTAATTCTTTAGCTTTCTTTATAATCGATTTAATTCTCACTCCCGCATATTGTAAATATGGTCCAGTGGCGCCCTCGAAAGATAGAGAACTTTCTGGATCATAAGTTATGGTTTTTTTAGGACTAGTCGTCAGGAGAGCAAATTTCCAAGCGGCATTCATAATTTGTTCGGCAGTTTGCTTAGCTTCTTTTTCAGGAATCTCCGGATTTCTTTTCTGAATTTCCTTTAAGGCTAAATTAGAAAGGTTATCCATTAATGTATCAGCATCTACCACCGTTCCTTCTCGGGATTTCATTCGTCCATGAGGAAGATTAACTAAACCATAACTCAAATGGCAAAGTCTCTCTCTATTCAGAATTCCTAATTTTTCTAAACATAGAAATAAAACTTTGAAGTGATAATTTTGTTCATCTGCTACGGTATAAATTAATTCATCTGGATGATTGAAGTCTTGGTCACGAAGAGTCGCTACTGCTAAGTCTTGAGTGAGGTAAACACTAGTACCATCTGCTCTCATAATAACCTTCTCATCCAAACCTTCACCACTTAAATCAATAGCAATAGTTCCATCATCTTTTTTGAAAAATACGTTCTTTTTTAATCCTTCTTCAGCAATTTCCTTACCTTGTTGGTAAGTTTCAGATTCGTAATAGGATTTTTCAAATTTAATTCCTTGTCTTTCGTAAGTTTTAGCATGTCCAGCTAAAGTCCAACTATTCATTTTTTTCCACAATTTATGCACATCCTTATCTCCTTTTTCCCATAGGATGAGCATTTCTTGGATTTTGTCTTTGAGAGTAGGATCTTTCTTTAATTCTTGTTCGAATTTTATGTAATACCTTCCTACGAAAAAGTCTGGGTTTTCTTCAGTACTTTCTGGAGTTTCATTATTACCCCATTTCTGGTAAGCCAGCATAGATTTACAAATGTGTACGCCACGGTCATTAATGATATTTACTCGATGAACCTTAGCTCCGACTGATTCTAGTAAATTACTCATAGAAAGACCTAAGGCATGATTACGCATATGTCCTAAGTGCAAGGGCTTATTGGTATTAGGTCCAGAAAATTCTAAGACAATATTTTGGTTCTTCAACAAATTTGTTGATAGAGGAGTTTGAAACATATGTTCAAAAAAAACTTCGTTTTTGAAAAATAAATTGAGGTAGGGACCAATTATGGCTGTTTTTTCTATTAAATCGCATTTTTCTAGTAACTTGCTTACTTCTTGTGCTATGACAACAGGAGATGACTTAGTGTGTTTAGCTACTTCAAAAAAACTTATAGCTAAGTCTCCTTCCTGTCCTTTAGGCACAGGAGAAAATTGGACATCAGCCCATTCTTTTCCGAGGAATTTTAGTATTAAATCTTGCATCATTTATAAGTTTAGTGATTTTAAGAAAAAAGGGTAGGGGCGCTTTAAAAGCGCTCTTACCAAATATTTGGATATTCTTTTTGTTGTTGAAAAGCTATTTTTTGGGCCAAATTATAGATTTCAATAAAACCAGCAGAAGCATTTTGATTAAAAGCTTCATTTTTATCGAAAGTGGCCATATTTTTATCCAAAAGAGAACATGTTGATTTAAGAGTTATTACTTCAATATTACCCTTATATAATTTTACTTTCACGCTTCCGGTTACCTTATCATTCTGGCTTTCTATGTAGTATTTTAAGTGTTTCATTATGGGATCATACCATTTAGCTGTATAGGTTAAATAAGCCCATTTAGTGTCTATGAAATCTTTCATTTCGTTTTCTTCGATAGTAGAGACTAGTTGTTCTAGATTTTTGTGTGCTGCGATTAAAATACTGGCGGCTGGCTGTTCATAAATACCTCTAACTTTCAAACCAGTGAGTCTGTCTTCTATCATATGCAAAATTCCGACTCCATGAGCGGATCCTATTTTATTAAGTTCGGAAATTATACTTATCAGAGGTTTCTTTTTGTCGTTTAGAGCGACAGGTAGACCTCTATCAAATTCAATTTTTATGACTTGATTTCGGTAACAAGCCTTTTCTGGAATAGTGCACCACCTAAGGATTCTTTCAATAATGGGAATTTTTTCTGTTTCTTCGATTTCTGCTCCCTCCGAAGTATTACCCCACATATTCTCGTCATGGGAATATGATGAATTAGCATTTTGGGCGATAGAAATATTATTTTTTTTAGCATATTCTAGTTGTTCATCTCTACCCATTGACCATTCTCTAACGGGGGCAATAGTTTTTAGGGAAGGGTTTAGGGTGGTGATATAGCTTTCGAATCTAACCTGGTCATTTCCTTTACCAGTGCAACCGTGAGCAATAACTGTACAGTTGTATTTTTTGGCCACTTGTACAGCGACTTCAGAAATAATAACTCTTCCTAGCGGACAACTTAAAGCATAGCCTCCTTGGTAGTTGGCATTAGATTTAATGGCTAAAGAAAGTAATTTATTAGCAAATTCTTCTTTAGCGTCATACAGAATAGTTTCTGTAGCGCCTAGTTTGGTAGCTTTTTCAAGAGTTTTAGAGAAATCTTCTTGTTGTCCAATATCTACAGTCAAAGTGATGACTTCACAGTCATATTTCTCTTGAATCCATTTTAGGAGAATACTGGTATCCAGTCCTCCTGAATAAAGAAGAAGACATTTTTTAAATTCTCCTTTGTGGGCTTCGTGGGAAGCGATTTTTTTATAATTAGTAGTTGTTTTCATGATTTAAAGTTTTTAATAAATATCCCGTTCAGAATTTGAGCGGGTTATATAAAAAAAGACCGCTCAGAGTTGAACGGGTAAGTTTTTAGTTTTTATGATTCAAAAATATTACCCGCTTATCAGCGGCGTCTCCGAAAATTAATAATTACGTTAGTTTTTAAATTCATCAGAAAGAAGTTTAATAGAGAGATTTTTTCTGTCAAATTTTTAAGTAGTAAATATATTATTAACATGAAGAGCGGTGTTGGCAACTAGGTCTGGAATAATATGACCAGACATAAACTCTACTCCACCCCAAATAAGCAAAGCTCCAAAGCCTATTCTAGTTAATCTTGTTTCCCAAGATGGTCCCTCTTTCATTATATTATAATATGCTAGCAAAAATATCTGGATTGATAGTTTTTAGGATAACAAAAGCTAGATAGGTGACATAAACTAGGATTAAAAAGATACCTGCTTTTTTTCCTAAATTAAATTTGTGACCAATTATAATTAAGGCAACGAGAAGTACGGTGGCAAAAAGAAGGATCATAGAAGACCAGAGGCTTTCGGTTCCTACCACAATAGATTCTTTTTTCCAGAGGATGTACAAGAACCAAGGAAGTCCTAAACCAATAAGGATGTCAAAAGTATTGCTTCCAATAGCATTACTCACCGCCATACCTCCGTGTCCTCGTTTGGAGGCAATAAAAGAAGAAAGAAGGTCCGGTACAGACGTTCCTGCTGCTAAAATAGTTAAAGCAATAATCGCTTCTGGAATGTGTAAACCATGAGCAAAATGGATAGCTAGTTCTACCATTACCCAAGATAGTAGAGCGATATATAATAAAGAAATCCAAAAGGTAGATAAATAACGACTAGGGTTCTTTCTAACATTAGGAATGGTTAGAGAAAATAAACCGTTAGTAAAATTTTCTAAGCTTCTACAAAATAAGTTTTTACAAGGAGTTTCAATTGTTTCTGGAATAAGATTCTCAGAATCTTCTACAGGTTCTAACGGTACCCACCTTTTCCAATTAGCTAGAATTAATAAATAAACTCCGTAAAAAATAACATAAATCAAGGCTTCGTTAAGAGTGATTACACCATCAGCAAAAGTAATAAGAAGAATTGAAAGAGATATAATATAAAATCCCAAATCTCGTAATATAGGACGCCATTTTAGGTGAGCAGTGGCAATCGTGGCAGATGCTCCCACAATAACTAGAATATTAAAAATAGCAGAACCAACAATTGTTCCTGCACCAATTCCAGCACTGCCGACAATGGTTAAAGCAATGATAGCTGTAAAAAGTTCTGGAGCAGAGGATCCAACAGCCATGAAGGTTGCACCAGTAACATCTTCTGATATTTTTAATTTACGAGAAATAATCTCCAGAGAATTCACAAAATACTCATCACAAATTTTGGCCATCCAATAAAAAATCAACAAGAGGCCAAGAATATCTAGAAGAAAAAACATCGGGTAAATGGTACTCTAAAACAGATGATTAAGAAAAATATATTTTTCACGAGCACAGGGTAGTTGAGCACGAATAGTTCTATTTCTAACCCGGGTTCTAGGAAATTTTGAACCTGGGTTTAGAAATAAGATTCCGTAAGTGAGTGCGAGAATCTCTGTGTAAGTGAGGAGTAGTGATGACGGAATAAGCTAAATTATCCGCTGTAGCGGATAATGAAAGTAATGAAGTCATCTAACGATGACTGGTGCTCGGGGCGGGACTTGAACCCGCACGTCCTTAAAGGGACAAAGGATTTTAAGTCCTTCGTGTCTACCATTCCACCACCCGAGCTAGGACTAGATTAATTGGAGGCGCCACCCGGAATCGAACCGGGGTAAAAGGCTTTGCAGACCTCTGCGTCAGCCACTCCGCCATGGCGCCGTCGTCGGAGAGGACTTCGCTGGACTCACGATCCGCTATTGCGGATAGTTCGTCATACTCCGTCTCACCTCCTCTTGTTCGTATGGAGGTCTTCAAGCTCATTTAACGCTATTGACTTGCTACACTCGTCAACAGCTATTCGCTTTCAGCTACCCCATACTCACAATTATTATGAAATTTAAAGAACAACTTATTTTTGTTTCGTCATGCTTCGTCTTGCTCATACGGAGGTCTTCATGCTCGTTTAACGCTGTTGTCTCGTTACACTCGACAACACCTACTCGCATTCAGCTACCCCATATTCGCAGAAAATTTTAAAGAACTTTTTACTTTTTATTATTTTAAAGCGTGGAGATTTTATGGTTCTTAAGCCTTTTTGTCTAGTTCAAAAAGTGGTAGATTGGAGGTGATGAAAATAAGATTATTTTTCTTTGGGAAACAAACAGAACTTATTGCTCGAGAACAAGAGCTAATTAAGAGAATTGGCTTTAGATCTCAGATAGAAGTAGTAGCTATTACTCAAGCTGGAATCAAAGAAAACAAGAAGTGTAAAGAAAAAGAAGCAGATAAATTATTAGAAAAACTAACAGATAAAGATTTTCTTATTGTTTTAGACGAACAAGGACAAGAAATAGATTCTTTGTCTTTTTCTAAGAAACTAAAAGATTATTTAGTAGAACAAGGGACAGTTAATTTGGTTATTGGAGGTGCTTATGGGTTAGACGAAAAGATATTAAATAGAGCTAACTTAAATCTTTCTCTGGGAAAGATGACTTGGACTAGAGATTTGGCTCGTTTAATGATTCTAGAGCAACTTTATAGGGCTCTTGAGATTGATGGAGGAGGGCGGTTTCACAAATAGGATCTGTCAAATTTGCGAATTTCTTTGTCAAAATCTCTGGTGCTCGACGCTGTATGATTACATATAGCTTGCTCCGCTCCTCGTTTTTTCCTCGAACTTCATCAAATTTAGCAAATCCTAGATAAATGATTAAGAGATATATCTAAATAAAGTTATCAATAAATATTTCCACGATAATCTACATCAATAATTTTCACCTGATCTTTTGTAATTTTATAAATAACGCGAATATCACCAACCCTTAAACGGTAAAAGTTTTTGGATCCACTAATTTTCTTAATATCTCTTTGGTTGAAAGGATCCTTAACTAATGCTTTGGTTTTTTGAGCAATTTTTTCTTTTGTTTTAGTATCAAGTTTGGCAATGAACTTTTTTATTCTATCGGTCATGCTTCAAGCATTGTTAAAAATTCATCAGCTTCAATTCCTTTTCCGTCATTATCACGATCAGCATTAAAAATATTTCCTTGTTGGAAGTTGTTATTTTCAATTAAAAATCCCAAATCTTTCGCAATAAGAATTTTTACATAAGCGGTACTAGAAATTCCTACAGGATTTGTGCGATCATTAAGTCCCTTTTGCATTTCTTTTGAAAGTGGTATTTGTAAAACAGTCATTATTTTAATAAAAATCATATGTATTATATATGTTTTACATATGGTTTGCAAGTATTTTTTATCTTTTTTTCCTTAAAAAGCTCTCTATAAATACCTCTATTTCTCCATCAAAGACTTTGTCTGGATTATTATGTTCTGTGTTTGTACGGTGGTCTTTGACTAGTTTATATGGCTGGAGAGTGTAGGTTCTAATCTGAGAACCAAAGGAGTTTTCCATAAGTTCTCCTCGCAACTCTTCTAATTTCTCGGCTTGTTGCTCTAATTTTAATTGTAATAAACGAGATTTAAGAACCTTCATAGCACTCTGTTTATTTTGTAGTTGAGATTTCTCGTTTTGGCAGGTAACCACAATATCTAGTGGTAGGTAGGTGATTCGTACTGCACTATCTGTGGTATTTACACTCTGTCCACCACAACCAGAGGCTCGGAAAACATCTATTCGGAGATCTGTTTCTGCTATGTCTAATTCTGTATCGTCTTCTACTTCTGGCAAAATTTCTACCCGAGCAAAAGATGTTTGTCGGAGGTTTTTAGCATTAAAAGGAGAGAGGCGAATAAGACGATGGACTCCGTGTTCTGACTTCATCATTCCGTAAGCCATAGGACCAGAGATTTCAATCGTGGCAGACTTTAGACCAGAGTCAGAAGGGGATTCATCTAATATTTGGGTTTTCCAGCCCTTGTTTTCTGCAAATCGCAAATACATTCTTTCTAGTATTTGAGTAAAGTCTTCTGCATCCTGACCACCATTACCAACATGCAAAGTTAAGATAACATTGCCTTGATCGTATGGACCAGAGAGGAGAAGGGTTGTTTCTCCTTGAACAAATTTTGTGTTCAATAAAACTACTTCTTTAGATAAATCATTTAGTTCTTGGTCATTAGCCATCTCTATTAGTTCTGGAAAATCTTTTAATGAAGACTCTATTCCTTCCCAATTCTTAATGAATTCTTCTAGATGGGCTGCTTTCTGGGAAACTTTTTGGGCTTTGTTTGGATCATCCCAAAAATCACTCTCTTCCATCTTTGATTGGAAGGATTTTAGTTCTTGGCGTTTATTGTCTAGATCTAAATTAGACTGCACACTTTGGAATTTTTCTTGTAGTTCTCGAGTAAGATCTAAGAGTTCTTTTTTCATCTCTGCGATTGTAAAGAAAAAAGCATTTAAGAAAACAAAATTGACAAAAAAAAGCTTAAAAAATACAGTATAAGTATGACAATTTCTGTTAAAATTCCTCAGGAAATTTTAAAACTACTTCCTTCTAAAAAAGAATATTCCTTAAAGGAAGTATTTAAAGTGTATTTTTCTGTAGAAGAGAAGAATGATCTTTTAATAGAGAAATTAAAAAAAATAGAACAAAAAGGTGATTTTAAAGAATTAAAAAACCCTGAAGAGATGTTAGCATGGTAATTCTTTATTCATCACGCTTCCAGAGGAATTTTAAAAAACTATCCAACAAGGTAAAAATAAAAGTGGTAGATAAAATAAAGATCTTAGAAAAAGATCCTTTTAATAGTACTTTAAGAATTCACAAGTTACATGGGTCAGAATACTTTTCCCTGTGGGTTGAATATGATTTCAGAGTTCTTTTTAAACGAGAAAAGAAAAATATAATTCTTCTAGACCTAGGAGATCATGATTCTGTTTACAAAAACTAGCGTAGTTTCTTCCGCAAGAAAGCAGGAGTTTCTAGATCATCTACTTCATCTCTTTCTGCTCCTCCAATAGAGAAAGCTTGTCGCATTAGAGATGCATGACCGGGTTTCTTTTTATCTGTTTCAGAAAATCCAGTAGCAATTACGGTGATCTTCATTTCTCCAGTATATTTTTCATTGATAACTGCTCCGAAGATGATGTTGGCATCCGGATCGGCAGCTTCGGTAATAATCTTGGCGGCTTCATCTACTTCGTACATAGATAGATCGTCTCCACCTGTAACATTGAAAAGAATTCCTTTAGCGCCTTTAATTGATTGATCTAGTAATGGAGATTCAATAGCTGCTTTGGCAGCATCTGTGGCTCTATTTTCTCCAGCACCATAACCAATACCCATGAGAGAAGTACCAGCTTCCTTCATAATGGCTCTGACATCGGCAAAGTCCACATTGATTAGTCCGTGCAGAGTGATTAAATCTGCAATACCTTGAACTCCTTGTCTTAATACTTCATCTACGACAGAAAAAGCATCTGTCAGAGGTGTTTTTCGATCGATAATAGAAAGAATTCGGTCGTTAGGAATAGTGATTAAAGTATCAACACTTCTTTTTAATTCTTCAAAACCAGTTTCGGCTTTTTTCATTCGTTGAGCACCTTCAAAAGAGAAAGGTTTAGTAACTACGGCAACAGTTAAAGCACCTAATTCTTTGGCGACACTAGCGACAATAGGAGCTGCTCCTGTTCCAGTTCCTCCTCCTAGCCCACAAGTGATAAAAACCATGTCAGCACCTTTGAGAGATAGTTTTAGTTCGTCTAGGGATTCTTCAGCAGATGTTTTGCCAATTTCTGGATTAGATCCAGCTCCCAAACCTCTAGTTGCATCTCGTCCAATATGAACTTTAGTTTCTGCTTTGTTATGGTACAGAGCCTGAGCATCTGTGTTTACAGAAATAAAATCGACACTAGCAAAATCAGAGGAGATCATTCTATTGATAGCATTATTACCACCTCCGCCAATACCAACTACTTTAATAGTAGCTACAGGAGATATCTCAGGAGTAACTTCTTGAGATTGAGAACGAATTTCTGTTTTTGCTTCGTTCCTGATATCGACAGCCGACTGGAGGAGATCCTTCATGGGAAAAGGTGGGTTAAGAGGGGAAAAAATTACAAGATAACGAGTGGGGTAATGTAATGATTAATGAATGTTTATTACTTTTCAACTTTTTTACTACATATGCTAAGGGATTAGCTTCTTAAAAAATTTAGGTAAAGATCCAAAGATTTTTTTGAAGTCAAAATCTAGGAAATTACTAGTACTTCCGTAACGGTGACCAAAGTGCAGTAAGCCAATGGCTGTTGCAAAACTTGGATCATCTACTCGATCAACAATGCCTTCAATATTCTTAGGGAATCCTAATTGAACAGGTAGTTGTAAAGAGTCTCGAGCTAAATCTACAACTCCGGGGATTTTTACAGATCCACCGCAAAGAACTGCTCCAGCAGGAAGCATTCCGTCTCGACCAATATTAACGAGTTCTTCTCGTGCCATGGTAAAGATTTCGTGATAACGAGCTTCTATAATACTTGCAACTTGTTTTTTAGAGACGGTGTGAGCATCTGTTTTAGAGATTTGTGATAAGTCGATTTCTTCTCGATCACTAATATCAGTAGGTAAACAAGTTCCATATTCTATTTTTACTTTCTCAGCCGTATCAATGGCACACCTAAGTCCGATAGCTAAGTCGTTAGTAACATGTTCGCCACCAACAGGAATAACGGAAGAGTAGAGGACAGTGCCTTCTTCGAAAACAGCAATATTAGTTGATCCTGAACCAATTTCGATCAGAATTACGCCTAGTTCTTTTTGTTTTTTATCGAGGACAGATTCGCTACAAGCAAGACTAGAAGGAACAATTTCTTCTGTATCTACACCAGTTTCATATAAACATTTTTCAAGGTTTTTGATAGCTGCCGTTTGTCCTGTAATAATATGAGCTTCTACTTCTAATCGGATTCCAGTCATTCCTACTGGATATTTAATTCCGTGTTGAGAATCAATGGAGAAACTTTTAGGAATAATCCGCAAAATTTCTCTATTAGAAGGAAGAGAAACAGCTTTTGCTGCATCTAGAACTCGGTCAACATCTTCTTCTTGGATTTCAGAACCTGATCCTCCAATAGCAATAACTCCTTTAGAGTTGTAAGTTTCCATGCTTGGACCAGAAAAGCTAACAAAGACTCGGTGAATAGGTTCGCCGCTCATTCTTTCGGCATCTTCTAAACTAGTAGTGATGTTGGAAATAGCTTCATCAATATCTGTAACCAAACCTTTTCTTACTCCACCTGAGGGAGAAATTCCGGCTCCAATAATATTTATAACATTCTTTTTGTCTTCGATTAGACCTACAATAGTTCGGATCTTGGAGGACCCGATGTCTAGGGAAACGATTGTTTTTTGATTACTCATTTAGTAGGAAATTCGTAAAAAGAAGAACTTGGTATTTGAACTGAGATTATCAAACAAAAATAGATTGTGCAAATATTTTTTTCTATTAACCCGCTTGTGAACTGTTTTTTTGCACAATCTTAGTGGCTTTTAAATTGCCTATCTCTTCCTAAGCGAGTTAATAAAAAAAGTCGAGGAAACAAAAAATGTGTTCAAGAGGAAGGGGATAAGTTCGTTTAAAAATCATCTCTTTTATTAAAATAATCTGTTTCAAGAAATTAGTATTAATGAAAATGATTCAAAAGAGACACATTTGGTCTTCTGGAAGCTCTTTTTTAGTATTCTTTTTTTGTTCAGAAGGTCTTGGTTGATCAAAATTTGTGATCAACTTTTGGTAGCGATTTATTAAAGATGAGAACTTCATTTTTTCGAAGAAGGCGGTAGTTGTTTCTTCGTGTAATTCAAATTTTTGGTCTTTTGTGTCTAGATGAATATCTGTTTTTATAGTAGCTAGTGTTTGGCATTTTAGAGCTTGATCTTTGTGATCATTAAATTTCTCCCGTACTTTGATGGGTAGGTCATTTAGGTGGTTATAAATACCATCTAAGCTTTCAAAATCTTGTAAGAGCTTACTGGCTGTTTTTGGGCCAATACCAGGGATTCCTTTATAATTATCGGAGGAGTCCCCAACAATAGCTTTATAATCAATAATTTGACTAGGCTCAATTCCATAACGAGCTTTGGTTTCTGCTGGTCCATAAAGAATAGGAATTTTACCGTTGAATTTTAAAAGGCTTATGCGATCAGAAACAAGTTGTAGAAAGTCTAGATCGGCACTTAATATTCTTACTTCTGAGTCTTTAGAAAGTTTAGTGGCTAGAGTTCCAATAAGATCATCTGATTCAAAACCATCCATTTTAAAGGTGGGGATTTGGAAACTGGCTAGTAGTTCATCTATATAAGGAATTTGGGCATAGAAGTCATCTGGTGCCTTTTCTCGTTGAGCCTTATATTCTTTATCTAATTCATGACGAAAAGTCTTGGCTTTAGTATCAAAGGTAACTAGTAAAGTGTCTGGATGAAAATTATCAATGACATTTAACAAAGAAGAAGCAAAGCCATAGACCATACCAATAGGTATTCCATCCCAGACAGGAATAAAGCCTTTAGCTATTCCGTGGTAGGCACGATGCATGAGGGAGTTTCCATCGATCAAAATAACAGTTTTCATAGATTGGCAATAGATGTTACTCGACTTTTTCTTTTTTCTCAGGTACAATACCTTGATTTAATATTTGCTTCAAATGAGTTCTGCTGTGAGTCCTAAAAATTCTAATTATATGTCTTCTAAAACAAAATTGTTTCAGGTAGGAAGCATAGTTCCAATTACTAAAAGTAATAACTCAGAGCTTTTTTTGAGAGCGCTTGAGGCAATGTGCGAACTTGGTTTTTCAGTGTCTGCTTTAGCAGAAGGGGACAAGGAGGCACAAAGTATTTGTTTTGAGATTGCTCAAAAATATCCTAATAATTTTCAGATTATAGAGAGTTTACCTAAGAATAGAGCTCAGATTATGAATAAGGCAGATGTTTTAGTTTTTCCAGAGGTTCCTAGTGATAAGATTTTAAAAGAAATTATAAGAGAAGGTATTATTCCTGTATTACCTCAAGGTGGTAAATTCCAGAATTTTGATCCTCAAAAAGAATCTGGTAATGCGTTTACTTTTTCTAAAAGTAATTTTTGGGAATTTTTATCAGCGATTATTAGAGCTTCTGAAAACTTCAAGTTTTCTTATGACTGGCAGAATTTGCAGAAAAATTTGAGAGAAACGGAGGTTTGAATTTAATATTTTTGCTTTGCAAAAATACGAGTTCTCGTCTCTAGTATCAAAAAGAGAAGAAAACTATAGGGACAAGCCCTACACTTTTCTTCTCTGGTGCACGAGGAGATAATATTCAGTCGCTCCGCTCCTTCATTATTTCGTCGCACGAAAAGAAAATGCCCTACGGTCGCTTTCTTTTCTTAGCTCCTCATAGCGAACTCATTTTTGCTTCGCAAAAATACGAGTTCTCGTCTCTAGTATCAAAAAGAGAAGAAAACTATAGGGAC
>CAYWLU010000012.1:0-16364 GCA_964459435.1 uncultured Candidatus Peribacteria bacterium
TAGATTAAAAAAGGAGGGAAGTGAGTTGGTTACAAATTGTAACCAACTGAAATTAATATCTTCTGATGGAAAAAAATATTTAACAGATGTTGCAGATACAGAAGTACTTTTAAGATTAATTCAATCTATTCCGTCCCCCAAAGCAGAACCTTTTAAGCTTTGGTTAGCACAAGTAGGTTATGAAAGAATAGAGGAAACAGAAGATCCAGAACTTGCTTTTGAAAGAGCCATGCGAACTTATTTGCAAAAGGGTTACTCAAAAGATTGGATAAACCAAAGGCTTAAAACTATTGAAGTAAGGAAAGAACTAACAGATGAATGGAAAGAACGAGGAGTAAAAGAAGGATTAGAGTTTGCAATCTTGACTGATGAAATTACCAAAGCTTGGGCGGGGAAATCAGTAAAGCAATATAAGAAGCTTAAAAATCTTAAGAAAGAAAACTTAAGAGATAATATGACGAATCTCGAACTTACTTTAAATACCTTGGCAGAAGTTACTACAAAAGAGATTTCTAAAACAAAAAAGCCTAAAACTTTTTCCGATAGCAAAAAAATTGCTAAAACAGGAGGGGGAATAGCGGGAAACGCTAGACTGGATATTGAAAGTAAAATAGGGAAGAGTATTCTTACTTCTAGTAATAGAAAGTCTTTGCAGAATAAAGGGGTTAAGAAATTAAAATAAATTAGTTGACATTGTCATTACAAACCGTTAGAAGTTTTTTACTTTTAAGCTTTTAGACTTTTCATCTTTTTAACTTTCTCCCATGTCCCAAGATCAACATATTCAAATTCGGATTTCTCCAGAAGACAAAGAAGTCGTACGAGATATTTTTGAGAATATGGGTCTTAGTTTCTCTGGAGCAATTAAGCTTTTTTTACGGAAAACAATAAAGGAACAGAAAATTCCTTTTGCTATTACCGCAGACCTGAATTCTGCTCCTAAACTAAAAAAGACAGTTGTAAAAAAGACGCAAAAAATAGAAACTGCACCCGCATGGACAGGTTTTCAAAAGCACACGATTGGTTAATTAAACTCTCTAGTGAATCTAAGTTCTTTAGAGATAAGACTCTTCCTAAACTAGAGATAGTTAATAGGTTTTTAGATGAACTTGGTCGTCCAGATGAGTCTTTTGACTTTAGGGTGGTTGTAGGAGGAACAGCAGGAAAGGGGACTGTGTGCTTGTTAACAGAAGATGTTTTAGTTCGTTCTGGTAAGAAAGTAGTAACTCTTATTTCTCCACATGTTCAAGTTGTAACCGAAAGAATTCGTTTGAACGGTGCAGATATTTCTCCAAAAGAATTTGGAGAGAATGTTTTACATATAAAAGAAATAGCAGAGAAGATAGAAATACTTCCTACCTACTATGAAGCTATTGTTCTAGCTGGAATTCTAGCTGGGCAAAGAAATAAATGTGAGGTTCTAGTAGCGGAAGTTGGTTGTGGGGGAGAATTTGACGCTGTTAATGCTGTAAGAGGGAAAAGAATTGCTGCTCTTACTTTTATCGGTGAAGATCATTTAGAAATATTAGGAGGAACTCTAGAAAAGGTAGCAGAAACAAAGTCTGGAATATTTACTCCAGATTCTATTCTTAATCTGTCTTGTGAAAAGAGATTTACTTCTATTCTAGAAAAGAAAGGACAAGTAACCTTCGTTAAAGGAATTCCTAATAAACTAAATAAAAAACTAGCCAGAGACATTGTAGAAAAGATCCTCGGAACAGGGGATTTTGAAATGCAGAAAGTAGATATTCCGGCTCGTTGGGAAGTTTTAAAGAACCCGAGCTCTAAATCTCGGAGCCCGGGTTCTAAAGTTATTCTTGATGGAGCTCATTCTGCTCCTCGTTTTGAATTCATCCTTCCTAAACTCAAAAAAATAGCCGGAAAGAGGATTGGAGTAATAGCTATGGCTAAGAACCATGATCCCAAGAGTTTGGATATCATAGCTCCAGAACTAGATGAGATTATTTGGACTACCGTGTCTGGAGAAAGAGAATTTTGGTCTCCTGCAGAACTAGCAAATATAACCCGGGTTCCAAATTTCCAGAACCCAGGTTTTGCGATAGAAGAAGATCCAATAAAAGCTTTTAATCTTGCTAAAGAAAAAGAAGGAACAGTCTTAGTGTTAGGGAGCTTCTATTTAGCTGGGGTGATTAGGAATTTGTTTTATCCCTCAGAAGAAATACTAAAAAACTAAGTCATTCCCGCTTGTCGGGAATCAGATGAAGATTTATCAGAGGTTGTAAGCGTTAGCGCCTATTTTTTTACTCTCCGCTGACGCTTTCGTGCAAGGTATTTACGCACAAGATTCTGAACAAGCCAGAATGACCATTTAATTTTACATAAACAAAAAGAGCTAACATAAATGCAAGCCCTTCCTGAAATGTCATTTAATCAATAACCGAAGTTAGTAACCATTTGACATAAGAATTATAGCACGGATCGGAAATTAAGGCAAGCGTTTTTCCGACTTTTTTTATAGCTTTCTATACATGAGCATCTAGTACCTCATTAACTATACTATCGGCGACTTTATTTTTATGCCTTAGAACATGTTGGAATTTAACGCTATTGAATTTTTCGCGAAGAGTATGGGCTTTTTCAAATTGAGGACGAATGTTGGTATTCTTCACTTTAAAGTTTCCATTCATCTGTTCCACGATCAATTTGGAGTCTAGGAAGACTTCTAAATCAGTAATTTTATTCTTTAGAGCCAATTCTAAACCAATAATCAGTCCCGCATATTCGGCAAAGTTATTAGTTTGAATTCCACAAAAAATTCCATCTCGGGCTATTTCTTTGTTGTTTCCGTCTAGTAGGACGGTTCCTCCAGCAGATTTTCCAGGATTTCCACGCGAACCACCGTCAGAAAAAATAATACCTTTTTTGACCTCAGGAGATTGTTTTTCGAGAGACGAAAGAAGATTGTTCATGTTATATTATAATATAATAGAATTATTTTTTCAAAAATTCTACCACCTCGGCTCGTTTTATTTTCTCTACTTTTCCTGTTTCCCTATCTACAAATTCCACAACTCCTTCCTTAGTAGTATTTTCGCTCATAACTAAACGACAGGGGATTCCAAGTAGTTCATGATCCGCAAACTTCTGTCCTGGACCAATTTTCTTGTCTTGTCGGTCATCGTACAAGACTTCTATTCCTGCTTTATTTAGTTCTTCATAAAGATTTTCTGCTTCTTTATATACTTTCTCGTCTTTACCAATAGCAGCTAAGTAAACTTGGAATGGAGCAATGAGTTTTGGCCATTTTAATCCTTTGTCGTCATAGAAAATTTCAGCAATCGCTCCCATGATCCGAGAGATGCCAATTCCATAACAACCCATGAGAATAGGTTGAGATTTTCCAGTTGCATCTATAAATCCAAAATTAAAGGCTTTTGTGAATTTAGTAGATAAAGGGAAAATGTTTCCAACTTCAATAGCTTTGAATACTTCGTATTTTTCTCCAGTCTCTGGATCTAGATCTTCTTCTTTGGCTATTTTGATATCGTAGAATTTATCTGGTTTCTGAAGGTCTCTTTCCCAATTAATATTAATAGTGTGATGATCTGTCTTATTAGCTCCCATTTCGAAATTAGAACGGTTATCCATAGATTCATCCATAAACACCTTAATTTCTTTAGGAAGATTAAGAATTCCCGCATAACCGATTTCGGCACCAGTCATTTCTTTTACTTTTTCTTCCGAGGCTAGGACTAAACTTTTACAACCTACGGCATCTTTTAGTTTTAATTCATTAATAGAGTAATTTCCTCGTACCGCAGAGGCGATAAACTCTCCAGTGTCTGTGGTAAAGAAAAGAGTCTTAGTAGTTTGTTCTTCTATTACTCCTAGAAACTTACAAAGATCTTCTACTCCTATAATTCCTTTTCCTTCTACTTCTTTGAGAGGTAACTCTTCTTTGACTTCGTAACTAACTTTCGGAGCAATGCTTTCTACAATTTCCCTATTAAGATACAAATCTTTTTTCTTAGAATAGAACACGGTATCTTCTCCAGTAACACATTCTGTTTGAAATTCATGAGAATGTTTAGAGAAGTCTCCACCGCTAGCGGCAACAACATGAGTAATATCTCCTAGACCAAGTCTTTCGTATATTTTCCCATAAGCTTCTTTTTGGACTTCATAATATCTATCAAAGTCTTCTTGACTGGTATGGAAAGAATAAGCGTCTTTCATCAGGAATTCTCTTCCTCTCAGTAAACCAGATTTAGCTCTGGCTTCGTTACGGAACTTAGTTTGGATCTGGTAAGTACAAAGAGGGAAGTCTTTCCAAGAACGAGCAAATTGTTGTATTAGAGGGGTTACTGTTTCTTCGTGAGTTGGTGCTAAAGCTACTTCGTGTCCAGCGGCTGTTTCGAGTTTGTATAGACAATCCATATGATCCCAACGATCTGTTGTAGTCCAATGTTCTTTAGAAGCCAGCGCGGGCATAAGAATTTCTATGGCATCAATCTTATTCATTTCTTCTCGGACAATATTCTCTATTTTTCTTAGTACGCGTAATCCCAAGGGCAAAAAAGAGTATGCACCAGCTACTTCTTTGCGGATAAAACCAGCCTTAATGAGAAGTTCTGCATTTTTAGAATCTTCGCCACTAGGGGTTTCTTTTTGCGTTTTCACATAGAGATTGGAGTATTTCATGTTGTAAGTATAAAGTTTAAAAAGTGAAAAGTCTAAAAGATGAAAAGTCTTTTTAGGAATTATTCGAGAGTCATACCCCTCTTAATCTCCCCTGCAAGGGGAGAAAATACAAACCTAACCCGGGTTCTAGAACCCGGGTTGGAATAATTAAAATAAAAGCTAAAGACTAACGGCTAATAGCTAATGACTAACTTTTAATATTTCTCGTAAACAAATATTCCAAGCCCCTTGAGGATTCTTATATATTTCTTGTTGAAGGTTTTCGAAGTTATCTTTGTGCTTCTCGTCTTCTGTTGGCCAAAAACTACGGGCAAAACCATCTTCAATCATTTTTTGGTTAATAAATACTTCTGGTATTCCTTTTTTGCTATTTTTAGGAATATAAACATTACGGATTAATTCTCGTCTTTCTGAAAGTTGAGAAATATCTTTAGTGAGAAAGACTCTTTTTCCAAGAATTAAAGATTCCAGATATTCTTGGGATTTTTTCCCAAAACAACTAAATCCTTTTCTAGGATCTGTGGGTAGGGGAGTTTCAATTCCTAAAAGTTTGATTTTTAAGCCATTCTCTAACCGAAAACTTTGACCTGAGAAAACTTCTTTTACTCGTCCTACAGAAATTGGTGCCAAGAACTGACCATATTTTTTTTTGAAATTCCGCTTATGAACATACTTCCTGAGTTCAGTTCTGTTTTTATTATTTGCACATTCCTGATGAACCCCTATTTGAGTATCTTTAGCAATCTTGGATGCTTTTAAATATTTCTTATCATATTTAGTGTTTAGGTCGTCGCTTTGAAAACTAGCCATTCCTTGAGATAACATAAATTCTGCTAAATTTTGTTTATCTATTTTTACATGGCGGGGGAGTACTCCGGATTTATTTTTTCTGGTTTCATCTTGTTGGATCTTTATATTCTTATTTTCTAAGAGTAATTTTAATTTACGATAAATAGGACGAGAGAAACAATGCTTTGGGTTTTCATAATTTGTAATACTAGGGGAGGTGATACCAATAACTTTTACTACTCGACCATCAAATAAAAGAAGATTTTCATTATCTATCACTTTGTTAACCTTAACCTTCTCCCACGGGGCGGATTTGGCTATAACAATATAATAACTATGACACGACAAAGTCATGACAATAACCGAGATAATAAATAATTTCTTCATTTATTTATATTTATGTCAAATATGAAAAAATTGTCAAAGTGCTTTTTTCAGATATAGTTAATTCGATTTTTAATTTTATAGTATATTATAATATAACATGAATAAAACATATAAAACCATGTCCGGTTCTAAGGTTCTCTTTACTCTGACTATAGAGGAAAAAGATATAACAAAGGCGAAAGATATAGTGATAGAGCAATTTAAAAAGGAAATAGAAATTAAGGGATTTAGAAAAGGAAATGCTCCTAATCTAGAAGTTATTAATCGTGTTGGAGCTCAACGAATTTCTTATGAAGCTCTTAATGTAGCATTGGATAATAAGTATAAAGAATTCATAAAAGAGAGCGGTATTAAGCCAGTAGAGGCTCCTCAGATGAAACTTTCTGATAGCAAGAAGATGCCAATTGAAGCTAAAATGGAGGTAGAAGTTTTCCCAGAGATTAGCTTAGGAGATTATAAGAAGATTAAGCTTAATCCTATTAAAATTGAGGTAAAAGAGAAGGAAGTAGATGATGTGATAGAGAATGTTATGAAAGAGTTAAAAATCCAAAAAATCGTTAAGAGAGAGGCAAAAAACGGAGATTTGGTAGAAATTGATTTCGAGGGAAAAGATAAAAAAGGTGAGACAATCCCTAATACAAAAGGCGAAAAGGTTATGTTGAAACTTGGATCTGGTCAATTCTTAGAGGATTTAGAGAAAGCTTTTGTGGGAATGAAGGCTGGAGACGAGAAAAAAGAAATAAAGGTAAAGTTTCCAAAGACCTATCCAGCAAAGGAAATGGCTGGTCAAACAGTACCTTTTGATATCAAAGTTCATTCTGTGGGAGAATCTTCAGTTAAAAATCTTGATGAAGAGGTTGTAGAAAAGATTACTGGACAAAAGAAGAAGGTAGGAGAGTTTAAGAAAGAGGTTACTACTATGCTAGAACAAAAAAAACGAGACGAAGAAAAGAAGCTCAAGATGAATGAATATAATACCAAACTTGCCAAGATGGTTAAAACAGATCTTCCTGCTTCTTGGATAGAAAAAGAAGTTGATATTAGGATGGACGAAGTAAAGAACTCTCCGCAATATAAACATGATCCAGAGAATTTTTGGAAAACTATGGGACAAAAAGAAGATGATATTAGAAAGAAATTTAAAATAGAAGCAGAGAATAATTTAAAAGTTTTCCTTGGTCTCTCTGAAATTTCAGCTAAAGAAAAGATCGAACTTACTAAAGAAGAAGCAGAAAGAGCGAATCAGATTGTTCAGCATCGAATAGAGCACAATCCTGATATAGATCGCGAAGCAGAGCTTCACCGAGTTATCTTAAACCTCAAAATTGACAAATATTTGGAGGCTCTTATGATGTAAATTGTTAATATTAAAAATAAAAATGAGTAAAAAAACATATTTCATTATCGCTCTCGTATTTGCTTTATTTGGGCTTATCTTGGCTTTTGAGAATATAGCTACTACTGCCATGGTATTGGTTTTATTTAGTACTGTGAATCAGAGCTTATTCTTCCCTTTTGTGCTTTTGTTTGTACTAGGAATGGCTTGTGGCTTTTTCTTAGGACTAGCGTATAAGGAAAAATCTAAGAAACAAACAGATCTTGAAAACGTGGATTTCTAAATTGTAAAACTTAAAAATTAAGAAGGCAGGCAGGTAGTCTGCCTTTTTTTATGTCTTCGTTTTGAACAAAATAATTGTTCAATATTTTCTACTTGTACAAAAGAATTGTTCAGAATTGTAATAAAATCTGGTTCTTGATGAGTTTTTTTCTTCAAGTATTTGGCTTAAATAAGCCAAATACTGAGTTAGTAGTAAAAAATGTTTTGACATTTCTCTCTTAATCGAATACTTTTTGTGTACTTTAATTTTTTGTGCAAAAAATATGCTCAAGAAAATCTTCGGTTCCGGGGCTAGAGTAAAGCTCCTTCAACAATTTCTCTCCAATCCTGGTGAAGAGTTTTTTATTCGCGAACTTACTCGTATCTTGGATGAACAGATTAACTCTCTTCGTCGAGAACTTGAAAATCTAGAACGCATTGGACTTTTGAAGTCTAGTGAACGAAATAGAAAAAAATATTACCGAATTAGCCCACATTTTCCACTACTCCACGAATTGACTTCTATCATCCGTAAAACGGATGATTCTAATCAAGATTTATTAAAAAAGATCTCTAAACTAGGAGATTTAGATATTCTTATTCTTACTGGAAGCTTTGTTAATAAAACAGAAGAAGTTGATCTTTTTGTAGTTGGAAGTTTCAAGAAGACAGATGTTCAAAGATTCTTAGATGAAAACTTTCCTAAAAAGAATTACAAATATGGATTAATGAGTAGAGAGGATTTCTTATACAGAATCACTCTTAAAGATAAATTTGTTAAAAATATTTTTGAAGACAAAGACAATGTTATCCTCAAAAATAAACTAAAAAAAGATACTGAAAATTTAGTCAGATTATAAAATTTAAGGAAAAAGCTTGCCTTTTGTTGTTTTCTTTTTACAATCCGCCCGTTATTTACTTAAGCCATGAGTCAATTAATTCGAGATTTCACAAAAAAATGTTGTAAGGACAGTGTGCCGGATCTTCGTCCAGGTTACCAAGTTCGTGTACATCAAAAAATTCAGGAAGGAACTAAAACCAGAATTCAGGTTTTCCAAGGAATGGTTATTAGTGTTAATTCTGGACATGGAGTTAGTGACACTTTTACTGTTCGTAAAATTTCTGAAGGAATAGGGGTAGAAAAGGTTTTTCCAATTCATTCTCCTAATATTACAAAAATTGAAGTACAAAGAGCTCATAAAGTTAGACGAAGTAAATTAAATTTCCTTAGAGCTCTTTCAGGAAAAGCTTTGCGTTTAAAAGAAGTCCCTTTAAATCTAAAGGAAAAACTTTTTGATAAACCTGTTGTAAAAGAAGAAAAAGCTGAAACCACAGAGGAGGTGGTTGCAGAAGTTGTAGAAGAGAAGGTGGAAGAAAAATCAGAGGTAGTTGAGGAAGAAACTAAGATAGAAAGAAAAGAAGAAAAGAAAGAGGAAGAGGAGAAAAAATAGACATTTTGAAGTTTAGAAATTTTGAAAAATATTATAAAACAAGGCAGTAAACAAAAATTATAATGAGGTGTGCTCTTTTTGCACAGCGAATGAATTTTTGTGAAACTAACGAAGTATTATTTATTTTTCAGTGTTTCTAAGTAAAAAACAAAAAAGCCTCAATATTATGAGACTTTTTCGCGATCCTTTCTTTAGGCGTAAAGCAGATTAGATTTTTTGAGTGCTCGTATAAAACGAGTCATACCCATTCCGCTACCACTTCTAGGAAACATTTTAAGAGAAAGGAAATCTTCTAATTCTGCATCTACTCTTTCTTTAGTAAATTTATTATAGAGCAGTTTAGAATATTCACCGTTTTCTATTCGGTGAAAAGACCTTCGCATTTCATCTGGATCGCAACTTCTTTCTGCAGAACCCATTGTTTCCATTCCATGCAAGATGAGATCGACTTTTTTTGCCGTAATTCCGTCTTCACTTCGTTTCATATTGAAAAATGGATGTGTGTATTCTGGAAAGTGAGTTAGAAAAACTGCTGGTCCAAATTCTTCACACATTTTTTCTTCATGTTCATCTTCTAGAAATTCAGTGTCATATCTTTTTGCTAGATCAAGATATTTTTTTCTAGGAAAAGAATCTTTTTTGCCGAAGCCTAAGAATTCAATTAATTCTGCTTTTAGATCAATAAGATCATCTAATCCTCCATGCATTTCAAATTCAAACATTGGGAAAATTAGATTATGTCTTCCTTCAATAGGATTTGGTTCGTTTCTGTAACTGGTGCTCATACAAAAAACGCCCGGTAATTCAGGGTTCTTTAGGAGTTCGTATTCGAGCCACATTTGACCTGTCTGAGGAAGTGGCCAGACATTGCCGGCGTAGTTATAAGTGGCGACTGTGCGCGGATCTTCGCAGGCCGCGAGAATACTCAATCTGTTTTGAGTATGGACTTCAAGAAATCCTTTTTTTTCAAAAAAAAACCGCAACTTCTGAGCAGCGGCGGTAAACTCTTGAGGGGAAATAAGAGGAATGGAAGCGGATGAGGTCGGATGACCTTGTTTAAGAGGGGGACTTACCATGAGTAATGGGGTTAAAAAATACTCTGATGAAAATTATATATATTTCACAAACAAGTTGTCAAAACTTTTTTATACTTTATTTATCCTTAGCAATGTTCCTCTCAATTTGATGAGCAATCCTCAAAATAACTTCTTCTTTGAAAGCTGGTCCCAGGATTTGAACCCCAATTGGAAGATTTTCTTCTGAAGTTCCTACTGGAACAGAAATTCCACATATTCCCGCTAAAGAAGAAGGAATGGTGAAAATATCTTGGAGATACATTCTGATTGGATCAGAAATAGATCCAATTTTAAAAGCCGTAGAGGGCGCAACGGGAGTAAGTATTGCATCTACCTCTTCAAAAGCCTTGGTAAAATCATTTTTAATAAGAGTTCTTACTTTCTGTGCTTTTCGATAAAACGCATCGTAATATCCAGCACTAAGACAGTAAGTTCCAATTAGAATTCGCCGTTTAACTTCATCACCGAATCCTTTGTTTCTGGTTTTATTATAAATTTCATCTAAATCTTTCCCCGCCTCTCCTTCGCCAAATCTAATACCATCAAAACGAGCAAGATTGGCCGAGATTTCAGAAGGAGCCACAATGTAATAAGTTGGAAGGGCATATTCGGTGTGAGGAAGAGAGATTTCTACTAATTTTACTCCTAATTCTTTAAGAATTTCTTTAGTAGCTTCAATGCTTTCTAGAATATCTGCGTCGATACCATCAATAAAGTATTCCTTAGGTAATCCTATTTTAAGTTCTGAGATATCTTTTTTTATTTCTCCTCTGTAATCCGGTACCTCTTTATCTACCGTTGTAGAATCCTTAGGATCTACTCCGGCAATAACAGAAAGAATCATGGCACAGTCTTCGGCAGTTTTAGCTATAGGACCGACAGTATCTAAACTAGATGCCATGGGAATGGTTCCAAAACGACTCACTCGACCATAGGAAACTTTTAGTCCTGTAACTCCACAGAAGTGAGCTGGTTGTCTAATAGATCCGCCAGTATCTGTTCCCAGTGTTCCAGCACAAAAGTTAGCGGCAATACTAGCCGTAGATCCTCCAGAACTTCCTCCTGAGACTCTAGTTAAGTCTTGGGGGTTCTTAGTAACTCCAATATTAGAAGTTTCCGTAGAAGAGCCCATAGTGAATTCATCGGTATTGGTTTTGCCAATCAAAACTGCTCCGGCATCTTTTAGCCTTTTCCAAACAGTTGCGTCATAAGGAGGAACAAAGTTTTTCAAAATATTAGAACCAGCGGTAGTCTTTATTCCCTTAGTACAAACTACATCTTTGAGACTAATGGGAATACCATCAAGAGGGGAGAGTAGCGTATTATTTCCCCTTCTACTATCACTGGCATCTGCCATTTCTTTAGCTAAGTCTTCTGTAATAGTCACAAAAGAATTAATCTGATTATCTTTTGATTTTATCTCTTCCAAAAAAGCTTCTGTAATCTCACGAGAACTTACTTTTCCGCTTTGAAAAAGATCACTTAGTTCGGCGAGAGTTTTAGTAGTTAAATTCATATTTTTAGCTATTAGTCTTTAGTCATTAGCTGTTAGCTTTAATTTTTTGTAATCTCGATATTTTTTATACTTTTAGGCTTTTTAACTTTTCAGCTTTTCCTCACATAATCTTCGGTGTTTTAATAGAATTATTTTCCACTTTATGTGGCGTACATTCTACTAAATCCTTTTCTATATCTGACATCTGAATTTCATCTGGACGAAAAATATTTTCTAGTCCTGTAACTTGAGAAGTTTCTTTAACATGCCCTGTTTTGGCTTTTTCTAATTTCTTAAAAAATTCCAGAATGTCTCCCAGTTGCTTTGTAAACATATCTAAGTCCTTAGGACTAATATCTATCTTGGCTAACTTAGAAATGTGTTCTACTTCTTTTTTAGTTATCATCAATAGAATTTTAGGGAAAAAGAGTTGAAATTTCAAACTAGAAATTTATACTCTTCTCCTGAATTTTTAAAAAATGGATAAATTTAATAAACTTTTCGTGGCTGGTGCTTTTGACTCTTTTCACATGGGGCATCAGTTCTTTTTATGGAAAGCCAGTTCTATGTGTAAAGAACTAGTTGTCGTGGTAGCAAGAGATGAAACCATTAAAAGAATAAAAAACAAAACTCCAAAATATTCAGAAGAAAAGCGTTTACAACGGATCAAAGAAGAAAATCTATTTAATGCTAAAATTAGATTAGGAAGAGAAGATGCTAATTTTGTTGTTACGCTTAAAGAGGAAAATCCAGATGTTTTACTTCTTGGTTATGACCAGAAGTTTGATGAAAAGAAAGGTCGAGAATCGTTTCCTAATTTAATCATCTTACGAGCAGATAGTTTCGCCCCAGATTTTTTTAAAAGTTCCAAGTTTGATTAATCTCCCAGAGAAGATAAAATCTGGTTAAATATAGAAATAAATGAAAAATTGGAAAGCATTATTAATTAGAAGTTTCAGAGAAGGATCGGTGCAAGTTTGGCGTAATAAGTTTCTTTCAGGCAGTACAATCCTGCTCGGAGCATTAATAATTTTTTTACTTAACTTTATCTTCTCGATTGAATTTTTTGCTGACTTGTCTCTCCAGAATTTAGAAGAAAGAGCAGATTTTTCAGTAGCATTACGAGCTGATTTTGATGCTTTTGATTTTGATGCTCTCAAAAACGAAGTTGGGATGTATGAGACAAATCTTAATCTTTTACCAGCTCAAGATTTTCAAAATTTCAATCTGCCACCTAGATTACATATTAAGTTTAATAATTTAGAAGAAGTATCAGAAGTTTTTGATATTCTTAAAAAACCTCGTTATGACTCAGTGATAGGAACTTGGGATGGAGCATCGGAAAGAGAATTTGTGATTATTATTGATAAACTTCTTAAAGTTAGAGATGGCGTAAATAAAGCAGGTGTTTGGCTTGTATTACTATTTTTAGCAGGAGGCGTGTTGCTTATTCTTAACACTTTCCGCATCGTTCTTTTTTCTAGAAAAGATGAAGTTTTTATTGCTCGATTTACAGGAGCAGAAGCCAAGTTTATTGCTGGACCTTTTTTAGTAGAAGGCCTGCTTCTGGGACTCGCCTCTGCTATCTTAGGAATACTGACTTTTATTGTGGTATTAAGACAGATCGAGGTACTTCCGGGAGGAGAAATATTTCTTCATCTTTGGAATGATATCTTTTCTGGAGAGATTTTATTGGCAGGTTTAATTGGGATTTTTGGAGCAGGAATTGCAGTCAGGAAATACTTAACTGGCAATTATACAAGATAACAGGGGACATGGGACAAGATTACAAGTTCTAAATTAAATTATATTATAATATGCTGTTGAATAGTCTAAAAGTTAAAAAGTCTAAAAGTATAATATCGAAATTACAAAAAATTAAAGCTAATTGCTAAAAGCTAACGACTAAGAGCTAAACTATGAGGAGTACAAATACCAAAGGAATTTTGTTAAAAAAAACCTTGCTCGCTAATGATGACGGGTTGTTGGAATTCTTTACAAAGGAATATGGAAAAGTGACTTTATCGGTCAGAAAATTTTCTAATTCCAAAAAAAGAGCAGCCGAAATAGATTTTTTTCGTTTATTAGATTTAACTATTTTTGAAGGCAGAAACTCTAAATCCTTAAAAGCAGTTACTACTACCAAAGTTTTTAATTGTTTTTCTACTAACTTGAAAACGAGTGAAAGGGGATTTATGTGGTTAGAACAGTTACGAAAGATATTACCTGAAGAACGAACCTCTTCTATTCTTTTTGAGACAGTGGAATCTATTTTCAAAGAAACTACACCAGAATTTATTATTCCTTTTGATTTATTTTTCCGAAGTGTGATCTTAAATTCACTTGGATTACTTACTAGATTTGATCAAGAGAGGGGAGATGTTTGGTTTAATGTCCAAAATTTTGAATTTTTTCTTAAGAAAACTCTAGGCACAATAAAAATTTCTAATACCGCTAGACAGTTATTAGAGTTTCTTAGAAGAGCTAATTTCGCTGAATTTATGAACAAGAAAGACAATCTTCCTCAAGAATACTTTGCAGAAGTAGATAGGATATTAACTGCTATTGAGGAGTTTCATTGTTAAAAAAGAAAAAAATAATTTTTCACAGTTTAATTATTTAAGTCATTCCCACTTGTCGCTTTCCGACTTTCGACTTTACCCAAAGCGACCTTGAGTGCAACCGAAAGGTTGGGAATCAAAAGCGAGTTTATCATGTCTATAAGCGTCAGCACAGCATTTGTGTTGGGATAAGTACTAGCGTTTCTATGTAAGATATTTATTAACAGGATTCTGGACAAGCCAGAATGACTGCGTGTATATGTTAGAGTTGTGAAAAAAGTTAGAAAAAAAGATTTGACAAAGATTAAAATATTATTAAAAGGTGGTCAGTCTTTTTCTTATTAGACTAAGGAATGAAAATTCTTATCGGGAAGGAAGATTTTTTGAGAAAAATATCTCAACATCTATCCAACCCTGTCTAATTAAGGAATTGCACCTAAATTGATAGATCTAGTCTGCTTCGGCAGGCTAGATCTTCACCTTTTATAATTCCAATTTATTTCCAAATTCATCCAATATTTGCACTTCTGGTTCTAATGCTACTCCCTCTTTTTCTAAGATTATCTTTTGCCATTTACGAGCAAGGCTCAAGACATCTTTTTGAGTAGCATTTCCTAGGTTCATAAGAAAATTTACATGTTTAGGGGAGATTTGAGCATCTCCAATTTGGTCTCCTTTGGCACCTGCTTCTTCTAGTAAATTGCGGGAAAATATTTTTCCTGGCACAGGATTTTTAAAGAAACTTCCACAAGACTTTCCCGCAGGATGATTCTGCCATCTTTTTTTGATAAGTTCTCTAGAAGCAGTTAAAGATTCTTCTGGATCTGCTTTTTTATTTAACTCAAGAGTAGCTCTGACAATGCACCAATCTGGATGAAATTTAAAAACACTTGTTCGATAACCAAATTCACACTCTTCTTGATTATATTTTTGTAATTGACCTTTCTCGTCTAAAAATTCTACTTCTGCAATAAATTCTCCAGTTTCAGAACCATATGCTCCAGCATTACCACGAATCATGCCTCCTAATAGCCCTGGAATACCACTTAAATTACATAAATCTGCCCAACCTTGTTTATTGGTATCTTCTACTATGGTTTGCCAGTTTTTTCCTACTTCTATGGTCACTTTATTTTCTTGCCAAATTGTTTCTACCGTCTTAAGAAGAAAAACTTTTCCTCGAAACCCCTCATCTGCTAAAAGCAGGTTAGCGCCAATTCCTAAAACCAACTTGGGGATATTATCTGTAATAGTTTTTCCCCAAATAGACGCAAATTCTTCTAAATCATACACTTTATAAAATTCATCTGCAGGACCTCCTATACCATAAAAGGTATAGTTTTTTAGTAATTCATTCTGCAGAATTTCATTTTTCATTTATCATATTTTGCTTATAAAACGAAAAAACTCAAATTTCATTTATTATATTATAATATATCGCTGAATCTTTTCAGTTCGAACTCTAGGAAATTTTGAGTTCGAACTGAAAAAAAACTTGCCAGGAGTCAAAAGATTCGTAATATTTGCCCGTTGTTAAGTAATTCTGCTTCTAAGAATTACGGGAAGCAACCCTCAGCCTGTCGTCAGGGCAAGCATAAATTATCTCTTAAAATTTTCCCAAACATGGCTACTATTAAAGACTTATTTCAGAATTTAGTTCATCTTGGTCACCGAACTGACCGTTGGAACCCAAAGGTTAAACCTTTTCTACATGGTATTAAAAATGGCGTGCATATTTTTGATTTAAATAAAACTGCTAAAGCTCTAGAGTCCGCAGAAAAGTTTTTAGAAGGAATTAAACTAAAGAATGGAAAAGTCCTTTTTATTGGTACTAAACCACAAGTTTCTTTAGTAATTAAAGAACTTTTGGGCGAATCTAAACATTTTTATGTAGATGAAAAATGGGCACCAGGTCTTTTAACAAATTTCGCAGAACTAAGAAAAAGAATAGATTATTATCTTAACCTTAAATCTCAATTTGATAGTGGAGAAATAAAGAAATATATCAAAAAAGAAGTAGCTAGATTTAAGAAAGAATTAGCAAAATTAGACAAGGCTTACCACGGAGTAGCAGAAATGAGAAAAAAGCCAGATGTAGTTATTATTTTAGATTCTGTAGGCAATAAATTAGCTCTTAGAGAAGCTATGGTAGCCAAACTTCCCGTGGTTGCTATTGTTGATTCTAATGCTGATCCAGAAGGAATAGACTATCCGATTCCTGCTAATGATGATTCTGTGAAATCTATTCGCTTCTTGTTAGGGAGTTTGCTAAAATCTTTAGCGTAACTTATAACATAAACACTCATGGTTGATGAAAATTCTACTCCCAAACAGGAAGAGAAAGTT
>CAYWLU010000013.1:0-8900 GCA_964459435.1 uncultured Candidatus Peribacteria bacterium
AAATTTGAGGAAAAAGCGAGGA
The DNA here is from genome assembly GCA_964459435.1 of uncultured Candidatus Peribacteria bacterium. Lineage (GTDB taxonomy): Bacteria > Patescibacteriota > Gracilibacteria > UBA4473 > UBA4473 > JAIPGU01. Next base: position 23 of record CAYWLU010000013.1, read on the forward strand.
ACGGAATAAGCTGTATGTAGTCATACAGTATTGAGTACCGGAGATTTTGACAAAAAAATTCACAAATTAAGCAGACCCTAGCGGTGAAATTCTCGATCTAATTGTGTAAAAGGAAGAAAAACATTATTTGGACGACCATGAGCACAGCAACTTTGCCATTCAGAATCATCAAAACCTGCCAATAGTTTTTGCATTTCCAGAGGATTTAATTTATCTCCAAATTTAATCGCTCCCCGACAGCTTTTGTATTCGATAAGCTTACGCATCAGAATATCAGGAGAGGACTCTCCAATTTGTTCATTAATAAAGTATTCCACTAAATCTTGGAAAACTTCGTTGAGATTCTCTTTCAAAAAAATTTGAGGTATTTCTGAAATACTTACTTCGTTGTCACTAGAAAAACCAATAGAAAAACCTAGTTCGGCAATTGTTCCGCGATATTCATAAAGAATAGAAACAATGTCTTCAGGTAGCTTTAGTTTCTGGGGAGTAAGTAATTTTTGGATTTTAGTGTTAGAAGTTTTCCATTCTTTCCAAAACTGATTGAACCTTTGTCTTTCATGGAGAGCATGTTGGTCAAAAAGATAAATACCAGATTCTGACTCGGCGGCAATGTAACGGTTCGCTATTTGTCCTACTAGTCGTAATTCAGGAGCAGTTTCTTGGGATATTATGGGAAAAGGGGAGTGTTGAGTACGGGATAGGTTTCTTTGACTGAAATCCATTTCAAAAGAAGCAGGTTCTTTTTTAACAGATCTTCTATCTGAATAAGAAGGTTGAAAAGAAGGGGACTTTGCTGACGTTATATTATAATATGCTGTTTCTCCAATAGCTTTAGTAACTGTACTTTTTACTAAAGCAAAAATTTCTTGTGGCTCAGCGAATTTAACTTCTAATTTCCGAGGATGTACATTTACATCTACTAGAATTGGATCCATGTCTAAAAACAAAACGAACACAGGATAAAAACCTTTTTCTATTCCCGCACTTTGCCGGTAAGCCTCTCTGACCGCAAAATTAACCTTGTAGTCTTCGATGTGGCGTCCATTTACAAATAAGAATTGGTGTTGTTTCGTTTTGGTGCAACTTCCCGGACTACTCACAAAACCAGATAAACTTATTTGTCCGTTCTGATTTTTTACTTTAATCAGATCATCAGAGAATCCCTTCAGAACTTGTTGAATTCTAGTTTTAGGAGTTTTAACACTCTTGAAATCTAAAACTAATTTATCTTCTTTAAATAATTTAAAACTTACTTCTGGTTGAGATAAAGCAAAATTAAGTACTTCTCCTAAAATAGCTCGTTCTTCTGTTGTTTGAGATTTTAGATAGGAAAGACGAGCAGGAGTCGTAAAAAAAAGATCTTCTATTTTCATAATCGTTCCTTTATTAGCCGGAACCGTAAAAGTCTCTAAATTCTTTCCTCCAGAGATTTTTAATCTGGTTCCAGAAGATTCTCCAGATATTTTAGTAATTAATTCAAATTTACTTACTGCAGAAATAGCTGCTAAAGCTTCTCCCCTAAAACCAAAACTCTGAATCTGAAATAGGTCATCTATCTTAATTATTTTACTAGTAGCATGTCGTAAGACGCATTTTTTAGCATCTTCCAACGACATCCCTTCACCATCATCTATAACTTCTATTAATTTCTTACCACCATCTAAAATTCTAATTTCTATGTTAGTGGCTCCCGCATCTAGGGAGTTTTCTACTAATTCCTTAACCACGCTGGCGGGTCTTTCTACAACTTCACCAGCCGCAATTTGATCGGAAATACTTTGAGGTAAGATTTTAATGGACATCATGTCAATCTTCAATTTTCAGTCTTTAGTTGTCAAATAAAATCTTAAAATCCGCTACTACCGCTCTTTTTGGAGTAATTATTATAGGATTGATATCTATCGATTCAATTTCTGGATAATCAAGAACTAGTTGTTGAAGAGCCTGCATTGTTTTAATTAATTCTCCTTCAGCTAGTTTTTTACCGCGAGCGCCTTGTAATACTTCTCCAATTTTAGTTTCGGTAATCATCTTCGCGAAATCTGTAGTTGGAAGAACGCGGAGAGTTGTATCACGAAAGATTTCGGTATAAATACCTCCTGCTCCAAAGAGTAGAACTTTACCAAAATTAGGATCAGTATTAATTCCTAAAATAATCTCTGTACCAGATTCTATTTGTTCTTGAATTTGAATCTCTGCTTGTTTTAATTTAGCAATCTCAATAGAACTAGAAAGGTTCTGCCAAGCTTCTTCAAATTTCTTTACCGAATTAATATTAAGAAAGACCCCCTTTAGTTCTGTTTTATGAATAGCATCTGGAGAAGAAATTTTTAAAACAACACTTTTAGGGAAAAACTTCTGCACAAAGGTTTTTGCTTTCTTTATGTCGGTAAAGTTTTGGGCTTGAGGAGTATCTAATTTATATTTCTTAGCAATTTGAGACACAACATTAGTTGGTAAACTCTTTAATTTCACAGATTCCTTGAACAATGCCTCTATTTTTGCATCTCTTTTTGTTTTTATAGTAGGAGATGTTTTAGATTGTTCTTTATTAACCAATAATCCCAACACTTCTAAAGCGTCAGAAGGAAAATCAAAACAGGGGATTTTGTTTTTTTGGAGAATACCAATTCCAGATTTTACTTGTCTGCCACCAATAAAACTAGCGACCACATTCTTTTTTGTTTTTTTGGCAAACTTAGCAATAAATTCTGCCGTAGCTCGTACTTGGGTGGTTCGTTGTGGAGTAAGTAATACTAAAATTTGGTCAATATTAGGATCGTTACCTAAAATCTCTAAAGCTACTCGATATCTTTCTCCGTCTGCATCTCCCACAAGATCTACTGGATTTTTAATATTAGCTTCTTTCGGCAGTTTCTTTCCTAGATTTTTTATAGTTGAAACAGAAAACTTGGCTAGTTCTAAACTTTCATCTTCTACTAAATCTGTAGTAAGAACACCTACTCCACCAGCATTAGTAAGAATAGCCACTCTTTTACCAAAATTCTTTTTTCCGGAAAAAGTAAGGACTTCCAGTAAACCAAACATTTCTCGCATAGAGAATACTTGGATAGCGCCTGCTATTCTGTAAGCAGCTTTAGTTACTTGAGCATTAGGAGACAAAGCTCCAGTATGAGAAGAAGTAGCTGCCTTAGCTGCTCTAGACTTACCAGGTTCTAAAATAATAATTGGTTTTTTTGGAGAAACTTTTTGGATTAACTCAATAAGTTTTGATCCGTCCTCTATAGACTCTAAGTATAAAGCAAAGATTTTTACTTGGGGATCTTCTGCTAGATTTTCTAAAAAATCTAATTCACTGAGACCTGCTTTATTTCCTAGAGAAATAAAATGAGAAAAACCAATATCTTTTTGTAACGCCCAGTCTAAAGTTGCTGTACAGAACGCTCCAGATTGAGATATAAAGGCGATATGTCCTTTGGAGGGATAACCATCTGAAAAACTAGCATTAATACTAGAGAAGGGGAATATAGCCCCCAGACAATTAGGTCCAAGCAGGTTTATTTTGGCTTTGGCACATTTCTCGGCAATCTTTGTTTCTAACTTATTATTTCCAATTTCTCCAAATCCTGCAGAAATAATAATAACATTCTTCGCTTTATTTTTGATACAATCATCTATTATTTTTTCTACAAAAAGAGAGGGGACTACGATAATTACTAAATCTAAAGGAATTTTATAATCAGAAACTTTAGCTAAACACTTTCGACCTTCGAATTTCTGTTTAGCGTACTTAGGATTAACTGGAATGATTTCTCCTTTGTATTTAGCATCAATAAGATTTTGCAAGATAACACTACCCAATTTCTTCTTGCTTTCAGATACTCCAACAACAGCAATTTTTTTGGGATTGAAAAATGATTTTAAATTCATGGTGATATTAGTCATTAGTCTTTAGCTATTAGCTTTTAGATAAGAAATTATAATTTATTACACTTATAAAAAAGTATGTCATGCCGGACTTGTTCCGGCATCTAACCATGAAATAATGTATACACTTAACTCATATCTAGATCCCGCAATAAATGCGGGATGACAGTATGGAGTTTGAAAATACACAAGAAATTTCATGGAAGGTTTATCTGTTATATTATAATATAACGACACTTTTAATCTTTCTGTTAGAATTTTTTATCTTTAGTCCAAATACCAAACCCTAAAGCAAACATGATAATTAAAGCTACTGGCATAACTCCAAATCCAATAACATAAGAAAGAGGATATCCACCATATAACTCTTTCATTTCTACAATTAAAGTAGCAATAATTAAAGTTCCTAAAATAATAGGAATAATCATAAGAATAATATTAAAAAGTTTTGGAATCTTCCAAGAACTAGTTTTGTTAATTTCTAATCGAAATTCATTTGGTTTGAGATAATAAGCTATAAGAGCTGTTTCCAGCATTCCTACCAACATCAAACAATATCCGCCAACAAAATGATCTGTAATATCTAAATAATATAGTCCACCAGAAAACAGAAAGGGGATTGATCCTAAAATAGCTACAATCATAATTTTTATGAGAGTACTCATATATGTTTTTCCTTTTTTCTTTAAATCATAAAATCCTCCTACAACAATTTCCATAAAACCAAACACAGAATCTATTCCCAAAGTTATAACAATAAGGAAAAGTAAAATAGCAAAAAATACAGCGCCAAAAGGCATGAGAGATACTGCTGTTGGTAAGACAGAAAAAACAAGCATCGGCCCACCTTGTGAAACTTCGCTCACAGGTACGCCTTGCTGACTAGCCATAAATCCAAGAGTGGCAAAAACAGCTATTCCAGCAAGTAAAGATACTCCAAAATTTCCAATTAAAATCCAAAGAGATGATTTTGGAATTTCTGCTCCTTTAGGACGATGACTACCCGCTATTATGAAATAACCGAATGCTAAACTAGCAGAAAGGAATGCTTGTCCCATGGCAGCTTGCCATAATTTAATGTCTCCCAAAGCTGACCAAGCCGGTATTAAAAACATTTTTAGTCCTTCCGTTGAACCAGGAAGTGTTACGCCTCGTATCAGGAGAATGACTAATAATAAAAAAGGAGCAGTCGCTGTAATTTTTACAACACTAGAAATGGAATCAGTATTTTTTCGTAAACTATGTAGCACAAATAAATAACCAAGCATCAAGGCTCCAAAAAGAGACCATTGGAAAGCACCTCTAGTTGTTACACCATCTGATAAATGAATAATTTCTTTTACAAAATAATTAGAAGGATCTGTTAAAAATTCTCCAGAAAAAGACAGAAATAAATATTTAATACCCCATGCAAGAATAGGCATGTAATAAAATAATATTGCCAAAGAGGAGAATACTGCAATCCACTGTATCCAAGAAGTACCTCTTTTTAGTTTCTCAAAAGCTTGCGGAGCAGATAATTGATGTTTCTGACCAATCAAGGTCTCCATCATTATTAGAGGGAAAACAATAAAGATATTACAAAGAACAAGTGCAATAATAAAAGCAGCTCCACCATGTTCATAGGCAAGCATAGGGAAGCGCCATAAATTACCAAGACCAGCCGCACATCCTACTGCAGCTAAAATATAAACAAAATTATTAAGCCAGCGACTTCTAGGTTCAGGAGAAGTTGTTGTCATACAAAAAAAGAGTTAAAAACTATTTTAAATTCTAGGATAATTTAAAGTAAAGACAAAATTATTTTGAAATGAAATTATTTATCATTGCCACTCCCATTGGGAATCTCGGAGATATAACCCTTAGAGCCTTAGAAACTTTAAAAGAAGTACATTTTGTTATCGCTGAAGATACTAGGCATTCAAAAATTCTTCTTAATAAATATAATATTGAAACTACTCTTATTTCTTTTCATGCCCAAAGTAGTCCTACTAAAATCCAAGAGATTATAAAAAGAATAAGAAAGGAAGGTTCTGCCGCTTATATATCAGATGCGGGAACACCTTGTGTGTCAGATCCGGGATACAGGCTAATAACAGAAGCAATTAAAGAGGGGATTGAAGTAATTCCTATTCCTGGTCCTTCTGCTCTAACTGCTTTAGTTTCGGTAGCAGGAGTACCTGTTGATTCTTTTGTTTTCCATGGATTTTTGCCCCATAAGAAAGGACGACAGACGATAATAAAAAGTTTTATAGACAATAAAATCTCTCAAATTTTTTATGAATCAGTACACAGGTTTCCTAAGTTATTAAATGAACTTCTTGAACACTTAGGAGAGAATCGAATAATTGCAGTCGGTCGAGAACTAACCAAAATTCATGAAGAAGTTTTTCGTGGAACTATAAAAGAAGCACTAGAACATTTTGATACCCAAAACACAAAAGGGGAGTTTGTTGTTTTAGTAACACCAATAAATTATTCAAGGAAAGTCTGATAAATAAATTCGCTAACAAAAATTATATATTTTTGAGCGACTAGTTTTTTTCATTTTTAGTTAACTTTATTTTTTATCAAACTTTCCTAAAGATAATCTTCTAAAATTTTAGAACAGTGTGAAGCAAATATATTATAAAATTCATTATGATCATTCATTGTGATTATTTCATCAGAAGCAACCACAAGCATTCCTTTTATTTTGTCATTCTTTTTAATAGGCAATGCTAAGAAAAAAGTTATTTTCCCCTCGATTTTAGTAAAACTCTCCAAGTCCTTAGCGGTGAAAACATATTCTTCTTTATCTACTAATCTTTTTAAAGATTTCCAAGATTTAACGGAAATATTTTTTAATTTTTGTTCTGATCTCCCACAACCAGTAGCTCTCAGAAGAGAAAAATTATAGTTCTCTTTGTATTCATAAATTAAAATGTATTTTTCCCTAGAGAAATTTTTAGCACAAGTAAGAATATACTTAAGTGCTTCTTGTTTATTTTTTCCTTTATAGTTCCTTAAAAAGGATAGCATCTCTAGCTGGCGATTCATGATTCCTAAATGTTTATAAGATTCTAATAATCGTTCATAAGATTGTTTTTGTTTACTAATATCACGATAAATAACATAAATTGCTAACTGGTTATCGTTAAGCATAATAGGGTGACCTAAAATAGAAACCGGAATTTCTTGTCCTTTCTTGTTTTTTCGAACAGATTCAAAATCAGTTGTTTTACCAGAAGTAATTTTTTTACTAGCACTTATTGCTTCTTCTTTTAAATTTTCTGGAATAATTAAATCATCAAGAGATTTTCCAATAACTTCTTTTTCTTTATAACCAAAAAGATCTGAATAATTTTTATTTATTTTTATAATTCGAGCTTTATTATCTAATAAGGCAATCGCTTCTGGCGATTCTTGGAATAATTTCTCCATATGAGCTCTTTGGACAGCAAATTCTTCTTCTAGTTTCTTTCTTTCTGTGATATCACGATCAACTCCTTGCCAACCTATTATTTCTTTTTGATCATTAAAAAGAGGAATTCCACTAGATTCTAAAACAACGGAATGACCATCTTTATGAATATTCACATTTTCCAGTCGATCAAAAGGAATTTTATTTTTATAATAATTATTAAATTTTATCGATATTTTTTTGGATTCTTCTTTAGACATTAAATCAAAAGGAGTCTTTCCAATTATTTCTTTTGGTTCATATCCTAAAATATCTCTTATTTTAGGACTGGCATAAATATATCTACTTTTCTCGTCTATAGCCCAAATCAAATCTGGACTAGCCTCAGTTAAAGATCTAAAACGCTCTTCACTTTCCTTTAGGGCTTTTTCTGCCTCTACTCGTTCAGAAATATCACGAATAATCCCAACAATAAATTCTTTATCATTACGAACAACATAGTTTACGGTTACTTCCGCAGGAAAAGTGGTTCCGTTTTTTCTTTTACGCACCCCTTCTGAAACAATAAGATTTTTTTCTTTAGCTTCTGCAACATGCTTTTCCCATAAACGCATTGTGGGAATCGTCATTTCAATATCTATAATCCTAAGTTCTAGAAGCTCTTCTTTTGTGTACCCTAAGTTTTTACAAGCTCTCTTATTAAATTCCACTATTTTAGAAGTTTTCGAGTCAGCAATAATTATAGCGTCATTAGTTTGATCAATAAGATCTTTAAATCTTTGTAGTTCCAAAGTTCTTTCTATCACTAATTTTTCTAATCCTAATTCTGATTTCTTTGTTTCATTATATCTTCTCCAAGAATACCAAATCAACCCTAACATAAACACTGTTACAGGAGGCAAAATCATGGCATTAATGTGATAATGTCCTTCCACAAAATGGAAAAAATCCATTTTGTCACAAAACATAGTTACGAAATTTAAATCATTGAGATTAGTTGCAAAAACTATAGCCAAAAAAGTAAAAGAAATAATCAAGAACAAATCTTCAAATGCTTTTTCAGATGATGGTCTAAAGAACCTTATTATATTTTTTAGGATTCTTTTCATTTTTTTAGGGAATATTTATATTCTTCTATCTTTTTATATTAATTTTTTTTGTCTGTCTAGGTCTTCGTCCTCTATAAACCCTATATAAGTTACGAATAAGACGATAATTGCCAGAATTAAGAGTGTAGTCAGCAAGTCGAAGAGTACTATTTAAAGTAGCTTGAAAACCCGTTCCTGCTTCTGTAGCTACAAAGTCTTCTATATTCTTTAATCCTAATTCGATACTATCTCCAGTTCTAGCGTAAACAATAGTAGCTTTGATAGTAAAAATTTTAGAATCACCAGCAGGTAAAATAAATCCGCCAGTTAAACCATTATTAAACAAAAAGGTGATATAACTTCCTTGTGCTTCAAATCCACTAGATACTGATTCGTTATTAACTAATAATTTAGCACTTTCTAGAGATTTTTTTAGATTAGATTTTCCGTAATTACGGAAAGCAATCGACTGAATAATTACTTTTTTGTTGGAATT
>CAYWLU010000013.1:9000-16335 GCA_964459435.1 uncultured Candidatus Peribacteria bacterium
GCTTTTTCTCCAGAACTATTAAGAATTTCACAAATAACCACTGCTGGAATTTTATTAACTTTTTTAGCTAAAATCACAGAAGACTCTGTATGACCAAAACGATCCGTTTCTTTAGCAAGTAAAGGAAAAGAATGACCGGGTCTAACTAAATCCTCCGCTGTAGCTTCTGTATCTGCTAAAACACTAATTGTTTTAGCTCTGTCTGGAGCAGATATTCCAGTAGTTATTCCACTTTGGGCATCTACAGAAACACAAAAATTCGTTCCAAATTTATCGCCATTTTCTTTAACCATCAAAGGTAATTCAAATTTATCTATAATAGATTTAGCACAAGCTACACAAATCATTCCTCTCGCCTCATGTAAAAGAAAGTTTATTTTTTCTGGTGTTACGAATTCTGCCAAAAGGAAAAAATCTCCTTCTTCTTCTCGATGTTCATCCAAAACTATAACAAATTTACCTTTCTCAAATTCAGATAAGACTTTTTCTAGGGGATCAAAATTCATTATATTATAATATACTAAGTAGAAAACAATTTTTTCATAGCTAAAGCAGTTTTAGCAAATTCCTCTCCCTTCCTAATCTTACGGTCTTCAGCTTGTGCTTTATTTTTGCAAGCTAGAACTCCTTGCACAATAGGAATAGATTCATCTAAAGATACTCTATTTAAACCGTCGATACAACTGCGTAAAACAAAATCATAATGATCTGTTTCTCCTTTAATTACACAACCAAGAGCAATAACTACGGCTGGTTTTTTAGATCTAATAAACTTTTGAGCGACAATCGGAAGTTCTACCGCACCTGGAACACGAACTACTTCATATTTTTCATCCTTTGGTAAAGTTTCTATAACAGAACTTTCTAATATTTCTGTTATCTCTGGATAGAATTCGGCAGTTAAAATTAATATCATTTAAAAAGCGCCGGAATATTACCGACATCTGTATATTTTTCAATAGTATCTCCATACAAGTCAGAATGACTTAAAATTTTAGCTTATTTTAATCAAAAAGCAGAAAATTATTCTGCTTTTTGATCTTTCTTTATTGAAAATTGATAATTGAAGATTGTAGATTATTTCTCACTCTTTTTCTTATCTGGATGATATTTTTCAATAATCTTTGTACTAATTCGTTTAAGTTCTGAAATGGGGAATGGTCTAAGTAATTCCCAACCAAGTTCTAAAGATTCTAGAATAGTTCGTTCACAATGATAACCTTGTCCCACAAATTCTTTTTCAAAACGTTCTGCAAAGGCTAGATAGATCTTATCTACATCTGACAAAGAACTTTCTCCAAGCACAACTGCTAATTCTCGTACTTCTTTACCACGAGCATAACAAGCAAATAATTGATCTTTTAATTTAGAATGATCTTCTCTAGTTTTTCCTTCTCCCATTCCAGCTCCTGCTAAACGAGAAAGAGATCTTAATACATCCACCGGAGGAGCAATATGTTTTTGGTGTAAACCTCGATCTAACACAAACTGTCCTTCTGTAATATAACCAGTCAAATCTGGAATTGGATGAGTAATATCATCTTCTGGCATGGATAGAATCGCCATCTGAGTAATAGAACCACTAGATCCTTTAATTTTCCCAGCTCGTTCATAAATAGTAGAAAGGTCTGTATATAAGTAACCTGGATAACCTCGTCGTCCAGGAACTTCTTTACGAGAAGCAGAAATCTCTCGAAGAGCTTCTGCATAATTAGTCATATCTGTAAGAATAACCAAGACATTCATATTTTTCTCAAAAGCCAAATATTCTGCCAGACTAGATGCCATTCTTGGAACAGCAATTCTTTCTACCACAGGATCTGCTGCTGTATTAATAAACAAGGTAGCTCGTTCAATAGCTCCAGTTCTTTCAAATTCTTTTTGGAAATACATTGCTTCCTCAAAAGTAACTCCCATTGCTCCAAAGACCACCGCAAAGTCAGAACCATCATTTACTTTAGCTTGTCGAGCAATTTGGGTTGCTAGTTCGGCATGAGGAAGTCCTGGTCCAGAGAAGATTGGTAGTTTCTGTCCTCGCACTAGAGTGTTCATAACATCTAGAGAAGAAATACCTGTTTGGATAAAGTCCGCAGGAAAAATACGAGAATAAGGATTAATGGCCATTCCAGAAATATCGATATTTTTTTCTGGAAGAATATCTGGTCCACCATCAATTGGTTTACCTGCTCCGTCAAATACTCGTCCGAGCATATCAGGAGATACTCCAAGAGTCGCTACTTTTCCTAAGAACTTAGCCTTAAGACCTTTGGTAGAAAGTCCACGAGTAGATTCAAACATCTGAACCATAGCTTTAGAACCATTAGCTTCTAAAACTTTCCCCATTCTTTTATCTCCATTCATGGTAGTAACTTCGACGAGCTCCTCGTACTTAACTCCGTCTACACCATCAACAATTAAAATAGGTCCTGCAATAGCCTCGATATTTTCGTATGTCTTCTGCATTTTTTAAAAAATTAAAACTTATTAAAACTTTGTAAATCGCGCGGATTTTAGAAAGGTTGTCAAAGATGTCAACTGTTTAAAGAAAATTTTTTTTATTAAAAAAAATAGAAAAAAATTTGCGGCTCTTCGTAGTTACTTTAAAATATTTTACGGATTTATTTATTTTTTAACCAATTCAAAGATGAATTCACTAAACCGAGCAGAAATTATCGGCAACCTTACTCGCGATCCTGAGTTAAAAACAACTCAAAATAATCAATCTGTTTGTACCGCAGGAGTGGCAACAAACAGAGCATGGACTGATTCTAATGGCGAAAAACACGACGAAGCAGAATTTCATAATGTAGTTTGTTGGGGGAAATTAGCTGAAATTGTTAGCCAATATTTAAAAAAAGGCGCAAAAGTTTTCTTTTCTGGAAGACTTAGAACTCGTAATTGGGAAGACGATGCAGGAATAAAACATTATCGAACAGAAATCGTTGCTCAAGACATGATTATGCTATCTCCAAGAGGATCCGAAGGAGGGGAATCCAACAATGTGTCAGTAGAACCAGTAGAAAGTGCTCCAGCTCCAAAGGACGACGATATTTCTATTGAAGATCTTCCATTTTAAAAATAGTTAAAAAGCTTAAAAGATAAAAAGTCAAAAAGTTTGTTTCAGTTATTTCCGACTTTTAAACTCTTTAGCTTTTCAGCTGTTAATCTCTTTAACTTTTAAGCTATAATATAAACATGATTGAACGATCACTCGTTATTTTAAAACCGGATGCCGTCCAAAGAAATTTAATTGGAGGAATAATTAATCGTTTTGAAAAAAAAGGATTAAAACTTGTTGCTCTAAAATTTGTCCAATTCGATGAAAAGCTATTACGAGAACACTATTCTCATGTAGCCAACGAACCCTTCTTTCCAGAACTATCCAAATTCATGGAATTAACCCCAGTAGTTATTTTCATTTTAGAAGGACTAAAGGCTATAGAAATTGTCAGAAATATAGCTGGGATTAGATCTACTGATCTTGGCTCCATAAGAGGGGATTATTCTATTTCTAGCCAAAGGAATGTAATTCATTCTTCTGATTCTTTATCTACTGCTGAACAAGAGATAAAACGATTCTTTTCCGATAAAGAAATTTTTGACTACAATAAAGACGAATCAAAATATATGATCGCCAAAAGCGATGAAAAATAAGAAAAAGCTAAAAAGTCCAAAAGTTAAAAAGCTTAAAAGATGAAAAAAAATATAAATTTAATAGGTATAAAATTTTTATTTCTAATTACTGGTATTTTCCTGAGTGGGGGACTAACTCAAGCAAAATTTGCTGATGTGGATGTTACTCATCCTTATTTTCACGCTATAGATAATTTGCAAGAACGAGGAATTATCCAAGGATATCAACAAGAAGATTCTTCTTTTTTTAAACCATTACAGCCTATATCGAGAGCAGAAGTGCTCAAAGTATTAATTATGGCAGCAGAAATTCCTTTACTAGAAGAAAATCCTCATTATTTTGCAGATGTTCCTTTGGATGCTTGGTATACTCTATATGTAAATACCGCCGCAGATCTAGAGATTGTCCAAGGTTTTGCCGATGGCAATTTTCATCCTTCTAGTCAAGTTTCCCGAGCAGAATTTTTAAAAATGCTGATCAGAAGTTTTAAAATAGAAGAAGCGGAAAAAAAAGAAGAGGAATCTTGGTATGATCCTTTTTTTAATGTCGCAAAAGAATTTAGAATTCTAAACGGAGAACTTTCTCCTTATGAATCTATTTCCCGAGGAGAAATAGCAGAATTAATTTACAGAGCTTCTAGTGTTGCTAAAAATAATTTTACCGAAAAATACATTTTTGAGGGTCTCGGAAAGGCTAGTTTCTATAACGAAGGCTTCGCAGGAAAAAAAACTGCTAATGGAGAAACTTATGATCCCTATGCTTTAACTGCCGCACATCGGACACTACCTTTTGGAACTTATTTGAAAGTATCTTATGAAGATAAATATGTAATAGTTAGAATTAATGATCGGGGACCATATCATCAAAGCCGAATTTTAGATTTATCAGAAAAAGCTTTTGAAAATCTGGCTCCTATTTCTCGTGGAGTAATAAAAATAAAATACACCGTAATATCTGCTCCAACAGACACACAACCCGAAATACCAGAATATATCCAACCAGAACTTTCTAATTCTGCAACAACAGAAAACATTCCTGATGTTATTAAAGAAAAATTAGAAGAACTACGACAAGATCCAACAATTCCTGTTTTAGATAAAAGTCCTGCTAAGTCTCTTTTTCCAGAAAGTATTAGTCATCTCACTTCTGATTTTTTTAAAAAAGCAGTACTGAGAGACTCTTTTCCACAAAAAATTGTCGCTGGAACAGTAATGATTTTTTCTGGCATTGCCGAAAGAGATGACTACCTGACCGCAACTGTTTTCTTACAAAAAAAAGGTTCTTCTGACGAACAGATTCATTATTCAGGACCCGTCTCTGGACGGAATTTCTCTTTTCCAATTTATTTTTTAGAGACAGGAAGTTACGAAATGGGACTTATTTTTGATAAAGAGAAACGATCTCGAGTAGGGGAAATAGAAGTGGTTAGTTTAAATCAAGAAAGAAGATTTTCTTCTTCTCAATATAAATTTTCTACCACCTTAGATTATCGAATAATTCCAGAAGAAAAAAGAGTGGAATTTTCTTGGGAAGTTGCTCCAGAAACTATTATCAAACTATTATTCTCCCAAGAAGAACACTACCAGAAACTTTTTATTGAGAATGGAATAGAAAGCATCTCTCTCCCTTTCTCCTTTTTCGAAAGTTTTCTGCCTAGCCAAAATTTAGCTATTGATATTTTTATGGCTAAATCTGACAAAGCAGATCTACAAACACAAAATACTAATTGGAAATCAGCTGGATTTGAAAATCTAGAACTTCTTCCTGGATTTCCAGATACAGAAACAGAAAGTATTTCCGTTTATAACTTCCCCAGATTTATAAAAACCTTGGAACCAATAACTATCAAAGGAAAACTGCTTTCTAATATACAACAACTAAAAGAAACCGCCTACCTTATTAATCCTCGAGGATTCGTTCAGGAATTACCTTTAAAAAATCTCGGTTATGATGAATTTCAAATAAATATAAATCCAGAAGAATGGGGGATTCATATTTTAGAAATTGTTTCTGATCAAGGAGAAATTTTATTTAATCGCGGACTATATGTAGCAGAAAATTGGGTTTTACCTGTTTCCCCTTGGCAACAAACGACAATTACAGGAACTTCTGTTCCCGGCATTAGATATTGGACTAATAAAATAAGATCCCAACAAGGCAGAAGTACGCTTAGTGCAGATAAAGATCTTAATTCTTTAGCCCAAAAATATGTCGAAGAAATGGCCATCACAAATTTTCTTTCTCATACAAGTAAAACTGGTCTTACTTTTAAAGACCGAATTAAACAATCTGGATTACAAGGAGTGTTTGGTGAAAACTTAAGTTATGGAACAAGTTTGGAATTAGCCCTATCTGGACTCGAAAATTCGGGATCTCATCGTGCAAATATTCTACGCCAGAAATGGACTAAAGTCGGTCTAGGACTAACGCAAAACAAAGAAGGGGAATTCTATATTTCACAAGTTTTTGGAAAATAATTAAGATTTGTCATACCGGATTTATTCCGGTATCTAGCCATAAAATAAAGTATAGATTTGATTCACAGCCAGATCCCGCAATAAATGCGGGATGACATAAAACTTTTTATTAAATTTTTCTTGAACTTTTGTTCTTCCAACCCTAAAATGAAGAAAATGAAAACAAATTACAAAACGGTTGCGGTCATATTTACTTTTTTATCCTTCATAGGAGTTTCTTTTGCGCAAGAATTTGGACAACCGCCACTAGAAATCCAAAATGTTACAGCCACCGCTGGAGAAGAAAGAATTACTCTATCTTGGGATGAAGGGACTGACCCAGATGGTGTAGTTGTTGGATATAAAATTTATTTTGGTACGCAATCAGTTGGAACACAAGAAGACGCTTATGCTGATGAGATTACACTCGCTAATATGACTTCTTATACTCTCAATAACCTAAATAATGGCACCGAATACTTTTTTGCATTAACCGCTATAGATGATGAAGAAAACGAATCAGATAATTATTCTTTAGAAGTTTCTGCTACTCCAGTAGACCCCACAGATCATCTTCCGAAAATTTCTGGTGTTACACAACTTTCCAATACCGAAATTCTTATAACTATGTCTGAAGCAATCCAAAGCGAAAATCCAAGCGAAGATTTTCTATTTGTAGAAAAAGATACTTCTGGAGAAGTACCTATGACTAGTGTTACAATTAATCAGGAACGAGTTCATATAGAAATCCTTGAAAACAGTCTTTTCCAAGGAAAAACTTATCAAATTATAGCCACATCTAGCGTAGAAGATTTAGAAGGAAATCCTGTTTCTTCTGGAATTACGGATACTATAGAATTTACTGCCCGTTATTTTACACCACCCCCTACAGAAGAAATAGTTCTTCCTAATATAGAAGATTTAAGTGAACCAGCTTTCAACCCTGATTTAGTTCCAGAAGAAGCAGAATCTTCTATAGGCATAGACGAATTTGAAGAATCTGTGGAGTTCTCTAATCCTTCTATTCCAGAAGGATGGGAAGTAGATGAAGAATTAGGCGTTGTTCAAGCAGCTAAAAATCCAGACAAAATACCTCCTTTAGATGTTTCTAGTTTAGAAATGGATTCTTCGTTATTAGAAGATCAAAATCTTGTTTTCTTACAATGGATTTTAGCACCAGATGTTGATGAAGATATAGCAGACCAAATCTTCTATACCAAAAAAGGACTGGGGGATTGGGACGAA
>CAYWLU010000014.1:0-15886 GCA_964459435.1 uncultured Candidatus Peribacteria bacterium
ATTATTTTTTCTGCCAAAGCTTTGGTTACTTTTTGGTTTACGGCAATTACTCCTCCAAAAGCAGAAGTAGAATCTCCTTCTTCTAAAGCTTTATTGAAAGCATCTTCTATGGTGTCTCCCATAGCTGCACAACAAGGAGAAGCGTGTTTGATAATACAAGCAAAAGGTTTATCAAAAGACATAGCCAGTTCCATTGCACTACTTCCATCTTGGAAGTTGTTATAACTCATTGGTTTCCCGTTGAGTATTTCTGCTTTCACTAAGTTTGCTCCACTAGCAAAAGGATCTGCTAGAATCACGCCTTTTTGGTGAGGGTTTTCTCCGTATCTTAGTGGCATTTTGTCAGATTCTTCGTTCCAGAATTTAGCAATAAGGAGATCATAGTGAGCCGTCATTTCAAAAACTTTTGTGGCAAGTATCTTTTTAAACTCCAAAGACAAATCTCCTTTTTTTAATTCTTCAATTATCTGATCATAGTCAGAAGGGTCTACGACAGGAGTACAGAATTCATAGTTTTTGGCTGCTGCTCGAATCATAGAAGGACCTCCAATATCTATTTGTTCTACTTTGTCTTCAAAAGATTTTGACTCGTCTTCATAATTCTTTTTGAAGGGATAGAGATTTACTACTACTAAATCTATGTTCTCTATTTTATTTTCCTCACAAAATTTTTGATGATCACTATTGTTTCTGAGATTAAGAATCCCCCCAAAAACCTGAGGAGTAAGGGTTTTAATTCTTCCCTCAAGTCCTTCTGGAAAACCCGTGAAGTCTGCTACTTCGAGTAAGTTTTTAATTCCAGCTTTTTGGAGTTCCCGAAAAGTTCCTCCAGTAGAAATCATTCTAAAGTCTAATTTCTCTAGTTCTTGGGCAAAATCTACTATACCTGCTTTATCTGAGACCGAAATGAGAGCTGTTTTCATTGTGCGATTAGTGTACTTTGTGAGGATGTATTTGACAAATTTAGAATCATAATTAAATTGCGTTCGATTTAATTTTTATAATATGGGAAACGAGTTTGAAAAATTTAAACTAGGTTCAGTAAAGAAGCTAAAAGTTTCTGAACAACAAAAAGCTTTTAACCAACAAGAAGCTCGTAAAAGATTAGATAGTGCTAACCAAGGACTTAAAGATAGAATAATTTCTGCTACTAGTTTGCCAGAAGATTCTAACTTAAAGTAGGGGTTAGTAAAATATTTCTGCAGAATTAGGATTAGCTAGTAATCTATTTTGCAATACTTTCTCAATAGTTTCTTTTTTAGTATTTCCAAAATCCCAACATTTATAAATTTTTACTTCTACTGTTTGGTTAAGAAGCTTAGATAGTTTTTCTCCTAAAGCTTTGGCTTCATCGTCTTCTAAGGGTAGTACGGCGTATTTTTGAGAACCCGGGTTCTGGGAAATTTTGAACCCGGGTTCTAAGAGCATTTCTTTGTTTGGATTAAGGATTAGTCCAGAATCTAGAATCTGACGAAGAGATTCTTCACTTTGCTCAGAATGACAGAGGGCGATTTCATAAAGAATAGAACGATCTAGTTTTATTTTTTCTCCCGTAATATTACTTATCGCTTGGGAAAGCGTGAAGGCTTCGTTGTCGGTAATGATTAGTTTCTTTTCGATAAAAACAGAACCCGGGTTCTGGGAAATTTTGAACCCGGGTTCGGTTTTTGGTAATTCTGCTTTAGAAAAATCTCCAATTTTTACATTGTCTGGACTTCTTTTTTCTTCAATCCATTTTCGCATAGAAAGAAATATTTGGTCGCCATCACATGAATCATAAAATCTCTCTGGATGAGGCATTATTGCCCCAATTGTTCCTTCATCGTTAACAATCATTGCAACTGCAAATTTTGCTCCATTGGGAGTAACTGGAAAATTCTCATCGATTTTTCCTGACTCATCGCAGTATCTAAATGCGACATTTTTACCAGATTTTAGAACCTCTAGAGCTTTTGTATCGATAGAAGTAAATCGACCTTCTCCGTGTGCCATAGGAATTTTAATAAGCCCCGAAATATTATTTGTAAAAGCAGTATCGGTTCGTTCTGGTTTTATTGTTTTCCATGAATTATAAAAACCAGTTCCAAGTACTTTTCCAGATTTATCTCGTCTGATATTTTCTGCTAAAGCAAAGGGAACAGGATTTTCTCCCACGGGGATTAATCCAGATTCCACAATCATCTGTGCTCCATTACAGACGCCTAGGATTACTTTTCCTTTTTTGGCTTCTTTTCTGAGAATATTAAAAATTGGTTCTCGGGAAGAAATTAATCCAGATCGTCCACGATCTTCAAAAGAAAAACCACCGGGTAAAAAATAGGCATCATGTTGACCAATTTTTTCTATTTCATTCCAAAGAATTAAATCTACTTCAAATCCATTTCTTTTAGCAGCGCGCATAGATTCTGATTCACAATTATTTCCAGGGAAAGCCACAACTGCTAATTTTGGGGTCATGTGTGATGATTGTACCGATTTTCCAAAATTTAAAAAATCATTATACTCCTTTTGCTATGGAAATTTTATTTTTTGCTGTTGGAGCTATTGCTGGGGGTGTTCTTTTATGGGCACTCAAAAAAGGAGAAATTGTAACTCTTAAAGCAGAAGGTGGGCAGACAAAAGAAAAAGAAGAAGCTTTTGGGGAAGCAAAAAAAGAAATCACAAAATTAACGGAAAATGTAAAAAACGAATGGGCTCAAAATAAAAAACTGGAAGAAAAAAACGAAAGTTTGCAGGGGAAATGTTCAGAATTAGAAAGGAAAATTTCTCAATTTGAAGAATCAAAAGAGCGAAAAGAAAAAGAATTTGATAAACGCGTAAACGATTTAAACAAAGCTAAAGAAGCTTTGGAAGACGAAAAAAATAGAATTAGAAGAGAGGACAATCAGCGACTAGAAAAAGCAGAAGAAGAAAGAGATCGGGTTTGGAATGATCATGAGAATTTAGTTCTTGCTTCCTTGAGAGAAAGTTGTCAGAAAAAAGAAATTGGTTTTCAGTTTTATGATAATGCTAATCTTCCGCCAGATTTTAGTGGGGCATTGAAACCAGATTTCCTAGTAGAGTTTTTAGATCAGTACATAGTTTTTGACGCGAAGAAATCTAAAAATCCTAAGACTTATATCCGAGAACAAGTAAAAGAAACTGCTAAAAAATTAAAGAATAATAATCAGATTTATCCAGTGGTATTTTTTATAATGCCAGTAAATGAAATAGCAGAATTAAAGGAAACAAGTTTTTTTGAAGGAGATTATTCTTTTTATGTCATCCCTGAGATTTCCGTAGGACCTCTCTTAGCTAATTTTAAAAAGATTACCGAATACGAGAAAGTTCAAGAATTAGATCCGCAAGATAGAGAGAATATTGTTAATTTAATTGCGGGATACGATCGTCATATTTCTTTCCAGAACGCAGTTAATATTTTGTTAGCTAAAGATTCTATTGATCTAATGGAATCCAAAGAAAGAAATTTAAATGAAGAGCTTTTAGGAGATATTGAAATCAAAAAACAAAATATGAGAAAGAAACTAAAAGAAGCAGATATTAATAAGTTGCAAAACATAGATCGTCAGCATAAGGAGATAAGCAAAATAGTAGAACCAGAGCCAGGCATAAAAGAAAAAGATATCGACGAAGCTAGAAATTCTTTGCCTTTGTAATAAATTTTGTACAAAAAATAGTAATAAATTTTGACATAAATTTTGTACTGATATATAATTCCAATGTAATTTTTCTTAATTTTTGAATTACTAACATGAGTACTATTGTCAATAGAGATCAAAATGTCCCAATTTCTGAATTTCGCACTAGAGTTTCATATTTTGTTGATAATGTTGAACAGTCCAGAGGTGTTGTGGTCGTTATCAGAAATTCTCGTCCAGCCGCCATGCTTGTTGAGAGTGATCAATATGAAGAATTTCGACAGTGGAGGAAAGAAAAGTTTTGGGAAGGAGCTGATGAGGCTTTCGAAGAAATGGACAAAGGAGGAGGAAAGTCTTTTGACACAGCAGAAGAATTAATTGCTGATTTGCATAATGAAGAAGATTAGATCTAGTTCCCGATTTCGAAGAAGTTATAAAAAGTTATCAGAACCTGTTCAGAAAAATGTAAATAAAAAAATTGAAATTTTGGCTCAGGATGTTTTTGATCCATCATTAAAAACCCACAAACTTAAAGGACGCTTATATCCTTGTCATAGTTTTTCTGTTACAAAAGATCTTAGAGTTATTTTTCGGATTACAGAAAATGGAGAAATTCAATTAGCAGATATTGGAACTCACGACGAAGTGTATTAGAATTCAATTGATGAAATTAGATTTTAACGCTCCCGAGGCAGAAAAACTTCTTAAGGAACACAATATTGGTCTCAAGTTATCAGAAGCTCGTGACATGCAGAAAGAACTTGGACGACCGATGACTCTCATGGAAGCGACGATTTTTGGAATTCAATTATCAGAACATTGTTCGTATAAAAGTTCTGGAAAGTTTCTTAAGAAGCTTCCTACAACAGGAAAGAATGTGATTCTTGGTCCTGCGGAAGATTCGGGAATTGTGGAAGTTTTTACAGAAAACGGTGAAAAATATGCTATTGCAGTTTCTCATGAATCACACAATCATCCTTCTCAAGTTGTGCCTTACGAAGGAGCAGCGACAGGCGTGGGAGGAATAGTACGAGACATTTTATGTATGGGGGCTCGTCCGGTGGGATGTATGGATGTTCTTCGCTTTGGGGATTCTAATAAAAACTTACAACGCAATATTGCGCGAGGAGTAGTGCAGGGAGTTTCTGGTTATGGGAATCCGTTAGGGGTTCCAAATGTTGGAGGTGATGTTTATTTTGATTCTGGTTTTGATGAAAATTGTCTTGTGAATGTTACTGCTCTCGGGGTTTTGCGAGAAAAAGATTTAATTCATTCATATGTGCCAGAGTGTGCGGCAGAAGAAAAATGGGAATTTGTTTTAGTTGGAAAACCAACAGATAATTCTGGTTTTGGAGGAGCAAGTTTTGCTTCTGATACTTTTGAAGATGATGATGATATGGAACAGAAAAAAGCAGCGGTGCAAGAACCCAATCCGTTTTTAGAAAGACATTTAATAGCTTCTATTTTAGATCTTTTAGAGACTTTTAAAAAAGAAGGAAATTATGATCGTTTAGTTTGTAAGGATTTAGGAGCAGGCGGAGTTACTTGTGCAACGGTAGAATTGGCAGAGGGGGGAGGGTTTGGAGCAGATGTACAGTTAGATAAATTACATATTGCGGGAGATTTTCCTCCGCATGTTTTAGCTTGTAGTGAAACCCAAGAAAGATTTTGTTTTGCTTGTCATCCAAATTTTACTCAAAAGATATTAGACCATTTCAATAAGAAATGGGAATTGGGGAAGGTTGCAGAAAATGCAGGAGCTAGCAAAATAGGGGTGGTTAGGGCTGACGGGCAGTATATTATGAAGTGGAAAGATGAGGCGCTTTGCGATGCTCCCGCCAAATTAATTACTCAAGGAATTTCGTATGACAGGGAGTATGAAATTCTAGAAGTAAAAGAAGAGAAGACCGAAGTAGAATTTACTGGTGGTGAGCTTATGTTTTCGTAATCTTGTTATATTATAATATAACATTGTTATCCTGTATTTACTTACCACTGTCATCCCGTATTTATTGCGGGATCTGGCTGTCAATCAATCACCTGCTTTATTTTATGGTTAGATCCCGCAATAAATGCGGGATGACGGGGGGCGATGCGGGATGACAGCATGGGGAGGAATGATACAAAATTAAGATGACTTTTTAGTGGTTTCTGCTAATTTCCCTCGTGATGAAAGCCAAGTTTTTTAGTTCGGATTTCGGTGCTCTCGTTTTTGGACGAGAAGTTTTAATAAAAGACCAATCAGCAGAATTAGAATTTTGTGTAAAAGACGAAGGAGTTAAAAAGGAAGATTTTTTGGATGAAA
Source organism: uncultured Candidatus Peribacteria bacterium (assembly GCA_964459435.1). Classification (GTDB taxonomy): domain Bacteria; phylum Patescibacteriota; class Gracilibacteria; order UBA4473; family UBA4473; genus JAIPGU01. Next base: position 5,944 of record CAYWLU010000014.1, read on the forward strand.
AAGATTTTTGGTCTATTTCTTTGGAAAAGATTGTTGCTGAAAAAACCAAGTTTGGCAGAATTGGGATTTTTTATGATCGACAAAATAAAGCAATTCAAGAATTTATTAAAAAAATAGATTCGCAGAAATTTAATTTTGAACGCAAAGACAGAAGAGCAGAAAAAACACCACAGTTTATTTCTTTTGAAACGCAAATAATTTGTGAGATGGCTAACGAGGGTTGGGCTGATACGGTAGAATTTAGACGAATATCTAGAAAGTTTTTTCGGAAAGCTAAACACTCTCATTGTGATACGGTCTTTTTTCCAGAAGTTATTTTTGGGGAAGAAAAGACTAAAAAAATTCTGCAACATTTAGCTGGAACGCAAATGAAGGTTTTTACGCCTCGTGATTTTTTCTGGGATTATCCAAAATTGCAAAAAGAGGGGGTTACTACTAAAAGAAAAATTACGATTAATACTGCAGATAATTCAGAATTTACTAATTTGAGAGCCGAAAAAATTCTTTGTACGAAATTGAAACAAATAGGTCTTATGTAACTTTTTATACCATAGGCTGTCATACCGCATTTACCCTGTGAAATCCCGCAAAGCGGGAATCCGCTACGGCGGATTATTTCACAGGGTAAATGCGGGATGACAGAGGTATTTTTCTAGTTCGAACTCTAGAGTTCGAACTAGAAAAAATTATTTTTTAGTGATTTAGCTAACAGCTAAAGACTGACAACTAAGAGCTATATATCTTGTAATTTATTCTTATTTGTGGTATAATTAGGAGATGGAAGACTCTAATCAAGCGGCTTTCTTAGGTCAAATAAATCGCGAAGCGGAAGAACGCGAAGCGAAACAAAAGGCAGTTAAATTAGGCTTTGGCTATGTAGATTTAGCTAAATTCCCGCCAGATTTTGATGTTCTTAAGCTTATTCCTAAAGAGTTTTCTCAAGACGGAAAGATTTTTCCTTTGAAGAAAATAGGAGATGTTTTAAGTTTAGCAATTATTGATCCAGCAGATCCCAATACCCAAAAAGTATTAGAAAAATTAAAAGAAGATGGAAACGAATTTCAGTTTTTCATTTGTTCTAAATTTGGTTTAGCACAAGCTATGAATTGGTATGAATCAGAATTAGTACAGAAGGAAGTAGTAAGAAAAAAAATAGAATTAAAAGAAAAATTAAATCAGAATTTAACTTCTAAATTAAAAGATTTATCAGAACTGGAAGACAAAATTTCTAAAATGCCTGCGGAAAGTGCTTTAGGAGAAATAGAGTTAGCTGCTATTGGAACGAAAGCTTCAGATATACATTTTCAACCAGTAGAAGACGGGGTGACATTAAGATTTCGAGTCGATGGAATTTTGCATAATGTTCTTCATTTAGATAAAGAAGTGGCTCATAAAATTGTAACTAGGATTAAATACGAAGCAGGAGTGCAATCTAATGTTGCTGATATTCCTCAAGATGGACATTTAAGTTTTCAAGTTAATGAACGGCGAATAGATTTAAGAGTTTCTACCCTTCCCACTCCTTTTGGAGAATCAATAGAAATGAGGGTTTTGGATTCTGGTCGAGCGATTAAAACTTTTACAGAACTAGGTTTTGGGAAATATGTAAAAAAGAAATTAGAAATGGCGTTACAAGATAAGAATGGTCTTATTTTGGTTACTGGACCTACGGGGTCTGGAAAAACAACCACTCTTTATTCAATGTTGGCAACGCTCAACAGTCCAGAGAAAAAATTAGTTACCCTAGAAGACCCGATAGAATATCAATTAGAAGGGATTTCTCAGTCGCAGGTTAATGAAGATAAGAAATATAATTTTGATACAGGTCTTAAATCGCTTCTCCGTCATGATCCAGATGTTATTTTGGTAGGAGAAGTAAGAACCGCGGAAACGGCAAGATTAGCTTCTGAAGCTGCTTTAACTGGGCATATAGTTCTTTCTTCTTTACATACGAATTCTGCAGTGGGGGCGATTTCTCGATTAAGAAATTTAGGTTTAGAAAACTATAATATTGCTCCAACGGTTAATGCTATTTTTGCTCAAAGATTAGTTAGAAAAGCTTGTCCGTTTTGTAGTGAAGAAATTTCTTTACCAACTGATGCCAAAATTCAACAGGCTTTAGACAGTCTTAAACAAGTTATTCCAGATTTAAAAATTCCCGCCAAGATAAAGAAAGCTAAGGGTTGCGAAAAATGTTCGGATACTGGCTATATTGGACGAACTGCTATTGGAGAAGCTTTTTTATTAGACGATGAGGTTCGAAAGATGATTTTAGAGCAAAAATCTGAGATAGATATTTTAAAATTATTACGAGAAAAATATGGATTTCTTACTCTTTTTGAAGACGGGGTTTTAAAGGTTTTGGAAGGAGAAACTACGCTAGATGAATTGTTCAGAGTTACGAACTAAATCAAACTACAAACTTCAATCAAGGAGTGTTGTCATTGCGAGGAAGTGAAACGACCGAAGCAATCTCAGATATTTAAGAGCTTAGTATTTTTATTTTTAACCCGGGTTGAAAATTTCCTAGAACCCGGGTTGAAAAAGGACTTTTTTCATTGATAATTGAAGATTTATAATTGATAATTGAAAAAATGGAAGGATTACTCGTGGCATCGTTTTTCTGGAATGAGATTTTTATCTTAACCCCTAAAATTGTACCAGCACCTCCTACAACTACAGAAAAGCCTTATTTTCGAGAAGAAGTTAAACAAAAAAGAAGAGGAGGTCTTCGGTCTTTTTCAAAACCAACTACGGTTATTGTGGCACCTCATCCTGATGATGAGATTCTTTGTTGTTCTCATAAAATAACAGAAAAAATAGCTAATGGAGAAAAAGTTAAGATTATTTTTATTACTAATGGAGATGGGAAAGAAAACATATCTTTCACGAATGCTAGGCTCTATGGAGAACAAAGACAAAGAGAATCTCGGACGACGGCACAACTTTTAGGATTACAAGATAGTGATTTATATTTTTTAGGATTTCCTGATGGAGAATTAGAAACTTTAAATGATGAGGGACAAGTAAGAAGTCGTTTTACTAATTTGCAAGCTAGTTCTCTGGGAAATCATTTTGTAGGGTCTCCGTATACTAAAGATGCTTTGAAAAGAAATTTAATGGTGCTTTTTAATCGTTTAAATCCAGATGAAATTATTATTCCGTCAGAAGAAGATACTCATCCAGACCATGCAGTTGCGGCTGAAATTATTAAAGAAGTTTTAGCAGAGAAACAAAATTATTCTCCCGAAATTTTGGAATATTTAGTGCATAGTAAAAAGTTTTCTAAAATAGAAAAAACAAAACTCGATTTAAATAAGTTGAAATTAATTCATGTTTTTAAGACTCAGTTTCATGATATTTTTCACAAAGATTTTATGGAACAATGGGCTTGGGTTGAAGAGAAATTTGAGAAAGTTTCAGAACAAGTGGTGCAGGATTAGTAAATTTCTAACCCGGGTTCAAAATTTTCCAGAACCCGGGTTAGAAATTCAGTTTCTTTTCAGTTCGAACTCAAAATTTCACAGAGTTCGAACTGAAAGTCCTAAGAAATTAGTTTCAACAATTTTTCTTCATCTACCTTTGGTCCAATTCCCGCAAAGCGGAGATTTTCAGGTTTTAAAAGTTCTTTGGCTAAATCATCGACTTCTTTTTTAGAAACTTCCCTGATTTTCTTTTTCCAAGATGCAAAATCTTCTTCAATTCCGTACAGCAAAGCATCTTTACTAAAGTGGTGTGCTACGCCTTCAGTGTCTTCGGTACTTAGATCTACTTTGCCACAAAGATAATTTTTGGCTTTTTCTAACTCACTATCTGTAATTCCGTTTATGACTATTTCATCATATTCGTGACGGATTGCTTCGACGGCTTTGAGAACATCGTCTAATTTTACGCCAGCTCTGGTGGTCATAAGACCAGTATCTGTAAATTCATCTACTTGGGTTCGAATAGAATAACAAAGACCTTTTTGTTCTCTAATTTTTTGAAACATTCGGGCACTCATATTTCCACCTAAAATTGTTGCTAAAACTTTTAGGGCAGGGAATCTCTTGTCTGTTTCTGCTAAAGCTTTTACACCGAGTGAGATATGATATTGTTCGGTTTTTTTAGTTCGAATCTTGAATTTTTCAGTGGTTATATTTTTGTCAAAAGGAAGCATTTTTCTGCTTTGAGGTTGGCTATCAAATTGGAAGAATTTTTCTACTTCATCCAAAGTTTTTTCATTAACCGCTCCCGCAACAGTAATTACAATATTTTCTGGTACATATAATTCATTTTTATACTTTTTGAATTGTTCACTAGTTACAGATTTAATTAATTCTTTGGTCCCAATTTGGTCTCGTCCTAGTGGTTGATCCCCAAAGACAAGTTGTTCAAAATCCCAAGAGATTTGGTACATAGGAGCATCTAAATACATTGCCATTTCTTCTAAAATAACCCCTCGTTCTCTTTCTATTTCGGGAGTATCGAATTTAGAATGAAGCAACATGTCAGATAAAACATCTAAAGCCTTGGCTAGATTTTCTTGACCAGATTTTACAAAATATCCTGCATATTCTTTGCCAGTAAAAGCATTAAATTCTCCACCGAAACTGTCTACTGCTTCGGCGACAGATTTTGGGGTGGGATACTTTTTAGCCCCTTTAAAAAACATGTGTTCTAGGAAATGAGAGATTCCAGCAATAGAAATATCTTCATATCTAGAACCTGCTCCAGCGAGAATAAGAGTGGTAACTACATTTGTTCCAAGCATTTCTACGGCTTGTAACCGTAGACCGTTTTCGAGTTTTCGATGGTAAATTTTCATGTGGGCATACTTTACCAAAGTTATAGGTTTAAGGAAACATTTACCTCGTGAAATTCCGCAAAGCTGGAATTCGCTGTAGCGGATTATTTCACAGGGTGTATATTATAATATAATATTACAATGAGTAATGAGTAATGAGTAATGAGTAATGAGTAATGAGTAATGAGTAATGAGTAATGAATAATGAATAATGATTAATGATTAATGAAGTAAAGTCCTTACTGGTGTCATCCCGCATTTATTGCGGGATCTAGCTGTAATTTGAGCACCTGTTTAATAAACACTTTTCATATAAGTTAATTAATTTTTTGAATATTATTTTGTTTAGAGGGAAAAAATCAGTTCGAACTCTGAGGGTTTTAACCCGGGTTCAAAATTTCCCAGAACCCGGGTTAAAACCCTTGTTTTTGTGTGCTATTTATGGTACAATATAACGATGATTTTGTACTTATTGTCTACATTGTTCTGGGGACAGGTGTTTGCGGCTACTTTGCCACAAGCGAGTCTAGTAATTACGCCGTCCACAGGAGAAATAAACAAGGAATTCACTTTTGATGCCTCTGATTCTACAAATACAAGAGGTCAAAAAGGGGGTTTGGAATATAGGTTTCAGTTTGCTAACGAAAGCAATTGGACAGCGTGGGGAACTACTGCCAAGAAAATATATAAACCAATGAATATTGGAAGTTTTAGAGCACGGGTTCAGGTGCGAGACAAAGAATCTAGTACCATGCAGACAGTATTTCGTAATTACCGAGTAGCTGGAGATATTTATCGTCATATTCGTATTTCTGCACAACCTACAAAGGTTAGTGCCGGGGAACCAGTTTCTTTTGAACTTGTTGTTTCTTTGCCGAGAACAGAGGATCCAGATGCCGTAACGGTGCGTTGGGATTTCGATTCAGATGGAAAATGGGACACTAGTTGGTCTCGTCAAAAGATAGTTACCCATGTTTATTCGTTGACTGATGTTGGTCAGGTTTCTCCTACCGCTGAAGTTTTATTTCCAGACAAAAGTACGGAAACGGTGCGGGGAATAGAAACAATTCCTTCTGAAAGATATGGATCGAATCAGCCTGTTTATCGAAAAGAATGGGATAAAATAGAAATAAGAGAGGCTCCTATTGTTCCGCCGATTGTTAATGTTTCTCCGGGTAAAGTAGCACGGAACGAAAACACTATTTTTGTTTTTGATGCTTCGCAGTCACTTGTTCCAGAACATGCTTGGCTAGAATGGAATTTCTATGGAGAGCAATTTATTAAGGGAAAAAAGAGAGTATCTCATAAATTTACTTCTCCCGGTTCCCATGAAGTAAGAATTAGAACTTGTTATGATCTTGCTCAACCGAAATGTGAAGAAACTTCTTTAACTATTGAAGTAAAAACAGATCCTATTGATTATAGGACAGAAATAAGAGCGCAAAATATAACCAGACAAACTTCTTTTAATACGGAAAACACAACTCAATTTTTTTCGGTAGTTAGTGGAGACAGAATCAGGTTCTCTGCTTCTTTGAAAAAACGAGATGCTACCGCATTTCAATTTACTTACCGTTGGGATTTTCAAGGAGACGGAATTTGGGATACGACTTTTAGTAACAATTCAACAGCAGAATATACATTCCTTCGACCTGGAGAATATCAACCTACTGTTCAAGTTCAAAACGAGGATTTGATTGCTACTACTAATTTTATGCGGATAAAAGTGGTGGCTAGTTCTGCTCCGAGAGGTTCTTTTACAGTAGATAAAGAACTTATTTATACGGGAGATTTAGTGCGGTTTAAACCAGTCGTTCAGGATTTACAAAGTCCAGAATCTAAACTAGAAGTTCGTTTTGATGCTGATGGAGACGGAAACTGGGATACTATATTTCATAGGAGTGCTACTCATGAATGGAAATATAACGAAGCAGGGAAGTATATCGCTAAAATGCAGATCAAAGATTTAAGTGAAAAAGTAACCACTATCTCTCGAACAGTAACAGTTTTTGCTTACGAAGGACCAAAAGCACAAGTTGTTATTTCTCAAAGAACTGGTGATACAAGAACTAATTTTACCTTTGATGCTTCTCGGAGCCAAGGACGCAATCTTAAATTCTTTTGGGATTTTGATTATCAAGGAAAAAATGACTTAATTTCCACAGGTAGAAATATCGTGGCTGGTCAGAATAAGATTACGAAAAGATTCCAAACGGCTGGGGAAAAAGTTATTGGACTTAGGGTATTAGATGGAGAAGGAAATGAAGATTTAGTTCATTTTACCGTTTGGGTTGAGACATATGTTCTTCAGCCGACTCCTGTTAATCCAGAAGCAAATCCTAAGACAGAAAATCTTTATAACGGAGGAGTTCCGATAGATTCTAGGGTTCCGAATAAACTCTTGGATCCAAATACTGCTGATCCTAATTTGAAAATTGGAGCACCAAAAGAAATAGGACTGAAAGGAATAGGAATTAACTTGCCTTTTGGTAATGGATCTAGTTTGTTAAAAAAGAGTACTTCCACGCAGAGTAGTGGCTGGTATTGGGCAAAAGATGAATTTAAATCTTCGGCACAAGTATTTTCTGCTTTTTTCTCAGAAATTGGACCTATTCACCCTTCTATTGTGCTTAGGGCACGAGCAAGTTTTGAAAATTATAAATCTAAAAAACTTCAGTTAAGAGGACCAGAGCGGGAATTAGTTAGAGCGGATATGTTCTACTGGCTCTATGAACCACAACTTGAAATGCCCAGTCCTAAATTTGAAGAAGATAATCAGGAGAAAATTAAGGTAGCTCATCTAACAATGACTAGAAATATTTTACCGCTTTTAACCAGAAATCATTTCGTAGATGTTCGTGATAAAGATTGGTTTTATACACCAGCTTTATTGAGTTATCGGGATAGGTTTTCTGCTAAACCATTCTTCTATCCTGCTCAGAAAGTTGCTCCTAATGAGGCAAAAAGAATGATTTATATTTTTACAGGAAAGATTGTGAATTTTGGAGAGCAAGTTACTAGAGAAGATTTTTATAAAGCGTTGGGGGAGGGGTAAACAATCTTCAATCTTCAATCTTCAATCTTCAATCTTCAATCTTCAATTATCAATTAACAATTAACAATCTTCAATCCAAAAACGGAATTCCCTTTTCCAGCTTTTCCAGTTCGAACTCTAGAGTTCGAACTGGATTTTTTTTCTCCTCTAGCAGGGGAGATTAAGAGGGGTATATTTCTATTTCCTATTTCCTATTTCCAACCTAGGTTCTAGAACTCGGGTTGGAAAATTTATGCTAAAGACTATGGACTAATGACTAAAAGCTAAATTAAATTTGCTCTTCTCTTTGATTACTATCAAAATCCAAGAGATGAAATTTACTCATTTCCGCCAAATCGTGAGTCAAATTAGGAGAGACATTCCTTGTCCTCATTGTCGAGGAATTTTTAACGAAAACGGAATTGAGATTTATCGGGCTGATTTAAAAAGCATAGATTTTCATGCTGTTTGTCCAGAATGTAATACACAGGTTATGATTTCGGCTCGAATTAGACAGACGGTAAAAGTTGCAGGGAGAAAACACGCAAGCATTACGAGTAAAATTCTTTCTCCAGATTCTGTTCGACAAATTTCACTGGGAATTAAGGGTTTTTCTGGACGAGATGTACGAGAACTTTTTACTAAATAATGGTTAAATATATTGTCGTAATTTTAGTTATCATTGGATCCTTTTTTGTGTGGCGGGGTGATGTTGCTTTGGATGTTTGGTTAAACAAAGGACAGGATTTTTGGTTAGAGAATTTTAGTCAAGATTTGGTAGGAAAAAAGGAATTGTTGGAGAAAAAGAAAGAAGAATTGGGGGTGAAATTAGAAGAATTAATAAATAGGTTTAATGAAAAAAAACAGGCTGGAGAAGAAAAGATAGAAGAGATAGAAAAAGCCATTAATGACACTAGAAAGGCCTTTGAAGATACGAAAAAAGCTATAGAAGAATTAGAAAAATCTCTCCGAGAAGGTGGAGAAGTGTTGGGAGTGGTCGATGAAAATTAATTTTTAAATTATGGTAGCTAGGTTTTTCTTTTTATTGATATTACTTATTGGGGGATTTTTTCTTTGGAAAAGTGATTTTGATTTAGCGTTGTTTATGGGGAATTTGCAGGGGTCAGTTGTGAATATTTTGGGGGAAAATACTGACACCAAGAAAGAGGATTTGGAAAAGAAAATGAAAGAACTAGGAGTTAAATTAGCAGACTTGGGCGAATCATTAATCCAAAAAAAAGAACAAGGTGAAGAAAAAATAGAAGAAACAGTGCAAGCAATTCAAATAACAAAAAATGCGTTTGAGGAGACACAACAAGCCTTGGAGAGTTTGGGGTCTGGGTCTGCGTCTCAGGTTCAAGATTTTCAGAACACGGGACATAGGGCAGGGGTTGAACAAAGCACTAAACAAATTTTAACCGAAACTCAAAAGGAATTTGCTCGAACAAAAGAAGCTTTAGAAGAAACTCAAAAAGAACTAGAAGAAATGAAGGAGGTTTTGAAAAATATTAATGGCGGAGGAAATTCAGTTTTTTCCTTTTTTAGTTCGGAAAAAGGTGATGAGCAAGTCGTTCCAGATGAGTCTCTGGAAGAGGTGAAAAACGAGCTAGAGCAATTAAAAGAAGTTTTACAAAGATTGCAGAATTCCATTAGTGGTAGTGGCACGGCCTTGGAGAGTTTGGAAGAACGGGGGTGTGAGTAGTCAATCTTCAATCTTCAATCTTCAATCTTCAATAAGTTATTCATCATTAGCTTCCTCCTCTTGCAGGGGAGGTCAGGAGGGGTATAAGAAAAAGTTTAAAAGTTAAAAAGTCAAAAAGTTTCTAACTCAGATTTTATTTTGTGAACATTATATTATAATATGCTGTACTAAGGTAAAAAATTTATGTCATATTAGATTTATTGCGGTATCCAACCATGAAGCGAAGTAGATGCTTAATTGACAGCCAGATCCCGCAATAAATGCGGGATGACAGAAGGGAGTAATGCAGGATGACGAGTCTAATTCTAACCCGGGTTCTAGGAAGAAGGGAGTAATGCGGGATGACGGAAGGGAGTGATGCGGGATGACGAGTCTAATTCTAACCCGGGTTCAAAATTTCCTAGAACCCGGGTTTTTAAAA
>CAYWLU010000015.1:0-15590 GCA_964459435.1 uncultured Candidatus Peribacteria bacterium
TGACAAGGGGAAGTAAATGCGGGATGACAAGGGGAAGTAAATGCGGGATGACAAGGGGAATAAATGCGGGATGACAAGGGGAAGTAAATGCGGGATGACAAGGGGAAGTAAATGCGGGATGACAAGTTTAATTTTTAACCCGGGTTCTAGGAAATTTTGAACCCGGGTTAGAAATTATATGGGATGACAGGAAAATTATAGGGAAGATTCTTCATTCTTCATTCTACATTCTTCATTATAAAAAAATTCAGCTCGCATTTTTTCTTTTCAAAACAATCCAGATAGTTTTAAGGAAAATAATAATGTCTAATTTGAGGCTCCAATTTTTGAGGTAAAATAGTTCGAAATTCATTTCTTCTTGGAAAGAGAGATTAGATCGTCCGTTAATTTGGGCGAAGCCTGTAATTCCTGGTTTTACGCCTAATACTCGTAAATCATCTTGAGCATATTTTCTGACTTCTTCTGGTAAATGGGGACGAGGGCCAATAAGACTCATTTCTCCGTTGAGTACATTCCAGAGTTGAGGTAGTTCATCTAGCGACCATTTTCTAAGTTTTTTTCCTAGTGGTGTAATCCGCGGATCATTTTCCATTTTAAATAGAACACCTCCTTTGCGTTCGTTTTTGCTAAGAAGTTTTTCTTTCTTTTTATCGGCATTTTTAATCATGGTTCTAAATTTCCAACATAAGAATTTTTTGCCTTTACGACCGACTCGTTCTGATCCATAAAATATAGGAGCGGTTTTATCTTGCGTCCAGACTTTCCAAGCGACTATTCCAATCACAGGACTAAGAATAATTCCCGATACAGAAGCAATGGCGAAATCTATGCCTGATTTAGTAATATATCCCCAGCCACCAATTTTAGTATTATGTAGAGTGACTAATGGTAAATCTCCCAAAGTAGATACTTCTACACTTGCTAAATCTAATCCTAATTCGTCTGGCAAGAATCTAAATCGGACATGATTAATATGGGTAATTCGGACAAGTTTAGCGGTAATTTTTTCTGAAGATTTTTCATCAGCTAGTAGGACTTCGTGAGGTTGAAGATCTTTGAGAAGTTTTTCAAAAGTATCTTTATCCGAATATTTTTCTTGTTGAGAAATATGAGAAACTATTTCGTATTTAGGAGAGGATTTCAGAAAGGAGATTGCTTGTTTAGCTATTGTACCGTTTCCCAAGACTAATATTCTAATTTTCCCAAAGCCTGCTTCATAGAATTTTTGTCTAATTTGTCGTAATCCAATTCTACCAGCCAAGAGGAAAACAATGCTAAATAGCCAGCCAAAACCAAAAATAAACCGAGAGAAAAAGATGAATTTAGCAAAGAAAAAACTAACGAGTACTAACGCCATCCCAGCGGAAAAAACCCAAAAAACACGCAAGAATTCATCCCAGATTTTTTCGTCTTTGCCGAATTGGTAGCGGCCATTAAGAGCGAGAATAACAACTAAAATAAGGGCTGTTTTTGCGGCAAAAATATAAAAAAGATCTAAGGGGAAAAATGTCGTTGGGGCGGATAAGTCGAATAGCTCAAACCAACGCATTCTCAAAAAATAGGCGAGCAATAAACCTACAAAGGTCATTACTCCATCGTTAATGATGCGGGCTAATGGAAAAAGAAATTCGGATTTCTTCATTCGGGAGAGATATTAGCTTTAAATTTACAATCTTCAAGTTTCAGATGGATTATACATATGAAATTAAAGAATAATGTCATTCTGAGCTTTGCGAAGAATCTTCCACTTAATCTTAAGTATTTCTTTTTTCTTGCCTTTCTTTACATATTCGAATACATATTCGTTTATGTATTCGAATATGTAAATGATTGTGATTGTTGTGATGAAAAAAAGTCTAAAACTTTGTAAAATCCCGCAAAGCGGAAAACTCGTCACTAATTTTAACCCGGGTTCTAGGAAATTTTGAACCCGGGTTAGAATTAGTAAATGTAAATTAAGCAGGTAAATAACTTGTCGATAGATCCCGCAATAAACCCAGTGAAATAGTCCCGCTTCGCGGGATTTCACGGGGTAAATGCGGGATGACAAAAGGTATAAATGTGGGATGACAAGAGTTATAAATACGGGACGACAGTGATAAATAAATGCGGAATGACTGTAGAATTATTAGGAAGATCCTTCTCCGCTAAAGCGGAATCAGGATGACTTTTTTCCTTTGTAAAATCCCGCAAAGCGGAAAACTCGTCACTAATTTTAACCCGGGTTCTAGGAAATTTTGAACCCGGGTTAGAATTAGTAAATGTAAATTAAGCAGGTAAATAACTTGTCGATAGATCCCGCAATAAACCCAGTGAAATAGTCCCGCTTCGCGGGATTTCACGGGGTAAATGCGGGATGACAGTGGAATTATTTGGAAGATCCTTCGACTCGCTTCGCTTGCTCTTATTCGAGCCTGACCATTCGGTCTCGAGCTCATGGCTGAGAGGGTGACGAGGTCGTCAGGCCTTAGAGTCGAATGGCAGAATGATGGGGTTTAAGAATGTCATTCCCGCTTGTCGGGAATCTTATGCGTAAATATCTTAGATAGAAGCGTTAGCGTTTATCAAAACAAAAGTTCCGCGCTGACGCTTTTTTGTTTAACAATAACTCTTCTGATTCCGGACAAGCCGGAATGACAACAAGGAAATTATAAATATTTTGGTTCCGAAATTGAAGATTGTAGATTGATAATTGTCTTTGACCTTGAGCGTTTGAGTCGAAAGGAAGATTAAAGCTACTTCTTCAACACAAATAACTCCAAACGATCTCCTTCTTCAAAAACAAGTCCATGGTGATCAATTTTCATTCCACATTCGGTTCCTTCGTTAATCTCATTAGTTTCTTTTTGTCCTATTTGAACTGTAGCAATTTTTCCTTCGCTAATTAATTGTTCTTCCATTTCGTCAGTTTCTTCATTCTTTATTTCTCTAAATTGTCTGAATTTAGAAAGTTTTCTTACTTTTCCACTAAGGACATCTCCACCCAAGACTGCCATTTTCTTATTAGAGGCAAAAATAGCTTTAATTTTAAATTCTCCCACGATTGTTTCTACTTCGGCGTCTTCTAATTTGCCAATAAGAATATCGTTTATTTTTTCGGTGAGGTGATAGATGACATCAAAAGAAAATATTCCCACTCCTTCTTTTTCAGCTAATTTTTGAATTCTATTAGATGCTTCGACATTAAATCCGACAATTATTGTGTCTCCGGTACTTCCGAGCATGACATCAGATTCGGTTATTTCTCCTACTCCAGCATGAACTACCTTGGTAAAAGCTTCATCAGTTTTAACTTTTTCTACTTCATTTTTTACAGCTTCCATGGTTCCACGAGAATCTGCTTTAACAATGACTTTTAGTTGTTGGAGTTTGCCTTCGGCAAGTTTGGCTTTCATGGTTGCTAAAGAGAATTTTTTTCGTTTTCCAAGTTCGTCTTCATGAGAAATAGAAGCAACTTCTTCTGATTTTCGCCTAGCAATTTTTTCCGATTCCATGATTTGTACTAAATCTCCTACATGAGGAAGTTTAGATAGTCCAGTTATTTGGATGGGGGTGGAAGGAAGAGCTTGTTTGATGTCTTCACCTTCAAAATCTTTCATGGTTCGGATTTTGCCGTGTTGATCATAGATTACAAAAGCATCTCCTTGGTGAAGAGTCCCAGTATTAACTAGAACTGTGGCAGTAGGGCCAACACCTTCTTGCATTTGAGATTCTATGACAGTGGCAATTGCTGTTCTGTTTGGGTTAGCTTTGAGTTCTTGAAGTTCGGCGACAATTTTTATGGTTTCTAGTAATTTATCTATTCCATCACCGGTTTTGGCACTAACTGGAATACAAGGGGTTTTTCCACCCCAATCTTCTGGATTAAGCTCTTGTTCTGCTAACTGTCCTTTTACTTGGTCAGGATTAGCTCCTTCTAAATCCATTTTGTTAATCGCAACAATGATTGGAATACCTGCTTCTTTGGCATGATTAATAGCTTCAATAGATTGAGGTTTTAATCCTTCATTAGCGGCTACTACCAAGATAGCAATATCTGTAGCTCTAGCTCCTCTAGCACGCATAATTGTAAAAGCTTCGTGTCCTGGAGTATCTAAAAAAGTAATTTTATCTCCGCCAATTGTTAGTTGATAAGCTCCAATTCGTTGGGTTATTCCTCCAGCTTCTTTTTCGGCAACTTTGGTTTTTCTAATATAATCTAAGATAGAGGTTTTTCCGTGATCAACATGTCCCATAATAGAGATAACAGGAGGTCGTTTTTGAAGGGTTTCTGGTTCTTCGTCTTTAAGAAGTTGAGAAAGATCTGCTCGAAAAAGCTCTTCTCCAGTAAGTTTTACAGCTTCTTTTTTTACTTTGACACCTAATTCGTCTGATACAACGGCGGCAGTTTCGTAATCTATTTCTTGGGCAAGATTCGCAATAATTCCATTTTGCTTTAGTTTTACGAGAACTATTGGAATGGGTTTAGATATTTTAAGAGCTAATTCTCTGACTGTTAGATTTTCTGGTAAGATTATTGTTCCATCATCGGTTTTAATTACTTCTACTACTTCTTCAACTTCTTCAACTTCTTCTTTTTCTTCTTTGGTTTTTTTACGAACAGATTTTTTTTGTCCTGCAGTTTTCTTTTGTTGTTCTTCGACGATTTCTCTTTGTAATTCTTCTTCTATTTCGTGTTCTGCTTGTTTTACCTCGTCTCCTAACTCTATATTTTTTATTTCTAAGGCTATTTCATCAGACACCATATCATCTTCGCCAATTTCGAAATCCAAATCCATAGCATGAAGCTGGACTGCTTCTGGAGCAATGGCGAGTTGTGTGGCGAGATCGTGAACGGAAATAGGCATGGAATCAATCTTCAATTATCAATCTTCAATCTTCAATAAAGAAAAAAAGAAGGAATCGTGCGAGACTGTATAGATTTGATGAGTGCTTGTCTAGTGATTCTGGGGATAAAGGGCGTTATATTATAATATGCTATAGAAAGCTTAAAAGCTTAAAAGTTAAAAAGTCTAAAAGTAACTCAGTTTTAAAAGAAATAGGACGGGCAACTTCTTGATTATTAAAAGAAAACCAGTAAAAACCTAGTGATGCAAAAAATAGAACTTCTTGCCCCAGTTGGTTCATTTTCGGCTCTCCATTCTGCAATAGATGCAGGGTGTGATGCGGTTTATTTTGGGGTATCACACTTAAACATGAGACAGGGGGCAGTAAAAGGATTTTCTTTTGAGGATCTCAAAGAAATTTCTCAAATTTGTAAGAAGAATAAAATAAAATCTTATATTCCGCTCAACACTATTGTGTATGACGGAGAGATGGAGCTTGTGAAGAAGATTGTGGAGCAAGCAAAGGAAAATAAAATAGATGCGATTATTGCTTCAGATGTTGCAGTTTTAGCTTATTGTCGAGAAGTAGGACAAGAAGTACATTGTTCTACGCAGCTTTCTGTTTCTAATATAGAAGCTATAAAGTTTTTTGCGCAATTTGCAGATCGGATGGTCTTGGCTAGGGAATTAGATCTAGGACAAATAAAAAGCATTGTAGAAGAGATTAAGAAACAAAATATCCGAGGACCAAAAGGTAATCTCATAGAAATAGAGGTATTTATTCATGGAGCGATGTGTATTTCTGTCAGCGGACGCTGTTTTATGTCTGCTTTCGAAAATGGTTGTTCTGCTAATAGGGGAATGTGTCGTCAAATGTGCCGGAGAGCGTACAAAGTGATAGATACGGAAACAGGGTCAGAATTTAAGGTAGAAAATCAGTATATCATGAGTCCAGAAGATCTTTGTGCCATAGAGTTCTTAGATAAGGTTATAGATACTGGGGTTGTTTCTTTAAAAATAGAAGGTAGAGGAAGATCTCCAGAATATGTATCTACGGTTGTTAGAGTCTATCGAAAAGCTTTGGAGGCAATAGAAAAAGGAGAATACAATAAGAAGCTAATAGAAGAATTACTGGAAGATTTAAAGTCAGTATATAACAGAGGATTTTCTAAGGGTTTTTATTTTGGTAAGCCAGTTGGGGCTTGGAGTGCTTCGTATGGTTCAAAGGCTACTACTCGTAAAATACATATTGGTAGAATAACGCACTTTTTTTCCAAAAAGAATGTGGCAGAAGTTTTAATTCAGTCGGGAGAATTGCGTTTAGGAGATGAGATTTATGTTATTGGAAATGCTACTGGAACTGTAAAACAAAAAATTACAGAGTTAAGGGATGTGGATGGAAATCCTATTAAGAAGGCTAAGAAAGAAATGACGGTCACTTTTGTTACAGAAAGAAAAGTTAGAATTAATGATGAAGTATTTATTATTGAGAAGGTTTCAATGGACGAGACTGCTAATAAAAAGAATAAAAGGCTGAAGGATCGGATACAAAAATAGTTTTTAGAATTTAGCTAATAGTCTGTAGTCAAAAAAAATACAACCCGGGTTCTAGAACCCGGGTTGGAAATAAATAAATAAACCAATAGAAAATCTTTTGACAAATTTGAGAAGAATAGGTAAAAGCCTCTTGATTTGTTTGTATAATATTTTTTCATGGTAAAACTTTTTATTCGATTCTTGTTTTGGTCATTACTTATCGTTGGTTCTCGTTTTGCTTTTGCGGAAACAGTGAGTCCGCATGGTTTTAATGAAGTTAATCCTAATATCTATTCAGAAGAAGTTTTTTGTAAGCAAGATTTTAAAAGTATTAAGCCTACTTACCGAGGAACTCGTGATATTCATCAAGCACAGATAGAATCAGTTATTTATAATCGTCAGAAGCAAGAAGAAAGAAGAGTCCTTATTTCTAAAATGAGAAGAAATATGACTAGAAGAAGTAAGCAAACTTCTCGTATTAGAGGAAAAAATATGACGGTAATTAGAATTAGAGGGACTAAAATTACTATCGATCAGCTTTATTAAGATAAAAAAAAGTTTAAAAGTTGAAAAGTTTAAAAGTCTAAAAGTTTTTAACCCGGGTTCAAAATACTGTTTACTTTTGTGATTTTGAGATTGCCACGTCGCAACCTATACGGTTACTTCTCGCAATGACAGCGTGGGGTGTAAAATTTAGTATTTAGTATATAATTTTAGTGGAAATGAAAAAATTTAAAATTCTCTCGAAAGAAGTTTTAATAGATTCTCCTTATTGTCTTATTGAAAAACAGATTGTTGAATTTCATGATGGAAATAAAGGAGAATGGTTTGTGAAAAATTGTGGAGATGCGGTGATTGTTTTTCCTGTTCTTAACTCTGGAGAAATATTATTACAGAGATCATATAAGCATGGTTCTGGTGAGATTGTGACAGAATGTTGTGCAGGATTGATAGACGAAGGAGAAGAACCAATTCAAAGTGCCAAGAGGGAACTTCTAGAAGAAACAGGACACGAAGCAGGAGAACTAGAGAAGATAGGAGAAATATTTGCCGATCCGACATCTGCTACGATGAGATATCATATCTTTTTAGCTAAGAATTGTGTTTGTACGGGGGAACAACAATTAGATAAGTCAGAACAAATAGAGGTTTTTACGGTAAAAGATTTTAATGAAGCCAAAGAGTTATTAACTTCTGGAGAAGTGAAAACAAGCGCTGCTACCATGGCTGCCCTTTCTTTTATTTAATTTGTCATCCCGCATTTATTGCGGGATCTAACCATGAAAACAAAACAATACTTTGTGTATATTCTGACAAACCCAACTCATAGTATTTTATATACAGGTGTTACTAATAATTTAGAGCGTCGAATATATGAACATAAAGAAAAAATTGTGGAAGGATTTACTAAAAAATACAATTGTCACATTCTTCTGTATTTTGAAGAAACAACAGATATAGATGAAGCCATAAAAAGGGAAAAACAAATCAAAAAATATCCGAGAGTATGGAAAGTAAATCTTATAAAAGAAATTAATCCTGAGTGGAAAGACTTGAGTTTGGAGTGGGAATGAAGTAGGTGATTAATTGAAAGCCAGATCCCGCAATAAATGCGGGATGACAGGAGGGCTTGTGCGGGATGATAGAGGAGAAAAAACTAAGAAGACCCCAATTTTTACGCTAAATTCTTAAAAAATGCTCGTAAGCCCCATTCTTTCGTTGAGGTATTTGCAAGAGTATTCCCTTTGTTTAAAAGTATGTAATGTGTTTTTGTAGTCGAGAAGCGGGTTTTGTTGGTTGAAAAAAATTGGGGTCTTTTCAGAGAAAAAAAGTTTGACAAAAACTAGCACATTCCTAAAGTATCTCTGGTCGAAGACAGTTGGTAGGCTCTGTGTCATAAACCCAACCGAGACAAATTGCTTCCATTAATCAGTTTGCTCTGTGCATTCTGGAGGAAGAAAAGTCTCAAGTCTCTCGACCAACGAGAGATTTTTTTTAGACAAGATTACAAGCGATAAAAGAAAAGGGACGAGTAAATAAAAATTATATTATAATATAATATTTCTCATTACTCATTATTCATTAATCATTATTCATTACAAATGGCTACTTCCAAATCTAAAAAATCAGGTCAACTAGCAAGTCTAGAAGAAAAATTCAAGAACGCTAAAGGTGTTGCCTTTACTTCTTTTGACGGATTAACTGTAGAAGAAGCTCAAGTTGTTCGTCGTTCTCTAAGAGAACAAGGTATGAGCTATACAGTAATTAAAAAGACTCTTATTCAGATAGCAGCTAAAAATGCTGGACTACCAGAAGTTCCTTGCAAAGAATTAAATGGAGCAGTAGCAGTTATTGTTTCTCCAGATGATGAAATTGCACCAGCTGCTTCTATTAAGAAATTTCGTAAGGAATTTATAGTTAGAGAAACCAAGGAGCCAAAAATGTCTTATGCTGGAGCAGTTTTCGAGGGTAAGTTTTTAGATGCAGCAGCGACTGCTATCATAGCGGATACTCCTTCTAGAGAAGAATCTCTTGGTCGTATTATTGGTTTCCTTCGTTCTGGAACTGGAAAAATCCATGGTGTTCTTAATTCTGGATTACAGAGGATGTTTAATGTTCTGGAAAATGCGGAGAAATTCGCGTCGTAATTTATTAGTAAATTTTCATTTTTAATTTTTAACCCTTAAAAAAATGACTGAAGAAAAAACCGATATCAAGTTGTCTGCTGGAGAGCAGAAAGTAGTTGACGCAGTAGAAAAACTATCTGTTGTCGAAGCGAATAATGTAGCTAAGTACTTTGAAGAAAAGTACGGTATTACGGCTGCAGCTCCTGTTGCCGTTGCTGGCGCAGTTGCTGGAGGAGAAGCAGAAGAGGTAGAAGAAAAATCTGCTTTTAATGTAGTTCTTAAGGATTGCGGATCTCAAAAGATTGCAGTTATCAAGGTTGTTCGAGAATTAACTGGACTTGGTCTTGGTGAAGCAAAGACTATGGCAGAAAGCGGAGGAACTGTTAAAGAAGGAGTGAAGAAAGATGAAGCAGAAGAAATGAAAAAGAAATTCGAAGAAGCAGGAGCTACTGTTGAATTGCAGTAGAAAAGCTTAAAAGTCTAAAAGCTGAAAAGCTAAAAAGCTAAAAAGTCTAAAAGTTAGCGAGATTACAAGAGGGATGAGTTCTAACTCTATCCCTCTTTTGATTGCAATTTTTTTTTAAATAGTAAAAATTGAAATATAAGCTTATAAAATGACTAAAATAGTTAAAAATATTTTGGCGAAAAGATTGCCTAGTGAGTTGAGAGGGGATTTAGATGATAATGATCAAGTGGAGATTATTATTCGGGTTATTGAGCCAATAATAAAAAGAGATTTAGAGGTTGATAGAGAATTTGAAAATGGCGAATATACTTCTTTTTCTGTGGATGATATAGCAGGTATTGATAATTGGTTTAAAGGTTTACAGGCTCAATAAATATGAAAGAAGTTCATTTTTCCAAGACATTTAATAAGCAGTTTATCAAACTTCCTAGGGAAATTCAGGATAGATGGAGAGAAAAGATAAAACTTTTTTTGGTGGACAGAGGGCATCCATCTATTAGGCTCAAAAAGCTAAAAGGAAGTGATATTTGGGAAATTTCTATTACAATGAATTACAGAGCTACCTTTGAGATAGTTTCGGATTATATTTATTTCCGAAAAATAGGAACACATGAAATTTTAAAAAATCCTTAAAAAATGCTTCATATAGAAACAGGCGAAACCAATAAAATTCTTCGAACGGTATGCAAACCTGTAACGGATTTTGATGATCAATTAGAAAAAATATTGCAATTCGTTTGAAAATAGTAAAAATTGAGATATAAGTTTATAAAATGACTAAAACTATTAAAAATATTCCTGTGAAAAAATTACCTCGAGAATGGAGAGAAGATTTAAATGAAAATGATATTGTAGAGGTAACTATTACTGTTAGCGAAGTTGTGCCAGATTCAGAAGTAGAAGAACAGAAAGCAAAAGGAATGGTGAGTCCTATTTTTGACAATACTAAAGATGCTTTGTGTTGGCTAAATTCATGAAAATAAAAATTCAATTTTCTGATAAATTTAAGAGGGAATTAAAAAAGTTGCCAAAAGAGGCAAAAATACAGCTTGAAAAGAAACTAGATTACTTTATGTTGGATTTATCTTATCCTTCTTTAAGAATAAAAAAGATCAAAGGTAGTTTCTTTTGGGAAATGTCGGTGAATATGGATATTAGAATCACTTTTGAAAAAGAAGAGAATTATTTTTTCTTCCGGAGGATAGGAACCCATGAAATTTTAAAAAATCCTTAAACAATGCTTAATATAGAAACAGGAGAAACCAATAAAATTCTAAGAACGGTATGCAAACCTGTAACGGATTTTGATGATCAATTGAAAAAATTGGTTGTAGATATGGAAGAAACTATGCTTGAAGAAGATCCAAAAACAGAAGTTAAAGGTGTAGGACTTGCCGCTCCGCAAGTAGGAGTAGATAAAAGAGTTATCCTTGTAACTTTTAATGTTAATACTCGAAAGGATAGGAGGGTAGTTGTTATGATTAACCCAGAAGCAATGGACTTTTCTAAACGAAAAGTATGTTTAGAAGAAGGATGTTTATCTTTGCCAGGAGAATTTGATAAAGTAACTAGACCATCTAAGGTACATGTCCGGTGGCAAAATCTAGAAGGGCACTGGTGCGAAAAGAAATTAGCTAAATGGGATGCTAGAATTTTTTTGCATGAATTAGATCATTTAAATGGAATTTTGTTTACGGATTACTTAAGGCAATGAAGAATGAAGAATGACCCCAGTGAAATAGACTCGCCACTGCGAGTCTTCCGCTCTGCGGAATTTCACGGGGTAGGCGAAGAATAGAAATCAATGAAGAATGAAGAACTCCTTTGTTAGGAAATAAGAAATTTTATTCCCAAAACTTATTATATTATAATATGCCAAGAAACATTGTCATACTCCGCGAAGGCGGGGTATCTGGCTGTAAGTAAAGCAGGTACTTAACTCATCTCTAGATCCCGCAATAAATGCGGGATGACACAGAATTTTTTTTAAAGAGTTGACATTTCTTTAAAAATCATTATTTGGATTGTGAATTTTTAATATTAATTTAATGGAAATAATAGAAACACCAGTTCCCAGTGGTTGGACAAAAGAAGCATGGGAAGATGCTTATTGTGTTACTTTGGACGATAATTCTATTAAAACAAGATTTGTAGCTTTTGTACAATGTTTGCCGGAAGATTTAACAGCAGAAGAAAGAAAATCTAAAATAGATAAATTCATTGAGGAAAACAATATGATAATTCCAAAATCAGTTTGTTGTAAAGATTAAGAAGAATTAGTTAATTAATTTTTATTGAGACGAACTTGAAACTTCACTTATTTTTGTTACGCTCGTCGCGGTTTGAATTTTATTATTCACCTCTTGTGAAATAATCTCGATTTATCGAGATTAAAATTTCTTTCAAAATTTTATTTCACAGGGTAAATTTTTTATTAATCATTCTTCATTAGCATGAAGCCAGCCCCTAAAAACGCACCACGGCGGAATAATCCTTTTAAGATTCTATTAATTATTGCTTTAATTGGAGCATCTTTAGCGCTCCTTTTTCCTAAAGATATGTCAGAAATTTCTGGAGAAAAACCAGAAGAAATTTCTTTAACTAGTTTTTTAGGGAAATACCAACAAGACGAACTAAAATCTATAGAAATTAAAGATAATAATATCAAAGCAGAGAGTTTTGATGGACAAGTATATCAGACCTTTAAAGAGCCTTCTTCGAATATTAAAGATTTAGGATTAAATGATTTAACCAAAAGAACTTCTGTCCAAGTAGTAGATACTTCTGGTGGAAAACTTTGGTTTAATATTCTTATTGGAATTGTTCCTTTTTTATTATTAATTCTTTTCTTGGTTTTTATTTCTCGTCGGGCAAGTGCCATGGGAGGAGGAGAAGGTGGTCCTTTTGGTTTTGGGAAATCTAGAGCTAAAGTTTATGACAAGACTAAACATAAAACGAAATTTACAGATGTAGCAGGAGCTCAAGAAGCTAAAGATGAAGTTGTAGAAGTAGTGGATTTTTTAAAAAATCCTAAAAAATATCACAAAATGGGAGCGAAAATTCCTAAAGGTATTTTGTTAGTAGGTGCTCCAGGAACGGGGAAAACTTTGCTTGGGAGAGCTATTGCAGGAGAAGCGGAAGTACCATTTTTTTCCGTATCTGGATCAGAATTTGTAGAAATGTTTGTGGGGGTTGGCGCATCTCGAGTAAGAGATTTATTTAAAACAGCTAAACAAAATGCTCCAGCAATTATTTTTATTGATGAAATAGATGCTATTGGAAAACATCGTGGACAGGGTAATGGCGGAGGACACGATGAAAGAGAGCAAACTTTGAATCAAATTCTAACAGAAATGGACGGTTTTGAGTCAGATACTTCGGTTATTATTATAGCTGCGACCAATCGTCCAGATACCCTAGACAAAGCCTTACTTCGTCCGGGGAGATTCGATCGACGAGTACATATAGATTTACCAGATATGGAGGCTCGACAGCAGATTTTAGAATTACATGCTAATAATAAAATTTTAAATAAAGGCGTAGAGTTAAAAAAGATTGCTAGTAAAACAGTGGGATTTTCTGGAGCAGATTTAGAGAATTTACTTAATGAAGCTGCTATTTCTGCTACCAAAAACAGGCAGAAAGAAATTACTCAAGATAACTTAGATGATGCAGTAGAAAAGGTTTCTATGGGACCAGAAAGAAGATCTAGAAAAATATCTGATGATGAGAAAAAGATTATTGCTCATCACGAAGTAGGACATGCTATATCTGGACATTTTACTAAAAATTGCGAACCAGTTCATAAAATTTCTATTATTGCCAGAGGTGGAGCTTTGGGAGTTACTTGGTTTTTACCAGAAGAAGATAAGTATTTGACTTCAGAAGAAAAAATGAAAGATGAGATGGTTTCTCTGCATGGGGGACGGATAGCAGAAAGACTTGTGTTTGGACAAACTACCACGGGAGCTTCTAGTGATTTAGAAAGAATATCTAGACTTGCTCGGGCGATGGTTAAGACTTATGGAATGGGGGATTCTAAAAAAGTTGGACCAGTCGTTTTTACAGAAAAATCTAAAAATTGGAGTGGTTTTGATGTCAATGAAAGAGATTTTTCAGAAGAAACAGCCAGAGCTATTGATGAAGAAGTACATCGTTTGATAATAGATTCTGAAACAGAATGTGAGAAAATTCTCAAAAAACATCTACCAATGTTAAAGAAAATTGCGACTGACCTTTTAAAGAAAGAGAATCTCTCCAGGGAAGAGTTTTTGGCTTATTTTGAGTAGAGAACGAGATCATCAGACAATAGAACTGCCAGCTGAGTTGCAACTTTTCACATCCCGAGCATTGTCATTGCGAGCGACCGTAGGGAGCGTGGCAATCTCTTGTTTTGTAATCTGAGATTGCTTCGGTCGTTTCACTCTCTCGCAATGACAGCGAAATAGAGAAGTGTGAGAACTTACGCCGAGCTTGCTTGCTATTTATGTTTTTTTATGGTAAAATAGTCAGAAGGATTTTAAAAAATGATAAAGAAATCAAGTTCTCAAGTACTAGGATTGCAAAAGTATTTTTTGCTGGGAACAATGTTGCTCTTTGTGGGACTTCTTTTTAAGTTTTTTTCTCCCTTTTTGGGAACACTATTTATTGCTGCCGTACTTGTGACTACTATTTATCCATTTTATAAATGGATTATGAGACGATTAAGATTAAAGAAGGGACTAGCTGCTTTGACTGTATTAATAGCAGTTGTAGTTGTGGTTATTGTCCCTTTAACTTTCTTTTTCTTTTCTTTAGTAGAGCAAGCTGCAGAAGCGTATAAGGTTGTTAATAGTCATATTACCGAGATTGTGCAGAGTGATTCCACGCTTCCATTTTTAGAAAAGTATCCAAAATTGCAAGAATTGGGGGAACGGTTAGCACCACTTTCTGTTGAAGAAACTCTTTCTATGGTTGGAAATGCAGTAGGAAGTATTAGTACTTTTCTTTTCGGGCAGGCCGCTAATATTGTGAAACATGTCACCGTAGTGATTTTGCATTTAGTGGTTTTTGTTTTAGCAATCTTTTATTTCCTCAAAGACGGAGATAGATTGATGGCTTATATTAGATCATTATTGCCTCTTAAATCTAAATATCGCCAAGAACTTTTCACAAAGATGCATGATTTAATGCATTCTATTGTGTTTGGTATCTTTGGAGCGGCTTTGGCACAAGCGGCTACACTTGGTTTGGGATTGGCTCTAGCAGGAGTTGAAAATGCTTTGTTTTGGAGTGCTTTAGGAGCATTATTTGCCCCTATTCCTTATGTGGGAATTGGTCTTATTTGGGTTCCGATGGTGATTTCTCTTTTTATTGGAGATCATTTTAATGCGGCGATCTTTTTAATTATCTGGTGTGAACTTTTAGTGGTTAATGTTGATAATATAGTGAAACCTTATTTAATTGGCGTGAGAACCATGTTACATCCCTTTGCAGTACTTTTAGTTATCTTTGGTGGAGTAATGGCTTTTGGGTTAAAAGGACTTATTTTTGGTCCGTTTGTTTTAACCATGGCATTGTCCTTTATTCATATCTATAAAATGGAATATCGATCAGTGTTAGAAGAGAAGGAGTAATGAATCTTCCTTTCGACTCAAGTGCTCAAGGTCAAAGACAAACTTCAATTATCAATCTACAATTAAAGAAAAGTGTTATATTATAATATGCTGTTTAAAAGCTCAAAAGCTTAAAAGAAAAAAGGTTAAAATAAATTATAAGACTTAATTTAAAAATCAGAAATGAAGATAAGTCATATTTGACTTTTTGGTATGAAGAAATAGCATATCGCAAGAAAAGATTAAGAGATGAATAAGATTACGAAATAACAAGGAAGAAAAGTTCTTTAAATTTTTTTCTGCGAATATGGGGTAGCTGAATGCGAGTAGGTGTTGTCGAGTGTAGCGAGACAACAGCGTTAAACGAGCATGAAGACCTCCGTATAAGCAAGAGGAGGTGAGACGAAGCATGACGAACTATCTGTTGTAGCAGATAGTGAGTCCAGCGCAGTCCTCACTGACGACGGGGTGTAGCTCAGTTGGTAGAGTACATGGTTTGGGACCATGGGGCCGGAGGTTCGAGTCCTCTCACCCCGACCAG
>CAYWLU010000016.1:0-13420 GCA_964459435.1 uncultured Candidatus Peribacteria bacterium
AAAACATAAAAAATTTATATGAAATCGACAAAACAAAAATTGAAAACGAAACAAACTTTTCAATATTTAACTTGAAAAATCTTGAAAACATTTTAAGAGAATACAACACAATTCATTGGAAATTACAAAAAAGACTAGAATCAAACAAAATAATAATAACTGAAAGAATAAGTATAAAAAATAACTGAATATTTACAAAAATGAGTATTTCTCCTGTTATTCATCATCATTTTAATTTCAGTAATACATTGTTAGAAGCCCCTGAACGTAGTAAAAAAATTACATTTAAAAGTATTCCATTTTTCAAACTCTATGACATGAGAGATTTGAAATATATTCGAGACACTTTAGATGTTCTAAATTGTGAATCTATGCCTCATGAATATCAGGAAATTATTAGAAGTCTCAAGCCATCCGATCAAATAGCAAATAGTTGCCACAGAGAAGAACTTATTCCTCTGAAATATTGTGTTTATAACCGACAACCGTTTTTTGTTCGTGTTTATAGATTAAGACAAAAGACTTTTTTAAAAGTAGAAATAACACTCCATAGTGATACTTTGGGAGAAGGAAAATATTATGATTTCACTAAAGCCCTACGAAGTGCAGAATCCTTTTTCAAAAGACTAGAAGAGGAAAGAATAACACCACTAACCCCATTTAATAATCATTTAGACGAGTATTTTTTTATAGAAGATTTTGAAAGATTAGTTAGAGCGTTACAAGATGATCTTAAGTCTTTTAAAGAATACTCTAACCCCCATACTAAAAGTGTTTTAAAAGAAACTTTCAAAGAACAGTTAAGAAATTTTAAAAAGGAAGCTAAAGATATTGCGAAAAGCAGGCTCGATTCCTTTCGAAAACATGAGATTATAAAACCCCTTTACTCCAACCAATCTTTATTAAGAGAACTTGCTCAAACCTAAAACTTTTTTACAATGACATTGCGTCCCTTATGCTATCAATTACATCCAAGAGGAGCTTTTGTTGTCCGAAACGGGCAACTCTGCCAACAATTTCTTCTTTTGGAAGATAGCGTTGGGACGCCAGGGTTGCCTATTTTAGACTTTTAAATCATGAAATATATCATATATACTCGGCGTTCATCAGAAGATAAAAGTAAGCAAATTCAATCCATTCCTGACCAACTAGAGTGGGCAAATAAAAAGGAAGAGGAACTAGGATTAGATGTTGTAGAAAAATTTACAGATACAAAAACGGGAACAAAGCCGGGAAGGGCAGGATTTACTGCAATGATGGAATTTATTCATCAACAAACAGAAGGAGTAGGAATTTTGTGTTGGAAAATGGATAGACTTGCTCGAAATCCTATCGATGAAGGAAATATTAAATATGCTTTTATGCAGAAGAAAATAAAACATATTTTAGCAAATGATAGAGTATTTAAGGAGGGGGAAAGCCAAGTTTTAATGGGAGTAGAGTTCGGTTCAGCTACGCAATTCAGCATTGATTTAGCAAAAAATGTAAATCGTGGACTACAAACAAAAATACAAAAAGGATATAGACCAGCACATGTTCCTTTGGGATATTTAAATGACCCCTTAGGACTAAAAGGAACAAAGAAAATCTTTAAAGATGAAGAAAGATTTGGAATTATAAAAAAAGGATGGGAAATGCTTCTCACTGGTGCATACAATGTTCCACAAATAAAAGAAGTATTAGATAAAAAATTTGGATTAAAAACTAAGAAAGGAAAAAGAATAGCCAGAAGTAGTTTATATGAAATATTCAAGAATCCTTTTTATGCAGGAGTTTACTACTGGCAAGGAGAATTCTATACAGGAATACATACTCCAATGATTTCTTTGGAAGATTTTGATAAAGCTCAAATCATTTTAGGAAAAAAAGGAGGTACTAGACTTAATAAGCATGAGCATACTTTTACTGGATTTATAAGATGTCCCGAATGTGGTTGCATGATTACAGCAGAGCCACCAATGTTTAAACAAACTAAAAAAGGGGTAGGTATCTACAATTATCTACGTTGCTCTAAAAAGAATCCTCAACATAAATGTAAGCAAAAATATATTCGAGAAAAAGAACTTGAAAAACAGATAGATGAAATTCTTGCTTCTATTGAAATACCTAAAGCCCTTGAAGAATGGGCTCTAAAAATATTGCGAGAAGAAAATAAAAAAGAAAATCATAAAACTGGAGCTTTAAAAACGAGGTTACAAAGAGAATATAATGATGTTAAAGCTAATATTAGGAGTCTAACAGACAAACTAATTCAAGAAACTATTGATAATGATACTTACAAAGAAACCAAGCAACGCTACGAAGAAGATAAAGAACGCTTGAAAGCCAGACTAAAAGAATGTGGAAACGAGAGAGATAAGTGGTTTAAAGAGATAGAAAAGAACTTTGAATTTGCAAAACTTGCTCGTCAAAAATTCGAGAAAGGAGATAGAAACACTAAAAGAGAAATGCTTATGACACTTGGCTCGAACTTTTTGTTAAAAGACCAGAAGTTCTTTCTGGAATTGAATCGTCCCTTTAAAAGTATCAAAAAGACAATGGATAAAACAGTATCTATTATTGGTTCGCTCGAACCATTAAAATATGGCTTAGATAAGCTGAAAAAGATCGATCTAAATCGACTGATTCCAGTATGGAGCCACTTTCCGGATTCGAACCGGAGACCTGCTGTTTACAAGACAGCTGCTCTAACCAGCTGAGCTAAAGTGGCGTCGTCGCTAGGTGACTTCATTGCTTTCGTGAATTGCTCCGCAATTAACTCAGCTTATTCCGTCACCGCTCCTCTTCGCTCAAATGGAGATTCTCGAACTCATTATGCCCTTTTTAAACCCGGGTTCAAAATTTCCTAGAACCCGGGTTAGAAAAGGGATTATTCGTTCTCAACTACCCCATTTTCGCGGTTTTCAAAGATCTATTTTCCTCTTACTCATGCGGAGGTCTTCATACTCGTTTTACGGTATTGTCTCGCTACGCTCAACAACACCTACTCGCATTCAGCTACCCCGCACTCACAATTTAGAAAATCCTAAAAAGAGCTTTAAGATTCTAAGAATTTCTTTAAAGAAGGCAAATTTCTCTTGGCTGTTTTTTAATTTCATGTCATTCTAAATCGGAATGAAAAATTTATTATTGATACTTTTATTGTCTATATGTTTCCTGGGTATAAACGAAACTAGAGCACAAAAAACAGAAACATTTGAGTTTTATTATGGAGCAGAATGTCCTCATTGTCATACAGAAATAAAATGGTTTCCGGAGTTAAAAAAGATGTATCCAGAAATCCAAATCCAACAATATGAAGTCTGGCACAATTCCCAAAACAAAGCTCTCTGGATAAAAAGAATGAAAGAATTAGGAACTATTCCTGCAGGAGTTCCTACTAACATTATTGGCAACGAAATTGTGGTAGGATTTAATGCTCCCGCGATTTTATCATTATTGGAAAAACACTTTGGTCCACCGGTGGATCCTAGTATCAAAATAGAAATCCCCAAGGAAGATGATTCTTGGAAACAATACCTAACTGCTTCTTGGCCTATTATGGCCTTCATGCTTGGAATTCTAGATGGATTTAATCCTTGTGCCATGTGGACCCTTCTCGTCCTTATTGGCTTCCTACTCGCTATGGAAGACAAGAAAAAGAGATGGTGGATTGGGGGAATATTTGTAGGAAGCTCTGCCATTCTCTATGGATTAGCCTTACTTGCATATCTTTTTGGATTCACGGAAGTATCTAATTGGGTGGCAGGATCTGTTATGAGTTGGATATTCCGCCTAGTAGGAGTTCTAGCTGTTGGAACCGGACTTCTTTCCCTAAAGAACTGGTTAAAAAAAGGAGTAGAATGCGATGTCCGAGATATGAACAGTAAACAAAAATTCCGTAATAAACTATCTGCTATTTTAGCTAGAGAAAAATTTATTTTAGTAATTACTGGGGTTGTGGGATTAGCCTTTACTGTAAATTCCATAGAACTACTTTGTAGCTTTGCTATCCCTACCGCCTTTACTGCCACTCTTGTTAATCTAAAAATGCCTTTATGGCAGCAATTATCCGCTATTGGAATCTATGATTTCGCTTATATTTTAGATGACATAGTAGTACTTGTAATAGCTCTCTGGACAATGAGTCTCAAAATATTCTCCCCTAAGATCGTCCAAATATCTCACCTAGTGGGAGGACTATTACTACTAGTATTAGGATTATTTTTAATCTTTGATCCGCAATTTTTAGCAGAGTTAATTGGGTAAACAAAACTTCTAAACCCGGGTTCTAGAAAATTTGGAACCCGGGTTTTTTAGTTTTGGTAGTATATTATAATATGCTAAGGCAAAACCTCTACTTTCTCCACAAACTTCTCCGCAATCTTTTTCAACCCCTTTAATTCTTGCTCTGTAAAACTACCATATTTGCCCCACGCTGAGTCCAGTGTCTTTTGCGATCTAAAGTTCTGTAGGGTGTATTTACGAGCTCCTGTGCACCACTCCGCAATCTCTGCTACGTCTTCTTCTGTGTGCCAGCCCTTGATGTAAGTAGTCCGGAATTCATGATCTACTTGAGATGCAATAATTAGATCTCTGCTTCTTTCTAAGTTCCCTATCTCACTTTTTACTCCGGTAAATTCTGCATATTTAGCTGGAGTCGCTTTCATATCCATCGCAATATAATCCAATAGGTTTTCTCCTATTAGCTTCTGGAGCATGTCTGGATTGGTTCCATTAGTGTCTAATTTCACTAAGAATCCCAGCTCCTTAATCTTCCGTATAAACTCTGGAAGATCTGGATGAATAGTTGGTTCTCCTCCAGAAATAACTACTCCTTCTAATTTTCCTTTTCTGGTTTCTAGGAAATTAAAAAAATTATCGTCTGGAATAAAATCATGTTCTATTCTTTTTATTTCTGCAGGTAAAACAAACTCTGCATTGTGACAGTACCCACACCTAAAATTACAACCTGGTGTAAAAACAATACAAGCCACATGACCGGGAAAGTCTAGCAAAGTAAGAGTGTGAATTCCAGAGATGAGCATAATGATTAATAAGTAATAATTTTACACCTATCTATCCTACTGTCATTGCGAGCGACCGTAGGGAGCGTGGCAATCTCTTATTTTGTGATTATGAGATTGCTTCGTCGCTTCGCTTCTCGCAATGACAATGCTGGAAGGAAGTGTGAAAACTTATGAAAAATAACGAAACATGCAATTTACACCGTCTTTAAGAAATCTGAAATTTCATAAGTTTCCGACCCCCTAAATACTTCTTCTCCATCTTCTCCAAAAACAATAATAGTAGGAGCGTTAGCAACTCCATACTTAGCTATCTCATCTGGAAATTCTGCCATTGTTTCGTCCAAAATAGTTACAGGAAAGGAAACATTCTCAGCCACAAATTCTTTGAAGGCCGGACATTTTGGACAACGAGTAGTGGTGAAGAGAATTGCTTTCATGGGAACAATGAGTAATTAGTAATGATTAATGAGTAATGATTAATGAGTAATGATTAATGAGTAATGGTTTTTTTGTTTTTTGTCATTCCCTTCCTTTTTTGTCATCCCGCATTTATTGCGGGATCTAGCTGTAAGTTCTGCTTATTGGTCATAGCTTGATTCCAGCTTTCGCTGGAATGACAGGATATGATATATTTCTTTGTTGATAAATAAATGTTAGTGCGGCTATAGTCAACATTCCCATGCCTACCATTAGAGAAATAACTGCTATTTTTAATTTCTTTTGTGCATTATCTAAAAATTCTTGTTGTAATTCTAAATTATCTAGTTGGAATTTTTCTGAGGCATTGCATGTCATATAACATTCTTTACACTTAAAAAACAATTGCAAAGGCTTGATTTTTTGAAGATCACTTCCGTTGGCATCTGAAAAAGATTCCCATTCATGCTTACCAGATTTTGATTCAGAACAAAAATAAAATATCTTACCCATTAATACTTCGCACAAAATTGAGAATTAGCGGTAACTTCCTCACTGAAGTGTTGTCGAGAATAATGCTCAGATTTCTTTCCTACATTGAAGTGAGAAACCGGACGATGATAGCCCATAACTCGGGTCCAGACTTCACATCTGGTTCTCTTTAACGGTGCCGATGCAACTGCATTCATGAAAATAAGGATAAATAATAAAAATTACACTTTAGTAGGAATTTGGTGAGGGGTTTTTTGGGTTTCAGTTTTTAAAGTCCGTTGTCTTCTAGAATCATGGTGAGATCTTAACTCTTCATCTAATTCTGCTCCATTGTAACCAATTTCTGCATCACATTTAGGACAAAAGTCATGTTCTCCCGCCATATACCCATGTTTAGGACAAATAGAGAAAGTAGGCGTTATCGTAATATACGGTAAACGATGTTTGGTTAACGCTGTCCGAACTAATTTCTTACAAGCTTCTGAATCAGAAATTCGTTCGCCCATATAAAGATGCAAAACCGTTCCCCCAGTATATTTAGTTTGTAATCTGTCTTGAAGTTCTAGAGCTTCGAAAGCGTCAGCAGTATATTCCACCGGAAGCTGAGAAGAATTAGAATAATATGGAGCTTCTTTAGTTCCAGACTGAATAATATCTGGAAATCTTTTCTGGTCTTCTTTGGCAAATCGGTAAGTAGTACCTTCTGCTGGAGTTGCTTCTAGATTATATAAGTTACCCGTTTCATTTTGGAATTCTGTTAGTTTGTCTCGCATGAAATTCAAAACATCTTCAGCAAAATCTTGCCCCCACTTATCGGCAATATTGTGTTCATCATTGGTAAAATTACGGATAGCTTCGTTGAGTCCATTGATACCAATCGTGGAAAAGTGACTATTTAAAGTTCCCAAATATCTTTTTGTATAAGGGAAAAGCCCTCGATCTATCCAAAGCTGAACCTCCTTTCTTTTTAGCTCTAGGGATGTTTTGGCAAGATTCATTAGGTGTCCAATACGATCCAAAAATGCCTGCTTATCTCCCTTGTGTTGGTATCCAATCCGAGGAGTAGAAATAGTTACCACCCCAATAGATCCCGTCATTTCAGCTGACCCAAAGAGGCCTCCGCCTCTTTTTAATAATTCATTAAGATCTAACTGTAGCCTGCAACACATAGATCGCACATGATTTGGTTCTAAGTCAGAATTAAGGAAATTTTGGAAATATGGCGTTCCATATTTAGCAGTCACCTCAAAAAGAGGCGTAGCATTGGGGCTATCCCAATCAAAATCTTTGGTAATGTTGTAAGTTGGAATTGGGAAAGTGAACACTCTTCCTTTGGCATCCCCCGCAGTCATAACTTCTATATATGCTTTATTAATAATATCCATCTCTGGCTGTAATTCTCCGTAAGTAAACTCATAAGGTTTTCCGCCAAGAAGAAGTCTCTTATCTCGTAAATCTTCTGGACAAGTCCAATCTAAAGTAATATTTGTAAAAGGAGTATTTCCGGTAATAAAAGTCTTTCCATTCCGACGAGCCACAAAAGTTCCATTTCTGGTAGTAGGGCACCATACTTTGCCCTTGTAGGCATGCCGTTCAATTTTTTGGATGTAAGTTTCTTTATTGCGAATAATGTTTAAAACAAAAACACCATTTTCTCGTTGATTTACTGTTGAACCAAAACCAGCTAGTACACATAATTCTTGCAGGGCATCTAAATTCGCTTCATCTGCAGTATAAATTCTAATTCGTCCAGATTCTTCTTCGGTGCCATCCCCTTTTATGTAGGTTTCCAAGAACAATCGAATACAGTCTTTGGAAAGTGTTTTTATAATATCTGGAACGATTTTCTTGTTCGTAAATTTATATATCTTTTCAGATTCTTCTTTGTTAAGACGAATTCGGAAACTTTTATTGTCAGAAAACCCACTAGCTGTTCGTTCTGTTTCGTGAAAGGTGAAGTTCAAATCTTTCAAGATACTGCGAATTTCATCTAAGTGATCAGAATTAACTTCTGATTGAAAAACAGAAACCCGTTTCCGTCCTTCACTTTCATCGAAATTCCCTTCGGCAACAACCCACGCCAGAAGCTTTATCATATTTTCATCAAGTGTTTCGGTGGAACTTGTTTCCCATGAATTAGGAATAATGACGGGGGATTTCAACTTTTCAACGTCTTCAATTTCCATGAGTTCATATCGACTATCAGTATCGAATATTTTTCGTACGACTTTATGTTTTGGAGTGATCCATTGTTCCTGCGTGCGATTTTTGAGTACATACATTTCTCCATCAAAATCGTAAGCAGTAACTTTTAATGGCTTTAGGTATTCATATTTGTTTTCTTTGAGATTAAAAGTAAGGATTTTATCTTTCTCTTCATTTATTTCATGGTGCTTTTTCCAGCCAGAATCAGTTAAACATTCTGTTGTCTCATCTACACATTGAGTTCCCCAACGAGAAGGAACATTGAGATTAAAAACAAATGACTGCATATTTTGTAATACATAGTCATAAACCTGTTCATCAATATATTTTTCCTTGTCTTTTTCTGTTGGAAAAAGCATTTTACTTCTCTCGATATCTGCCTCTATTTTCATTTTGTGTTTCTTTACAAACGGAGCCATATAGGTATCAAAAGAACTAAACGCTTGCGCTCCAGCCCATTCGTTTTGGAGAGTTCCTAAGAAATTTACCATCTGAGAAACAGCCGTAGATAAATGTTTAGGAGGTTTAGATTCTGTTTTGTCTGGAACACCATTAAAGCCTTCTTCTAAAAGCATTCTCAAACTCCATCCTGCACAATATCCAGAAAACATATCTAAATCGTGGATATGAAAATCTGCATTTCGATGAGAATCTCCGACAACTTTTGGATAAATATGAGACAACCAATAATTAGCCGTTACTTTTCCAGAAGTATTAAGAATCATTCCTCCTAAAGAATATCCTTGATTAGAATTAGCATTAACTCTCCAATCTAATTTGTTTAGGTATTCACTAATAGTATCTTCTACGGAAACCACCACTCTTTTGTCTGATCTTGATTGGGCTCTTCTTTCTCGATAAAGAATATATGACTTGGCGGTTTGCGCATGTCCCCCTTCTATTAATACTTTTTCTACAGAATCCTGAATCTGTTCTACGGTTGGAATCTGATCCTTAAATTTATCGTCCAAATACTTTATTACGGCCTTAGCTAGTTTTTCTGACAATTCTTGGTTTTTACCACCTATTTCTTGAGCAGCAGCAAAAATAGCTTTAGCAATTTTTTCTGGATGGAAATCCACAATCTCTCCTGTTCGTTTTTGGACCTTAAAAATCATTAGTATTATATTATAATGTAGTATATTCCCCCGAAACCCTCTTACTCTCCTACTTTCGTTCTTCTCTAGATTAAAATTCTATTAAAAACACAATATCTTGTAGGTAATTTAAATTTTGCCCCCCAAATATAGGTAAGTCAAGAAAAATACTAAAAACAAGTTGTTGCATTTTGGAGAATGTTTTTTTGTGATAAAAAATAAAAAGACCCCAGTTTTTTACCCCACACAAAATAAGTCATTCTGGCTTGTGACGCTTCGCTAATCGTCTGTGTCACTCACTTACTTATGAGTAAACTCAACGCAGTTCGCTATCCTCGACGAGCAGAATCAGATGAGGAAATATCTTATATGAAAGCGTTAGCACTTATCCAAACAACAGTTCCCCGCTAACGCTTCGACATTTCATAACAACGCTTCTGATTCCGGACAAGCCGGAATGACCAAGAAAAAAAGATCCTTGCGTCAAAAATTCTACCTTCTTTCCCCCCTTATTCTAGTGCTTTTACTCTTCCCTTTTTTAAAAAAACTGGGATCTTTTTAGGAAGACTAAGAATGAGCTTTGGAGGCTACACATTAAACCGAAAGTGCATAACATCTCCGTCTTGCACAATATACTGCTTTCCCTCTGTTCTTAACTTTCCAGCATCTTTAGCGCCTGCTTCTCCGTTACAAGCAATGTAATCTTTATAAGCAATTGTTTCTGCTTTAATAAATCCTCGCTCAAAGTCGGTATGGATTTCTCCTGCAGCTTGCGGAGCAGTACATCTTTTCCTAGTAGTCCAAGCTCTTACTTCTTTAGGACCAGCGGTAAAGAAACTCTGGAGACCAAGAAGTTCAAAACTTTTTTGAACTAAATTTTCCAATCCGGATCTTTTTGCTCCTAGTTCTAATAAGAATTCTTTGGCTTCTTCATCACTAAGTTCTACTAGTTCTGCTTCTACTTTGGCACACACGGGGATAATTGGAATACTAGGATTAGCGTTAACCTTGGCTCTAAATTTCGCTTCTTCAAATAAAACAAATCCTTCTTCTGACACATTAGCGACAACAAGAAAGGGTTTCATGGTTATAAGCTGGAATCTTTTAGATAGAACTTTTTCTTCTGCTGTTAATTCCACAGAAGAAACAAGTTCTTCTTGAGACAAGGCTTCTTTAAATTTCTCTAAGATTATTAGATCTGCTTTAGCTTCTTTGTCGTTATTAGCCTTCTTTCCTACAGAATGTATTTGTTTAGTAACACTTTCTAGGTCTGCCAAGATTAATTCTGTTTTAATCACCTCTAAATCACTAGCTGGATCTACAACTCCTTCGACATGATGGACATCATCATCTTGGAAATCTCGTAAGACATGACAAATAGCATTACATTCTCGGATATGAGAAAGGAATTTATTTCCAAGACCTTCTCCTTGGGAGGCTCCCTTAACTAGTCCTGCTATATCTACAAATTCTACGATAGAGGGAACAGTACGTTCTGGAGAAACTATTTTAGCAAGCTCATGTATCCGATCATCTGGGACTTCTACCATGCCGATATTAGGATCTATGGTACAGAAAGGAAAGTTCTCCGCTGCTGCATTAGAGGATTTAGTCAGCGCATTGAACAGCGTTGATTTTCCAACGTTGGGCATACCCACGATTCCAATCTTGAGATTCATATTGATAAAGCTTAAAAGTTTAAAAGTCGAAAAGCTAAAAAGCACAAAAGCTATTTAAGGCGTTGTATAAAAGTATGGAGCATCTTATACATTTCTTCTATTTGAATCTCCATTTCAGAAGATTTTCCAAATTTAAGCTCTTTTGACAAAAAATATTGAGTCTCTAGTTCTGCCAAAGATCCACGAGCGATATATAAAAAGCGAAGGAATTCTTTGTCAGTTTCACGACCATTGCCTTCGGCAACATTAGAAGGGATTGAGACGGCTGATCGTCTCATTTGAGAAACAAGTCCAAATTTTTCTGATTCTGGAAAAGTTGTCGTCAAGAGATAACAGCTTTTTGTAATTTCGATTCCTTTTTTCCAAATCTTTAAATCACGAAATTTCATTAATTGTACTGTACCCAGAAGATAGGGTTTTTCAACCCTTTTTCTTTTATACTTTTCAACTTTTTAACTTTTTAGCTATGTATTTTTCTTGACCAAAAAATTTGATCACATATAAAGTATAGAAGAACTGGGGTGTACGTGTTCTTTCTTAGATCTTTTTCTCCTAATCATAGATAATCGGGACCGGAATTTATTTACTCCGTGGAGTAGATAATATGGAACCCACCTCGCATTGCGAGGAAAAATCGATCAAGAAAGCACGGCATTTTGGTGACAAATACGACTACATTGCTTCACTCCGCTTCTGCGGAGTTTTGCTTATTTCGTAGTATTTGTCACTTGCTCGCACGGAGGTCTTCGTTCTCGCTGACGGAATTTCTTGCTACACGCGAAATTCCTACTCGCTCTCAGCTTACCCCATACTCGCATTAAAAAAAATCCTCACAGTGGATTGTGAGGTTTTGCGTTGTTAAGGTAATACTACCCCCAGAAAGAAGACTCCTATGATTACTAAAACTATTTTCCCCAAAAACCACCATTTTTTGTTTCTGAGCTTAAAACTTCTTTCATCATTATCAATTCTTTTGCCTTCCGTCTCCACTTCTTCTTTTTCAATCTCCGAATTTTGCTTTCTTACCCATGTTTTTATTACGTCTGGATGAGCGGAAACTGGAGGAAAGTGGCTAAAAAGAGAAGTTCCTTCTGAAATAGCCTTTTGACCGAAAATTTTGGAAAAAGGAACTCCTTCATTGTTTTCGTCGGTCATATTTATTTATTAGGTAGTATTTCAAAGGGAATTTTGGCGGCAGGTAAACCATTTAAAAGGACTTTAAAATAATATTTCCCATGAGACTCAAATGGTATTGTTTGAAAATTAACCATAATCTGAAAAGTTGCTTCTGACTTATTTGGTGGAGTTTTAAAATTGCTTTTAGCAGATACTAAAATTTTTGTTTCTTCTTTTTCTTTTACCATCTGAACTTCTGCTTCGTATTTTTGAGGCTCTTCTCCGCAATCGAAGTTAGCAACTACAGCTAGTTTAGGATGCATAGCGGGAAGTTTTATGGTAAAGATTTTGGAGAAGATTCCAATAACATTTAGTTTTTGACTTCCTGCAGTGAGGAAAGCTTCGTCACAGATAAGTGCGAAATTGAGTTTAGGGGTTTTCATTACTTAATGGGTTAAATAACTTAAGCAGTCTGAATATAAGTCTGCTAAGTTTAGAGTCAACTGTTTTTTACAGTTGGACACTGAACTAAGTCCGGAATAACAAAAGGCATTATATTATAATATAATGCAATATTACTCATTAATCATTACTCATTACTCATTAAAAAAAATCCCCCGAAGGGGATTTTTTGAGTTCACTTTCAACTCGGACGCATAGACCAGAGGATTTACACAATGAGGACCAATTTAAATAAAAACTCATTGTTTCTTTTCTATAAATAGAATTACTCCGTTTGCCTCTAGAAAGGCGATAATCCATCCGCACATTCCCGTACGGATACCTTGTTACGACTTAAGCCCAGTCATTGGTTTAGCCTTAGGCCACTCTTAATGAGCAGACTTCGGGCTCCCCCAACTCCCGTGCCTTGACGGGCGGTGAGTACAAGACCCAGGAACATATTCACCGTACCATGACTGATATACGGTTACTAGCGATTCCGGCTTCATGAGGTCGAGTTGCAGACCTCAATCCGAACTGAGACGAATTTTATCCGATTGGCTAGGCATTACTGCTTTGCTTCGGTTTGTAGTTCGCCATTGTATCGTGGGTGTAGCCCCAGGTATAAGGGCCATGCTGATTTGACGTCATCCTCACCTTCCTCCCAGCCCTCTTTCCTCGAAAAATGTTCAAGAAAAAAGGGCTGGGCAGTCTCATATGAAAATACAACATATGATGAGGGTTGCGCTCGTTTACGGACTTAACCGAACACCTCAAGGCACGAGCTGACGGCAACCATGCAGCGCCTGTCACTTATCCAGCCGAACTGACTTCTCTATTTCTAAAGAATACGATAAGGATGTCAAACCTGGGTAAGGTTATTCGCTGATTAACGAATTAAACCCCGCGATCCACCGCTTGTGTGGGTCCCCGTCTATTCCTTTGTGTTTTAAGCTTGCGCTCG
>CAYWLU010000017.1:0-13331 GCA_964459435.1 uncultured Candidatus Peribacteria bacterium
TATTGCATTTGTAGTAGGTGTATTTCGTTCCATGACGATTTATGTGCGTGGTCCCGCTCACACCTGATCCACATTCGGCACATTTTAGAATTTTGTTGAATAAAAAGTCTTTTCGCCCCCATTTTCCCTTCTCACAAGTCTTTAAATTGGCTTGGGCTTGTTCAAATAACTCTTTCGTGATGATTGGTTTGTGTGTTCCTTGATACAGAGCTCCTCCATACCTGAATTCTCCATAATAGAATGGTTCTTTGAGGATTTTGTAGGTTCTACTGAGTCCTACAATTTTCCCTGTACAGCTTCGGAATCCTTCATCATCCAAATATTCTTTTATTTGTCTGCCACTTAGATTGTTATGAGCCAAATATTCAAACGCTTTTTTGATAAAAGGAGCTCGTTCCTCATCAATCACAATGGTACTGGGAGCTCCATATTTAAGACTTCTGAGAAGTTTATATCCAATCGGGACTCTTCCGGGTCGAACTCCCATTTCACATTTCGTTCTCAGACCTCGTTTTACATTTTTTGATCGGTTGTCATTCTCCAATTTTGCCTGAGAACACAAGATCATGAGAAGGAATTTTTCATCAGGCGTGTTTGTAAATGTTTGTCCACTCGTCTGAATTTTTACCAAAATTTCCTGATCCATTAGGTCTACTAATCTGCCCAAATCCCCACCGTTCCTACTTAAACGATCGGGCGACCACGTAGCTATAGCATTGAATCTTCCTTCTGTTAATCCTTCCATTAATTTTGTAAAACCTGCCCGATGACCAGAATCTTTGGCAGATTTACTTTCCTGTATTCTTTCTACAATTTTGAGTCCTTTTTTTTCTGCAATTCGTTCCATTTCGGTAATTTGTGATCCAATTGAGAGGGCTTGTTTCTCATCAGATTCAGATGATTTTCTCGCATAAAGACAATACCTGAGAGGTATTTCGGTTGATGCCGATTGTTCGTTTCTCATCACGCCAATTGATGACGCAATGGGGATGGAAGGCTAGGACAAAACGCTTATTTATCCGTCTAATTTATCTGGATTTTGAAGATCTTTTTTGGATTCTTTCTTGAGTTTTCTTTCCACCTTTTTTATGTCTTCTGCAGGAGGGAGTTCTTCGGGAACGATCCCTCGATCGAGAAGAGTTTTTCGTACGGCTTTATTGTTGGTAATATGCTCCCCTGATATTTGAGATTCTGATTTCATGTTTTTTGTTTTTGCGTTGTGAATAGTGATTTCGGTGGCAAAGTCTTTTGCTTTCAAAATGATCGTTGGAGCAAAATCAGCAAGTGGTCGGTTTCCTTTTACTGTCCATTTCTGCTTCATTTTAGCGGTCGTATGTCCAAATAAAGCAGTATCTCCTTTGCTGCGAATAAGTCCGAAATTTTTATCACTGCCTGTTTGTTCAAAAATAACCTGAGACAATTCTTTTTCTGTTTCGGTTAATTTTTTTCGAGCGGATACTCTTTCTGCATCTAATAAGCGTTGTTCTATGATTTCAAATTTTCGTGTTTGAGTTGCAAAATATGTTTGAGCAAAAGCAATTTCTGGTTTATTGGAAGATCCATTTTGAGCAATAAGATAGCAAGCATATCGAGTTAGCATAACATCTGGGATCTCTTTTTCCGCTCCAGAGCCTATCGAAACCATTTTCCCGACGTCGGCAAAATGGTCGAGGATTTCATGCCCAGATACCTCGCATGCTGTTTTTGCCTTTATAATAACACTTTGAAAATTATCCCATTTTGTATATCCAAGAAGTTGTTGTAGATCTCGGGCAAGCCAAAATTCAATATTTTCATTTGTTTTGTGAGCATAAGACTCAAAGTTTTCTGTCAGTGTTTGAATGGTTTCTTTTTGCATTTTTTAAGAGAAATAATACATCTTTATAGTAGCAATATTTTGTTTTTTTAAAACATTTTCCTCGTGTAACATTTGTAACATTATGAAATGTGAGACACCCTTTTTTATAGTGTCTTATTTGTCTCATTTTTAAATGTGAGTAGAATGGAAAATGCAAGGTGAAGGGCACTAGACCTTCTCTCTCCACCAGGAGAGATGATCTCACTTGACTATTAAACTTGGAAATATATAATTTGACAAAATATAAATATATAATATAATTTAAAGGTTAATATCTTAAAAAAATGCCAATCGAAAAAACCGAATACAACAACAAGCAAGATGTAAAAGGAAAGATCCTTTCTGATTTTTTATATTGTCTTCCAAACAATAATGATTGTTTTCACCAAATGAAAGATATCGATTTAGATAAAAAACCTTCCGATTCTCTTACTAATCCAAACGGAATTTCTGATTTTTTCAGAATATTGAGTTGGAATTATGAAATAGATCTAGAATTCGGATCACACAAAACTTTTGCTGAAATTATTGATCATTGTAAAAAAAATCCTAAGGAAGAAAAGTCAAAATCTGTTGCTCTACAATTAATTCATTCTCTTCAAAAAAAAGTACATAAATTATTATGTTTTTGATTTTAGGTTATAGAATAATTTATTTCTTTTTTAAGATTGAATTTGAAAAAATTTGAAAAAATCCTAACCTTCTTCTGTAATTTTATCTTCTAAAAAAATGAAAAAAACTCTCTTACTGCTTTCAATCCTTTTACTTGGTTCCGTTCTTACTGGTTGTGGAAAAGAAAAAGTCGCAAGTGATACTCTACCAGTAGTTCAAGAAACAGATAAATTACAAATAAAAACTATCAAAGAAGGAAAAGGAGTAATCGCTGAAAAAGGAAGCTATGTAATAGTTCATTATACAGGAGCTTTTACTGACGGAACTAAATTTGATTCTTCTCTCGATCGCGAGAAACCATTTAACTTCACTCTTGGCGGTGGACAAGTTATTGCTGGATGGGATCAAGGAGTAGAAGGTATGAAAGTAGGTGAAGTCCGTCGTTTAATTATCCCTCCACGACTAGGGTATGGCCCTAATGATTTTGGTCCTATTCCAGGAAATTCTACTCTCGTTTTTGAAATTGAATTACTAGAAATTAAAACAAACCCTGTTCCTCAGACACAAGCGAAGCAATGAAGAATGTAGAATGATGAATGAATAATAAAAAATAAGGTGTTATATTATAATATAATAAATTAGCCATTAGTCTTTAGCTCTTAGCTTTTAGAAAAAATTCATTTGTCAATCCTCCCTCTACGACGGAAGATTATTTCACCATTTTTTTCATTTTTTTTAATTAAAAATTGATAATTGAAGATTGAAGATTGAAGATTGAAGATTGAAGATTGTTTTTTTGATTTCTCCATTCTACATTCACAAGATTCCCCCATTCCCCATCCCAATAAGACCAACAATTAAACCTATTACTCCAACCCCCGCTCCCACAATCCAGAAACGCATAACTATTTGAGTTTCTGACCACCCCTTGGCTTCAAAATGATGATGAATAGGCGCAATTAAAAAGAATTTTCTTTTAAAATATTTTTTCCAAAAAAGTTGAATAATAACCGATAAAGTTTCTAGAATAAAAATTAAACCCACGATTGCTAAAATAGCAATGGCATTTGTTAACATCGCAATTACCCCTAGAGTTGCCCCCAACGCTAAAGATCCCGTATCACCCATGTATATTTTCGCCGGTGGTACATTAAACCAAAGAAATGAAACCAAAGCCCCAACAATCACCGCACAGAAAACAGATAAAATAGGTAATCCATAAAAATAAGAAATTACGGCAAAACAAACATAAGAAATCGCCAATAATCCTCCCGCCAGTCCATCTAGTCCGTCTGTAAGATTCACCGAATTTGCACTTCCTACTAAAATAAAAACAAATAAAGGAAAATACCAAAGCCCAATATCAAAATCACCAATTCCAGGAAGGTGAATAATTGACCACTCCAACTTAAAGGTAAACCAAATTGCTCCAAGTAAAGCAAACCCCACTAAAGTCCAAAACTTAATTTTTGCTGGCAAACCTTTTTGTTTTCCCTTTTCTCTTATATTTAAATAATCATCTATCACTCCAAGCCCTCCCACCAAAAACAAAGTTAAAATCGGTAAATAAGTTTCGCCTCTATTTAAAATAGACGCATCAATCCAACCAAAGTAAGCCAAAATTCTAGATAAAACTACCGTTCCCAAAACAGCCAATAAAATCACAATCCCCCCCATGGTTGGAGTACCAGACTTGTGTCCGTGTAATTGTCGGAAAAGTTTAGCCGCTCCCCCACTAAGACCATCTTGTCTTATCTTTTGCGTCAATTTGGCGTTACGAATAAAACGAATAAAGGGTGGAAAAAAGAAAGTTGCCAATAAAAAAGACAATCCCGTATAAACGAAAATTGTAATTAAATTAGCTAAATGAATCGGTAGTCCTGACATTTTTTAAAGGGGCAACTTTTGATTTTTCGCCGTCATTTTGCTTGTTGACGCAAAAAATGCAAATAAGAAGAAGAAAATAATACTAATTGGGGTCATCTC
This sequence comes from uncultured Candidatus Peribacteria bacterium, assembly GCA_964459435.1. Classification (GTDB taxonomy): domain Bacteria; phylum Patescibacteriota; class Gracilibacteria; order UBA4473; family UBA4473; genus JAIPGU01. Next base: position 4,457 of record CAYWLU010000017.1, read on the forward strand.
AAAAATAGTGGCAACACTTCCCGTTAAAAGAACTGCCCCCAAAAATAATTTATTAAAATACGATAATTCCCAAAAAAGAGAGAGAAAAAATCCAATAGCTAAAAGTAATCCAAAAGCTCCTAACTGAGCAAAGTAGTCCGCAAAAATATTTTCCGCCACCAAGGCCCTATCATCATTATTTTCTCGTAAATTTTTGCTTCTGGCCGCTGGTCCTAACTTTCCCAAATTACCAATTAAAGGGCTTTTAAATCCCATTTTCAAGGCCTCAACAGGACGGACGAAATGATCCGATGTTCCCAGTCTTTGAACAAAATTCTTATTCAAGCTTTCGCTACTGAAAAGAACTCCCCAAAAAATCAATAAAATAACCAAACAACTAGACATTATTTTTTGTCGATTAAACTTAAACTGCTGGGTTAGAAAGAAAACTATCCCTAATATTGCCACCATAATTACACTTCTGGAAAAGCTCTGCAAAATCCCAAAGAGTAAAATTAATATGAACAAAATCTTTATACAAACTTCCTGTTTTTTACTCTTTCCCGCTGGTAAAAAAGGAATCAAAAAAAGTCCGGCTAAAAGCAAATGAGCAAATTCATTGGGTCCAGAAGTTCCCCCTTGCATTCTAATAAACTCCCCTGTTTCATGATATAAAGGCAATACTTGTCCCGGAACCCAAGAAGAAATGGTTGGAGAATAAAATCCATTTAATTTATCAAACCCCCCTAAATATTTAGCCCAAATCCCAAAAAGAACCGATCCCGCACAGGATACAATAAAAAGACTAGAAAATTCTTGTTTCCAAAACTCCCAATCAGAAGTTAAAAACTTTTTTCTAAGTCTTGATACGATTAGAAAAACAAAAAAACCAAGCCCCAAATAACGAGCTGCCACTAAACCCGTAGTTTTGTCACCACTAAGCAACACCAAACTCAGCGTCCACAACAAAAACAAACCCGCTAAAATTTCTGCCCAAGAAAAAGTAGGCCAACCATAAACCTTCCAGTTTTTTATTTCGCAAAAAAGTACTAATCCAAATAGGGCTAAAAGTACTACTTCTTTCCAAAACCGAAATGGTTCTGGCAAAAATACAGTAATAGTTCCGTGCCAAGGCAAGAATAACGCCAAACAAAGAAGTAGTTTTCCTACAACTTTTTTTAGCGAAGGAATAGATAGAGAGCAAAAAGCCAAATCCATGTTATAAGAATAAAAATAAGCATTTCTCGATGCAACCACCAATCACGCAAACCTTGTATTTTTATATCCAGAAAAGGATATAAAGGTCTATTCGCCCATACGCCAGTATGAGTTGGAATATCCCATAAAATATGAGAGGCGTAACCAATTGCAAAACCAAATATAATTATATTGCGGAAAAACCAAGCTACAACAAAAACCAAAGTTAGAAATAAAAAACTATGACAAAAATAATAAACTCGCATCACCCAAGGAGCCGGTGTTTTCCAGTTTTTACTTTTAGTTCTTTTTATAATTTCTTTTATAGATAGGCTCAAAAATCTAGAAAAAAGCATCCAATCTGCCCATATAGCCCCAATAAAACAAGCTAACTTTGCCCACAAACCATCAAACAAGGTAGATAATACTAATCCCGTCACCATGTGTGTCCCAACATCCATATGAAAATTTGCTAAAATTCTGCCTTAAATTATTCTCTACGTCTATGAAAAAAGTTTTATTCGTTTTCGGTTTAATCTTTAGTTCTATCTCCTTTGCTTCTGGAACTTTAGAAATTTCTTCTCAGCAATTTGGCGGTGTTGTCCCTAAAAATGGTGTTAGGATCCCATTTCTAACCATTCATATTGCTTCCCTTAACGAAGAAGTTGAAATCTCAGAAATAACAGTAAAAAGATCTGGATTATCCGAATCAAGCGATATTTCTCGTCTTATTGCTATTACTGATAAATTCCATCGTTCCTTAAAAACTAGCTTCCATAATGATGATTTAGCTCGTCTAAGATTCCGAAATCCCCTGACAATTACTCCAGAAGAACCTCAAAAAATAACTATTTATGGAAATCTAAATATGACTGCCACCTCTGGCAGAACTATTTCCATCTCTTTAGAAAATATAGAAAGTAATGCCGAAAACATTACCGAACCTACTGTAAAAGAAACTTTTCAAGACTATCAAAAACGAACTCTCCAAAGAACTACTAAACGCCAAAGAATTAGATGTAAAAATAGTCGTTGTTATCGAGTTCAATAGTATATTATAATATAATATCCACACGCTAAATTCTCTCCAATAAGAAAAGATTCATTAATAATTACTCATTAATCATTATTATCTATCCTCTTAATTCCCAAAACTGTTCCCCGATTCTTATCTTTTCACCCCCGACTGCCCCCATTCTTTCTAATTTATTAATAAGTTTTTTCTTTTTTAGCACATCATAAATTCTCTCCCGAGCCGGCTCACTTTCTGGATCGGTTTGTCGAACCATTTGCTCTAACCGTTCATTTTTTATTTCCCACCAAAATTCTGTTTTAATAATTTCTATTTCTTTCTTTTTAAGTTCTTCTGCTGGACGAAATACCACCTCTTCTTCGATATCTTCTTTTTCTTTTTTCTTTGCTGGCTTTCTTTCCTCTCTTGGAACCTGAGACCAAAGCACACCCATCAACTCATCTAACCCTTCATGGGTTGCTGAAGATAATTTATAAGCTTTAATTCCGAACTTTTTCTTAAATTCTTCAATCAAGAAATCTTCTAATTCTCCATCGGTCAGATCTATTTTAGTAAAAACTGGAATAAAAGGTTTTTGAGCTAAATCAGGAGAAAACTTATCTAATTCCTCCCGAACAACTTCAAAATCTGATAAAGGAGTATCTGAAGTTGCATCTATTAGATGTAAAACAAATTTCGCTCTTTCTATGTGACGCAAGAACTGATGTCCTAAACCCTTCCCTTCGTGTGCCCCCTTAATTAGTCCCGGAACATCTATAAATACTAATTCTTTGTCATCTAATCTAGACACTCCTAGATTGGGAATAATCGTAGTAAATTCATAATTTGCAATTTTAGGTTTAGCACTGGACACCACGGAAATAAAAGTAGATTTCCCAACATTAGGAAGTCCAACTAAAGCCACATCTGCCACTAATTTTAATTCTAAATCCAATTCAAATTCTTCTCCTAAATCACCCTTCTCTGCAAAATTTGGTGCTTGGCGAATAGAACTAACAAACCCCGCATTTCCTTTCCCACCTCGACCACCTTCCGCTATTACAAACTCCTGATCAAGATCTACTAGGTCCACTATAATTTCTTGTGTATTAGAATCTCTTATTTGTGTTCCAACAGGAACTTTTAAAACAAGTCTCTGTCCATAACCCCCAGCTCGATTATTTCTTCCCCCCGGTTTTCCTTTTTCTGCCTTAAAATTTTTCTCTGACCTAAAATCAACCAATGTATTAATATTATTAGTCGTAAGAAAAATTAAATCTCCTCCTTTACCACCATTACCTCCATCTGGACCACCTTTGGGAACAAATTTGGATCGCACAAAACTAACGCATCCATCGCCCCCTTTTCCAGCCGCTACCTTTATTTTTACTTCGTCTACAAACATCTAAATCAATTATTAATTATCAATCATCAATTATCAATAAAAATAGATTGAAGATTGAAGTTTGAAGATTGAAGATTTACTTTTTAGCAACTTCCACGACTTTTTCAAAAACTTTAGGAAAATTCATAGCTAGTTCAGAAAGACTCTTGCGATCCACTTCCATTTTAGCATGAAGCCATTTGTTTTTTACCTCAGAATACCTAAGACCTACAGCCCGAAGAGCCGCAGAAATTCTGGTAATCCAGAGTCTTCTAAAATCTCTTTTCTTTTGTTTACGACCAACATAAGCATGCATTCCTGCTTTCATAACAGCTTGTTTAGCCATTCGAAAAGTAGAACTTCTTTTGCTTCTATATCCTTTAGCTTGAGCTCTTACTTTTTTATGTCTTGCGTGAGCAGCGGTTCCGCCTGTTACTCGAGTCATGGGAATTAGTTATTAGTTATTAGCTTTTAAGCTTTTGGACTTTTGAACTTTTTTTATATATTTAGCAATCTACAAATCGTTTTCATGTGTCCAGCAGGAGCATCTACCCCTAATCTAGACACTTTTTTCTGTCGAGATGATTTAGAACTCAACAAATGATTTCTGCAGGATTTCTGGAACATTACTTTTCCAGATCCAGTTACTTTAGTTCTTTTTTTGAGACCAGAATGAGTTTTTTGCTTCATGATTATTTTTGATTTTTAGCAGGTTTTACAATCGCGGTTATTTGATTCCCTGAGGAAAACGGCATATTTTCTAACTTAGATATTTCCGACAGAGACTCTACAAAGGCTTTCATCTTTTCTCGAGCTAGATCTTGATGTGCACGCTCTCGCCCCTTCATGACTAGTTGAATCTTGATAGGGTGTCCTGCGGTCAAAAATTCCTTCGCTTTAGTTCTTTGTCTGTCCAGATCTCCTTCGTCAATACGGAAGGTTATTCTGATCCCTTTTATTTCTTTAGCTTTAGCAGACTGTTCTTTCTTCTTAAAAGCATAAAGCATCTTTCCATAGTCTATCAGTTTACAAACTGGAGGATCAGCTTTGGGAGAAATTTCTACTAAATCTACTTCCTTCTCCTTCGCCATTTCTAATGCTTTAGCAAAGGGGGTTACTCCTAACGGTTCACCTTCTGCATCCACCAACCGCACCTCTTTGGCCCGAATTTCTCCATTAATATAATGAAGTTTCTTCGGTGCCCTATACGCTAAGCGTTTTGGACGACGACCGCCACGGAATGAAAGTCCTATTTTTAAGTGAAATAAAAAATATGAAAAAGCCGTCGGATTCTACGGTGAGAGAAAGTTTTGTCAAATTAAATTAACTTTTAGTTATTAGTTATTAGCTTTAAAAATTTATAATTGAAGATTGAAGATTGATAATTGAAGATTGATTTCCCCCTTGTGTTTTTATAAAAAATTAATAATATTCCTGACACATTCCTTTAACTTTAAAAAAAATGTTCCCTACACCAATCTGGATTACAAATTTCAAAAACTATGAAACTACTACTGGCGAAAACGCTCTTAAAATGGCTCGTATTCACGAAAAAGTTGCCAAAGAAACCGGTAAAAGTATCGGAATTGCCGTAAATATTGTAGACCTATGTAGAGTCGCCCGTGAAGTAAATATTCCTGTTTTTGCCCAACACATAGATGCAATAGATTATGGTAAGTTTTCTGGACACATTCTTCCTCAAGCCGTACAAAAAGCTGGTGCTGTTGGAACTCTTCTTAATCATTCCGAAAGACGACTAGAATGGGAAGAATTAAAAAACTGTGCCTCTTGTACCCAAAAAGCAACTTTAACCCGTATTATTTGTGCTGAAAACCCAGAAGAAATAGAAAAATTTGCCGGACTATTGCCAGACTTCTTGGCTTTTGAACCTCCAGAACTAATCGGTTCTACAGGTGCCTCAGTCGCTAATTCTAAACCACAGTCTATAGCAGACAGCGTCAAAGTCGCCAAAGGAATTCCTCTCCTCGTGGGAGCCGGAATTAATTCAGTCCAAGATGTAAAAGTAAGCTTAGAATTAGGTGCTAAAGGATTCTTAGTAGCTACTGCGATTACTAGATCCCCAGACCCAGAAAAAGCTCTAAGAAATTTTGTGAGTGCGTTTTAGTATTATAAAGCTCAAAAGTCTAAAAGTATAATCCTTAATTTCTCTGTCATCCCGCATTTATTGCGGGATCTGGCTACGAGTTAATTGATATATTGGAGTGCGATAATAATCCTCCTTGCAGAGGAAAGTTTTTCATTTTTGTAATTTTCTAAGTTCTAAACTCTAAGCTCTAAGCTCTGTTATATTATAATATGCTATAATAGTCATTCCCGCTTGTCGGGAATCATGTTCGTAAATATCTTGCATGAGAGCGTTAGCACTTATCTATACAAAAATTCCCCGCTGGTGATAAAAACTGTTGAGACTCCGGACAAGCCGGAGTGACAATTCTTTTTTATAATTTTTCTAATAGCTAATCACTAACGACTAAAAGCTAATTTCGAATCTCAAATTCAATTTGATCTATTAAGCTTGGCAAATTTTCTGTCCAAAAAGGAGAAATCCTAATATCCAAAATCTTTTCTATTTCTGGATAATTAGAAATAAAACTTCTAACTTCTTTTTTATCTTTACCTATTACCTCTTTTTTTAGATTTTCTCTCCATTCCCGTGCACTTGGAGAATCTGAATCTAAATCCAAAGTCTCTACCCCTTTCATTTCCACAGAAAGTTTTAACCATTTATCGTCATGCAATTGTTCATAATCCAATACTCTGTAACTTGCAGAAATTTCATCAATAGTAATTAACTTTTTCCGATGATCCTGAGTAGCACGTAATTTTTCTCCCAAAAACTCTGTTACTTCTGTCTGGTCAAAAACAATCCCTGACAATTGCAAACTAGCGGATACTTCAAAAGTCTGGATTTCTTGTCCAATTAAATCTTCTGGAAATCCAGCATCTAAAAGATCCATAACAAGAAGCCTTGGATCATCCAATAATACATATTGCTTTTTCTCTCTAGTAGAACGATTAGTAATTTCTGTTTGCAATTGTTCTACTCCCCTTATCCGAAAAGTTTCCGTCAAAACTTCTTTTACTTTCTCGAAATCATCTTCACCAATAAAATAGTGAGTTAATGTAGAACCTCCCACAAGTGGTCCCCTATTCGCTCTCGCATACCAAAGTTCTTGAGAGATATCTCTCAAACCCGGAAAAAATAACTCTGTCCCTGCTCCAATATTACCTCGGTCTCCAATAGGTTTCCCATCACCGTCATATTCATCTGCAACTATTTCTACCACTAACTGTCCCGCTCCATCTGGAGTTCTAGGAGGGACTTCCACTCTGTTTGCAAAACGAAATATCGCTCCATCTGGAGATTGCAAACGAGACGGAATAAATACTTTTGGTCTAGATGTCTCATTAAAAAGCACTACCTTCCCTTTAGCATTAGTAAGATCGTAACGACGACCAGTAGCTGGAAAAACTTCCGTACCAGAAACTTCTGTTTGCACAAAAATACCATCTATTTTTGGTAAAGTTTTATTATTTTCTGGAATATTTGCATCTGGAAACTGAACTAAAATATTTTGTATTATCGGCACCACGGAAATTTTTGATTTAAGCTTTATAACTGCCCGAGGAGAAATGAAAAACCATACTCCAACTAAAACCACTATTACTGCCAAAAACGCAAAAAACACCTTTCCTCTTATTGGTTTCCCACCACTTTTTTGGATCTTTTGGGTAGCAAAATCAGGATGACTTTTCTCTTTCTTTACTGGAATATTTTTTGAAGGAATCTTCTTATTCTTATTAGCCTGAATTTTATCAGAAAAGTTAGATAAATTTTTCTTCGGTTCAGCTTCTAATTCTTTCGGAATTTTCACATGAGTAGTTAGTTTTTGAGATTTAAGAATATCTCGCACAAACTTTTGTTCGCAAACAAAAGAAATAGCAATACCAGCTTCACTAGCTGCCATTTTCACTTTTTTAAGAAAAGAAACATCTGTCAGAAGCGTTAAATTACGAGGACAAATAAAAACAATCTTTTGTACCGTAGTTTTCTTAAAAAGCCCCAAAATATCACTTACTCCATCACTAAGCCGAAGACCGAGTTTTAAAACTTCCATCACCTTAAAATTTACATGCTTCGAAGGGATTGGTCAAAAAAGAAAGATTGATTAATAATCTTCTCAAACATGAATATTTATTTAAAAATCACCATTTTCGCTTTCGTCCTAATATTATCTGGATGCACTACTCTCTCAAAAACCATACCTACTAGTCACATTGGAAATTTGTCTGATCAAGTTAGTGTCTTTCTGCCTGTAAAAGGTGCTACTATTTCCTCCCCCTTGCACATAGAAGGCGAAGCCCCAGGAAACTGGTTTTTTGAAGCTGCTGCTCCCATAATAATTGCAGATTGGGACGGCAGAATAATTGCTCAACATTATATTACTGCTCAAGACGATTGGATGACTACGGACATCATCCCCTTTTCCGGAGAAATAGAATTCGAAGTTCCCGCCAATCTCTACTCGCCCCTTGGAACTATTATTTTCCAGCGACACAATGCCTCTGGCTTACCTGAACACGATGCGACGGTGGAAATACCGATTGTGTTTAAAGAAAACTAAAAAGTTGACTTTTCTATAGAAATTCTATAGAATTACTGTGAATAAATAATAATTAAAAAATGAATTCCACAATAATGATTCAAAAAACGGTTAAAGATCTTGCGGCTCAAAAAGCAAAATCCGAAGGATTAAGTTTGAGTACAGTTGCTCGATTTCTTCTACAGGGATATGCCGACGGGAAATTAAATATAGGACTTATTGTTGGCGATTCAGAAGTAAGTCGAGTTGCACTTGATCAGAAAACACAAGAAACATTGAATAATACAGTAAAAAAGTGGCGTCATAAATTTGCATAATAAATGAAACGAATTGTTTTTTCTCATCAAATACTAAAAAAAGAGAAATTAACCTCAAAAGAGATAGAGGTAATTATCAAAGTTTGTGAAAAAGATATTTTTCAGCGTATAAAAGGTGAAAATCTGCCGAGTGAATCAAGTTTGATAAAAATCTATACAACAACTATAGAGGGGGCACGAAGACTCATTTTAATTCTTGATGAAACCATTAATGTTGGGCATTTTTTGTTTTATCGAAAAAAAGATGATCCTATTGGAAAAAATATCAGCATAAAAAATCCAGACTTCAAGAAAGCACTTCAGCAGTATTTGATGATTTGGGATAAAGATATGTGCAGTGATAATTTTAAAATTGTAGAAT
>CAYWLU010000018.1:0-8213 GCA_964459435.1 uncultured Candidatus Peribacteria bacterium
GAAGGATCTTCGAAATAAGTATTTAGAATGATAAGGTTAAGATTATAACGAAGATTCTTCACTATCGTTCAGAATGACGAGTTATTATTTAATAGGAAGATTCTTCACTGCATTCAGTATGACCTAGGAAGATTGATACCAATTTTTCGGATCTTCATGAAATCTCTCCAGACTTGCTTTTTCTTCGGAAGTAATTTTTTCCATTTCTAATAAAGCTTCAGCTATTTCTGAGAATTTAGTCAGATAGTGGAGATTAACATTGTCTTTTGTAGCGTTTTCTTTGGCTTGGGGTGTGTCCCAAGAGAAAATAGCTAAGATGTTTGTTACTGTGGCACTTAGTTCTTCTCGGAGAGCGTTTGCGGAGACAATGGATGACCCAGCGGTAGATAGAGCGTCCTCTACTACTAAAATATTTTTTCCTTTTTCACATCTTCCTTCGACCATCTTACCAGCTCCATGGTCTTTTGGTTTGGAGCGGACATAAAGCAGAGGGAGGTCTAATTTTTGGGCGACAAATGATGCCCAAGGAATTCCAGCAGTAGCTGTTCCAGCTATAACATCTGAACACATTTTTTGTTCAGTTATTTGTTGGCACAATTGATTAATGATTATATTTCGAGCTTCAGGGAGAGACATTAACTCTCGGCAATCACAATAAATAGGGCTTTTGATTCCACTTACCCAAGTAAATGGATTCTGGAAATTTATTTTTACGATTTCGTGTTTGACGAGAAGTTGAGCAATAGAGTTCATACAAAATTAGTATAATGTATTATGTATAAAGTATCATGTATAAAATGCCAAATAACAAATTTGAAAAACATAAAGGATGAATATTCCAACCTTAAAATAAGTTTAAATTATTTCCTTTAGGAATTTGGAAAAAATTGTTTAAGTTGCTAACTTTAAAATGTTAGAATTTTTAAAATCTAAATTATGAAAGGAATAAACAAAATCGCTCTCTTTGAAGGAAAGAAAATCAGAAAAATATTACATAATAAGGAGTGGTGGTTTTCGGTAGTTGATGTGATTAATGTTTTAGAAACTAGTTCTGATGCTAGAAATTATTGGAAAGTTCTTAAAAATCGTCTTAGAAAAGAAGGAGGTAATCAAACGGTTACAAATTGTAACCAGTTGAAATTGTTAGCTGAAGACGGAAAAATGCGTCAAACAGATTGTGCAAACACAGAAGGTGTTTTTCGTATTATCCAATCTATTCCATCACCAAAAGCAGAACCATTTAAGAGATGGCTAGCAACAGTGGGATATGAACGAGTTAAAGAAATAGAAAACCCTGAACTTGCTCAAGAACGCATGAAAGCTCTTTATGAGAAAAAGGGTTATTCTAAGAAGACCCCAGTTTTTATCCTACACAAAACCAGTCATTCTGGCTTGTCCAGAATCAGAGGCGTTGCTATCATGCACGCAGGCGTCAGCACGGAATTTATGTTTGGATGAGCGCTAACGCTTTCATATAAGATATTTCCTCATCTGATTCCGGACAAGCCGGAATGACAGAAGGGGAGTGTTTTAATCGTATTTTAGTATCATACCCCTCTTGTTCTTTCGCCTGTCGAGGGAGAAATAAAAAACAGGAGGAGGGTTTTAATAATTAGATCCCGCAATAAATGCGGGATGACAAGGGGTATAAATGCGGGATGACAAGGGGTATAAATGCGGGATGACAAGTTTAATTTTAACCCGGGTTCTAGGAAATTTTGAACCCGGGTTAGAAATTAATGACACTTTTTATAAATAAAGATTATTAGGAAGATTCTTCATTCGCTTTAGCGAATTCTCGTTCGAGCCTGAGCGACGAGGTCGTCAGGCCTCAGAGCCGAATGGCAGAAAGACAGTTTTTTATTAAAACTCTGTCATCCTGAGCGAAGTCGAAGGATCTTCGTTATAAGTATTAAGAATTACAAATACAAAGATTAAGCGGAAGATTCTTCTCCGCTAAAGCGGAATCAGAATGACGACTTTTCATTCTCCATTCTCCATTGTAATCATTCTTCATTCTCCACCTGTCCCGTGAAATCCCGCGAAGCGGGGGCTATTTCACTGGGATTCTACATTCTTAATTCTCTATAGCTGGATCTACTTTAGCTGATTTCGGAATAGTGGCGGTAGATACTGCTTTTTGTGATTCTTCAGCATTTTCTGCTTTTGGTTTGTTAGTTAGTAAATCATCATTAACAGTTGGATCTTTTTTAGCCTCTTTAGAGATTATAGATAAGTTATCGATTCCCATTCGTGCTTCAATTTCGGCATCTACGAAAGCTTTCTTTCGTCCAAATTTCATTCGAGAATATTTTTTTACAATCGCTAAGACTTTTTCATTCTTGAGTGACGGATCATACAAGGTTGCTAAAGAAAACGGACGAGAAGTACTGTTATCTATATTTAATTTTATGTATGCCCGGTAATTAGAGATTCCAATAATATCTTGTTGGGAAAGATCTGGGGCATATTCTTTTTCTAAATATTCGGCGTCTTCTGCTCCAACCTTGAAGTTCATCATTGTTCCGACATTACCAAACACGGCATCTTTGATTTTGGAGTCTTTTTGTCCGATAGCTACTCCGCCTGCTCCTTCTGATAGCTGGGCGATATATTGGTGCGCCATGATTAAATTTAATCTATATTTACGGGCTTCTGATAATATTGAGGCAAAAGTATCTGTGGCAAAGTTTTGAAACTCATCTACATAAAGATAGAAATCTTTTCGGTCTTCTTTTTTCATATCTGCTCGTGCCATAGCGGCCATGTTTATTTTAGAAACAATAATAAGTCCCAAAAGTTGGGCATTAATTCCTCCGATTTTTCCTTTAGAAAGATTAATTAAAACAATCTTTCCGTGGTCCATTGCTTCCCGTAAGTTAAAGGCGGATTTAGTTTGTCCAATCACATTACGCATTGTGGTATTAGTCACAAATGGACCAAATTTAGAGGTGAAGTAGGGAATCATTTCTTGTTTTTCTCGTTCGCCCGTTTGCGCCATTTCGTTTTCCCAGAAGGCTCTCACTACGGGATTTTTTACTTTAGAAACTTTGTATTTTTGAAAATCATCGTCAATAAACATTCGAGGGATATCTATCAAAGTTGCTCCTTCTTCTTTGTCTGCCATAAGGGTCAAACAAGCATTACGGAAGTAATGCTGGATTCGTGGTCCAAAAATTTCATTACCAAATAATTTAATAAAAATTTCCATAGCATCTAAAGAAGCTCGATCTTTTTCTTCTTCGGTATTTGCTTCTAAGATATTTAATCCCATTGGTCGTTCTCGGTCAGAAGGGTCAAAAAGAACAACATCTTTTGCTCGTTCTTTGGGAATACAAGCGGCTATATCTTCGATTAAGTCTCCATGAGGATCTATTACACAAACACCTTCGCCATTTTTGATATCTTGAATTGCCATATTCCAGAGTAAGACAGATTTACCAGATCCAGATTTTCCTAAAATATATTGGTGACGGGTTCTGTCCTCTCGTTTCATTCTAACGAATTTCTCAATACCTCGGTATTTAGATTTACCGAGAATAATACCTTCAGTAGGTAGGTCTATTGGTGGTGGTAGAACTTTATAAGGTAACCATTTAATAGTTGGAATTTTGTTATATCTAGCATCTGGAAAATGGAAGATTGTAGCTAGTTCTTCTGTGCTAAGTAAAGATTTCTTTTCTAAAAAGGATGGTAAACGGTAATTAAAGTTATGCACCATGATAGGAGCATTTAATTTGTTTATTGGAATAATTCGGCGGTTTTCAAAACGGTTAGTTCCTTTACCTTCAAAAATATTAAAGGCGACAAAGATACCATTTAATATTTCTTGAACGCGAGCTTTTTTTGGAGAACTGGCTAGCACACGAATAACAGTTTCAAAACCTGGGGTATTGGCTTTTTCTCCGACAGATTTAGCTATTTCTTCATCACTTTGAAGCATTCTTACATAAGAATCTCCTCCCGAAGCTCCAGGAGCATTAGAACCAGATTGAGCAGATTCATATCCTTTTAGGAAAACCTTAAAGGGAAAAAGAAGTACATTGAGAATTGGTCCAATAATAGGAATCTTAAAGCCATGACTTTTTTTACCTTTAAACATCAAAGTTCCTTCTTGTTGGGCTTTTTTGCGCCAAGAATTAGAAGTAGGATGAATGACAAGCTGAAGAACGCCTTTTTCTTCTTGGGTTAATTTAGAGAAAGAGTTGGACAGAGTATTCAAAGCATCATCTTCAATCTTTTTATAGGTTTCTATGGGGTACCAAAAAGGTTTTTGGGTGTGAAAGTAATAACCATTAACATGACTATCTTTAGGGTTAATGATAAATCTTTCTTCTGATTTTAGAATTTCTATTTCTGCAGATTCATAGAAACTAGTAACCTGTTTTTGAATAATATTTTGGTAGTATTTATCACATACAATAACAAAATTAAGTTGGCGGTTTTCAAATTGTAGTTCTAAAGAAATTTTAGGTTTTTTCCATAAAATTCGATTAATCCATTTGTTGTAAAGATTTAAATCGCGGGTTTCATGCAGTGACCTAAAGAATTGTTGTCCCTTACCAATGGCTTCATGGAAGTCTTTTTCTGTTCGTCTTTCATTGTCTAGTTTGGAATCGTTTCGAGGTAAAGTAATCTTGAGATATACAAATTCATCGTTTTTGAATTCTCGACGACGATGCCAGTAACGGAGCCAAAAACGACAAAGAAAGGTCAGGAAAAGTGCTCCAAAGAGAACAATAAGAACCCAGCCAAACCAAGGTAAGCTGATTGCACTAGCGGTAACAGATGTTTCTGTAACTGCTGGTACTAATAATTCGTTACCAAATTCTTGAGCAAAGTTATCCATATAAGTATTTCAAATCAGGACATTATACAGGAGAATAAGCCTTTTGTCGAGGGTTTTTATGTTAAAAAATTAATTAAAAACTTATAAAAATAACTTCTTAGATGTATTTTTATTTCTAAATTTTAAGAAAACTGTGCTTTTAACGAATCTTCTAGAAATTTATTAAGAGATTTTCCCATTTGAGAAGCTTTCTCACAAGATGCTTCATGAAGTTCTGGACTAATACGAATAGTAAACTTTCCAGAAAATGGTTTCTCAGGAATTTTTCCGGACTCCTTACAGAAAACTAAATAATCATCCACGGATTCATGAAAAGCTTTTTCTAATTCTTTTACTGTAATTCCTTCAAAAGTTATTATATCTTGGGTATTAACGACAGTTCCAAAAAATATTTTGGCTTTATCATCGTATTCAACGGTAGCGGAGTATCTTTTATAATTCATGATTAGTTATATTAGCGGAAACAAGAAACTTACGAATAGCACGAACTATTCCCTTGTGAAGTTTGGGATTAGGATGAGGTCTATGAAACACGGCTCTTAAGTCTTTCAGAGAAATTCTTACTTGACTTCCAGATCATTCAGATATTTTAGCACCTACCGCTAGAAATAGACTTTCCACAGCTTCCCAAGTGATATCACTTGATTCAGGAATAGCAAAGAGCTTTTGTAATGTTTTTTTGTGTTGAGCATTCACATAAAAATGATACCAAAAAGTGATACCACCTGTCAAATCTTTTTAGTACCAAAGTTTAAATTTGGAATGCAATAATGTTTGACAAAAAATAAAAAATCAATAAACAGAGGAAAATTTTTATTAAAAAATGGTTAGAATTAATTTAGTAGATTGTCCTATAGGGGGTGTCGTTTTGGCGGATCAATTGGAATCTGGTGAAATTGATAATTTATCTAAGGTTGGAAAAATTGATCTTAACAATATTAAGTTTGTTATTCATGCAAATTTAGGATTGAATATTGGACCATTCAAAAACGGAGGATTGGAATCTTTTTGTAAGTCAGTTGCAAACAGAATAGAAGAAGCTAGAAATGGAAAAGGATCTATTTATTTAGAAGATGTAGATGCTTTCTGAAGAACCACTGGATACAAGGGATATTAAATATTACCCTAATTTAAATAGATGCTTAAATATGCAGACTAGTGGTATTTTGTGGGCTCAGATGGGATTAACTTGTCTAGAAGTACAAGCCTTGGTAGTAAATGGTGATACAAAAGAAAAAATACAAAGAATAATTGAAGATCGGAGAAAAAGATTGCCAGAGGGCGTGAGAGGTGAAATAGAGGTTCTTATAGAACAAGCAATTTAAGGAATATTTTGGCACTCTATTGATTTATCTGCCAAAAAATGGTAGAATTTATCTGATGGCAGAAGATTTATATAAGGTTTTAGGTGTGTCTAAAGATGCTTCAGAAAGTGAGATTAAAAAGGCATATCGAAAACAAGCTAAAGAACATCATCCAGATAAAGGGGGTGATGAAGCTAAATTTAAGAAAGTTAATGAAGCTTATGAAACTTTGTCAGATAAAACAAAAAGGGATCAGTATGATCAGTTTGGTGCTACTAGTAGCAATGGAGGAATGAACGAATCTTCTGGTTTTGGTGGAGGAAATCAAGGTTTTTCTGGGTTTTCTGCGAGTGATTTTGGTGGATTTGAGGATGTTTTTTCTAACTTCTTTGGAGGAGGAGGGAGAACAAAGTCGAGATCTTCACAAACTCGTGGAGCTGATCTAGAGGTAGAAGTAAGTCTTTCGTTTGATGAATCTATTCGAGGAATAAAGAAAACATTTTCTTCTCGTAATTACGAGAATTGTTCTTCTTGTCATGGTAAAGGCGGAGAGGGAAAAAAGACATGTTCTACTTGTGGTGGAGCAGGAGCTGTATCCCAAAAATTTCAAACTCCATTTGGGGTAGTAGCCCAACAAGTTACTTGTCCTACTTGCGAAGGAGAAGGGTCTTCTTTTGACAAAGTCTGTTCTAAGTGTAAAGGAGAAGGAAGGGTAGAAGATAAGCGGAAAATAGAAATAGAGATTCCTTCTGGGGTAGAGGATGGAACAACTCTTCGTTTATCTGGTAAAGGAGAAGTAGGGCGTAGAGGGGGAACAAGAGGGGATTTGTATGTTCACATTCGAGTAGAAAATTCTTCTAAATTTGAACGCCGAGGATTAGATTTAGTTTCTATTCTAAAAATTCCAGTTTTTGATGCTATTGCTGGTGGAACTTTTGAGGTTGTTACTTTCTGGGGAAAAGTAGATTTACATGTTCCAGAAGGAACTAAAGACCGACAATTATTACGGGTTAAAGGAAAAGGAATTAAATCTCAGGGTAGAGTTGGAGATCATTTGGTGCGAGTGCAACATGAGATGCCTAAAAAAGTCTCATCTAAGTTGAAAGATCTCTTAGGAATGGCTCGAAAGGAAATGTGAGGAATGACCCCAATGGAATAGTCCGCCACGGCAGGACTTTCGCTTTGCGAAATTTCACGGGGCAAATAATGATGAATAGAAACCCGGGTTCCATGAAATTTAGAACCCGGGTTAACAATGAAAAAAGTTAAAAAATAACCAGTGTCATTGCGAGCGACCCCGCCACGGCGGGCAGGCTCAGGGAGTGTGGCAATCTCTTCTTTGTGTTTATGAGATTGCTTCGTCGTTTCACTTCCTCGCAATGACAACATTACATTATAATATGCTGAGGAAAGTTAAAAAGTCTAAAAGTTAAAAAGAAAGACTATAAGGAAGATTCTTCCCCGTTCGGCTACGCTCAGGGTCAGAATGACTTATTATTATAAATTACTTGTGATCTGGTTATCTTGCCTGCCCTGAGCTTGTTGCAAACCCTGAGCCTGCCGAATGGGTCGAATGGGTAGTCTTGTAATCTAAAAACAGAATTAAAAATTCTGTTTTTCAGCAATTTAATCCTTGTTCTCTGAACTCTGCTCTGCGAACTCGAGCTTTTTCTTTATTAATTCTTTTTGCGGGTTCAGATTTTCGTCTGCGTTCATTGATACAGTGTCCTCCGTGTTGTTTAGCGCCTCCTTTATTTGTCATTGTTAGAACTTAGAAATAGTTCGAGCAAAAGTGTAGTATTTGAGCGAAAGTTGTCAAATGAATGAACAAGCTAAAAAGCTGAAAAGTTTATCCTGTTAACTCCAGCAAAGCGGGAATTCCGATAAATCGGAATTATTTCACGGGGTTAATCCTGAATGGAAAGATTTAAGTCTGGAGTGGGAATAAAGTAGGTGCTTCACTGATCTCTAGATCCCGCAATAAATGCGGGATGACAGTGATAAGTAAATGCGGGATGACAGTGATAAGTAAATGCGGGATGACAGTGATAAGTAAATGC
>CAYWLU010000018.1:8313-13296 GCA_964459435.1 uncultured Candidatus Peribacteria bacterium
GGGATGACATGAATTGAAAAGACTAAGAGCTAAAGACTAAAGACTAAAAGCTAACTTAGTATCTTTTATCAATTTCGATAGTAGGAAAGAAGTAATTGATAATTCCTTTATAGTCTTCACCTAATTTAGCTAATTCTCGTGCTGTATTTCCAGAAAGACCAACCCCATGTCCTCGTTGTTCTAAGCCTTCATCAAAAGGAAGTGGTCTGGATTTAGTCCAAGGATATTGTCTTTGCCATTGATCAGAACTATGACCACCGCTTTGGGTGAAATAAGGAAGGATTACCGGTTGTCCATTATAAGTTCCGACCATTCCACGAGTTTCTTTTACGAGCTCTTTTTGTTCTGGATGATATTGCTCCCAGTCATAACCCAAATAGAATTGGGAGCTTCTTGGGTCGTCTTCTAAATCATATTTTTCGGTTTGGAATTTTCTTTTTGGTCCAGAGTAAACTAGGGCGTAATTACGAGCTAAGATATGGATGGCATCTTTTTTGGCTTGAGGTTCGGTATTCGGTTCTTCTGCCAGTCCCCAGAGATATTCTTCAATAGGGAGTTCATTAACTATTAATAAATTTCCGTCTGGATAAAAATGTAATTGTCTTCGAAATTGGTTATAAGCTAGATGTCCTAACTCTCGGTTATAGTTAATTATTTTTAATACTCCTTCTGTTTCTAGGGTGGCTTTCGCAAGTTTCCAGACTTTTCCTTTGGTGGATATTTCTAGGTATTTTTGTTTTTGAGCGGAATCGAATTGAGAGATTATTTTTACTCGTTCTCCGGTTTTGAAATTATGAATAATTTTTTTTCCGTCACGAAGAGTCATTTTATTATTTGCTTCTAATGAAGCGTATTTATCATCAAAAAAAGCTAGTTTCACTTTTACGGTTGGTTCTATGGGAGCAGATTTTTTAAACATCGTTGCTGATAATTTCTTTAGATAATCAGGTTTGGTGTTTTTTGTTTTTTCGAAAATTTTATTAGCTGATTTCTTAGGAATGGCATCTCCAGAGACTTGAATAGAAATATTAAGAAGGGGGAGTTCTTTTTCTCGGAAAACACTTTCGTTTAAGAATAAGGGGGTTAATACTAGATTATAAAGTCCATTCGGGGTTTTAATAACTGCGATATTTCCTCTAAAAATACCTGTTTCTTCTGGCTTTATAGTTCTTATAGATTTAAATTCTTTTGTTTCCATGCCGCCTGGAATATTTGCTACAATTAAAGAAGAATTGGCTTTCCAAATTTTTTCTGTTCCATTTTTTATTTTAAGATCTATAGTTTTTCTTCCTCCTCTTTTTATTATTTGTTTAGGAATAAGTTTAGCGAAACTAATAAGTGGTTCATCTAAGTCTTCTGGTCTTTCCCATTTAGTTGGTTTTTTGAGCATATCTGGAGCAGAGGTGCTTTTTTTAAGGAAATCACGAGCCATAAGAGACTGACTTTTGGTTTGGTAATAGAGTTCTGTTTTTAGATAATTTACTTTATCTCTTAAGTCGGGAAAAAGGTTGGTGAAATATTTTCCAGGACAAGCAGTAGAATGACCATGACGAGCAACTTCTCCATGTCCAGTGATGTTGTTTGATCTTTTTCCTAAAAACAAAGTCTTTCCCAAAGGGTCTACATTGTAGTCGTGACTTAATTTAGCCAGTAAGACTTCTAACACTTCAATTTGTCTTTCGGTAGGTTTTTCTATTTGGAAGTTACCCATTAAGGAGATACCAATAGAACCAATATTGTGATAGGCAACATGAGCACCTACGGTATTTGGAGGTCCGGATCTTCCTTCGTAAATATTACCTTCTTTATCTATTACAAAATTATATCCAATATCGCCCCAACCACGGGTAATAGTATGATATTTATAAATAGCGCGCATGATTTCCATGGGGTCTCTTTCTGAAGTGGCTTCTGCAGTGTGATGAAGAATTATTTTTTCTATTTTGGGACTTAATTTTCTAGGCCAAAAAAGTAATTCGTTTTTACTATTTGTTTCTTGGATAATTTTGGGACGATATTCTTCAGGAACAAGATCTTCTTCGGTTTGGAACCATTTACGAAACCAACCTCTTTTTTTAAAAGTATTTAGGGTTAGCATGGATTCATCTGCTCCCCATTCTTGTCTAGAGATGTATTTAGGTGGTTTAATAATTGGAGCGAGTCCCGTGGTTGGGTCATCGTATTTATCGTCATTAAAAGGATCAAAGTGTTTGCTAACGTCAGGGGTTCCAGCTTGAACGACGAGATTCTTTTCTACAATTTCTAAGGTTTCTTGAGCAATAGTGGTATTATCAAATACTAGATCGGTTGGTCCAGTCATCATTCCCACTATTCCCAATAGCAAACTTTCCAGCATTTTTGTCTGTGTTTTTAATTTTCTTATAGATTTTACAGACAGTGCTTTCTTCGGTCAAATTTTTTGTTCATGAATAAAAAAAGAGAACTATTTTAATCAAATTTATTGACATATATTTTGTAATTATATATTCTGGAAGAGAAGTCTTATTTTGAAGGGATTCGGTGAAATAAACGACCCTGACAGCCCGGATAGTCCGCTGGCGAGACAAAATAATGGCTTCATTTATTTTCGTCTTGGTGCACCACCCTTGTAAACAATACTTAAAAAATGTTTCGGCTGGTTTCCTATTTGTCTAATTACTACTTGGATGATAACTTTATCCAATATTCCTTGTAATATCCAATAGGTTATAGTTCCGTGTGGTTTGTCTTCGATCCTGATATCTTGCACTAAATTTATCGTTTCAATTAGTTTCCTTGCCTGTGGGAAGTTTTTTGCTCGAAAATATGATTGATTTTTCGTTCTTCTTTGTTTGTTAACAATATGTTCCCATCCTGTTCGTGTTATTTTTATATTTTCGTTTAAAGCATGACAGTGTATTTCATTAGGCCAAGAAAAATATATTTTTTTAGCCTTTTCAACTTCCTTTTTGAATCGTTCTTCATCAAATAGATTTTGTTTTGTTGAATCGTTCTTCATTATTGTGTCCTTTAGTTATTCAAAACATGCTGTACAGCTCTATCTAATTGACGGTCAATTTCTTGTTTTCTTTCTTCTGGGGTAGGGGCGGAAACTTCTATATCTGGAATTACGCCGTGCATATCGTCCTCTCCGTCTTGAATCCAGTTTCCATTAGGAGTAAGCCATTTAGCAACGGTTAGTTTAAGAGAACCACCATTACCGTAATTAGTAATTTCTTGGACAGTTCCTTTTCCGACAGATTTTGTTCCAATTATAGTTCCAATTTCGTGATCTTGGATCATGGCACTAAGAATTTCAGATGCCGAGGCAGTCCCCTTATTTTGCAAGACTACAATATTTTTTTGGCCAAAAAGTTCTCCTTTTCTACTTGAATTATAGGATTTTTTACCAGTTTTATAATCTGTAAAAAAGATAGAACCTCCTTTATCCAAAAAGAATTCTCCCATAGATACGGCTGAAGTTAATAGTCCTCCGGGGTTATTTCGTAAATCAATAACTATTCCGCGAGGATTTTTAGGCAAGACTTCGTTTTTTAGGATTTTTGCAAAATCGGATTTAGTTTCATTGGTGAATTTATGAATTCCAATAATAGGGATAGATTTTTCCCATTTAATAGTGGTTGCAGGGATAGTTATTTTCCCTCTTGTTATTGTTATTTTTTGAGTTCTTCCATCTCTAGAAATAGTCAAAGTTACTTTTGTTCCAGCTAGTCCTTTGATAAGACTAACGGTTTTTCCAGCGGTATAACCAGCAATATCTTCGTTATCAACATGAGTAATAATATCTCCTGCCTGGACATGAGCGTCTTCTGCTGGAGACCCTTTAATGGGGGCGATGATAGTAAATTCGTCTCCGATAAGTTCAACATAAGCTCCAATCCCTTCAAAGTTTCCTTTGAGATCGTTTCTAAAATCTTGAGCTTTTTCTGGTTCGATATAGGAAGAATATTTGTCGCCTATTTCTTTGACCATGGCAGTCATAGCAGCTTCTATCATATCTTTCTTTTTTTCTTCGGTGAGTTGTTCTGAGAAACGGTATTTAGATTCAATAACTCGTAAAATTTCTTCTAAGATTCGACCATTGGGAATTCTAAATCCTTCGCCGTTTTGTCTAACTTCACTTAGTTTGCCATTAATGCTTTCGATGCGAATTGGGGTCGAGGTAGCATTAGATTTATTTTCTAATTGCTCTTCAGTAGTTCTTTGTCTGTTGCGTAGAGTTCTAGCTCTGGTTATTGCTCCACGAGGATTAAGAGTGGATTTTTTTTCTTGTCCATTAGCGGTAAAATTATAAAGCCAACGAACGAAATCTCGTCGAGTGAGTAATCCTTTTGGTTTTAGATTGTAAATATCTATATCTTCTAAAATCCCAGAAGAATAAGCGGCTTCTGCGTAAGGGACATAACTAGCACTCTTAGGAATATTAGAGAGTTTTTTCATAAAGATATTAGACGGGGTTTTAACCGTTAAAATTCCCTTAGTTTTGACAATGAATTCGAAACCTTCACTTCTAGTTATATTGCGAGATTTATCAAAATCTACTTGACCATCAATAAAATTTCGACGGATTGCTTCGCGAAGAAATTGAGCTAAAGAATCTGTTTCTTCAATATTAGGAGGAAGGGGAGTGTCAAAAGTAGCGGAATTAGGATCAAATTTTGCGTCTAACAGAAGCATCTTCCAGAACATTTGAGCTGGAACGGGATCATTGGACTTAAAAAAAGTACCGTCTTCTAGTACCCCTTTATCGATCAGAGTTTGAATTATAGGATAAAGGCGAGAATGGTTAGCAACATCTCTGAAGGCAAAACCAGAGGGCATTAGAATTCCAGAAATAAGTAGAGCGACTAAAAGTTTTTTCATATATTAATTTTAAAAGTAAGTTGATTTTGGTCGGGAAGAGTGAAGATGTCAATGGGGAATGGAAATCAATGTAGAATGGAGAATGGAGAATGAAGAATGAATTCTTTCTTATTGGAGATA
>CAYWLU010000019.1:0-5191 GCA_964459435.1 uncultured Candidatus Peribacteria bacterium
GCCGCGGTAGCTCAGTGGTAGAGCAATGGACTGAAAATCCATGTGTCGATAGTTCAATTCTATCTCGCGGCACCATTCGACTCTCTTTGGTCGCTCATGGTCTTCGACCACTAGCACTGTCATCAGGCGTTATACATTTGTAAAAGAAAGCAGTCGAATGAGTGCCTTGAGTTTATCGAAAGGCATATAATAAAAATATGCAACATTTCTTTTACTTAGCTCGATGCAAAGATAGTTCTTTGTATGCAGGTTATACAATTAATATCCAAGAAAGAGAAAAAAAACATAATCTAGGACAGGGAGCTAAATATACTGCTGGAAGACGCCCAATTAAAATCATTTATTGGGAAAGTTTTAAAACACAAAAGAAAGCTATGCAACGGGAGATACAAGTTAAAAAATGGCAGAGAGAAAAGAAAGAAAAGTTAATACAAAAAAGCCCTACCTAGATAAAATCTTCTATCTCTCAGCACCATTTCTATTTTAAGCAACGGCCAAACCTCTTACATATTCTGAAACAGTTTTTCCATCTTTTTCAGCTCTTTTCTCAATAATAACCTTCTCTTCTTCTGAAACTCTAAATTGCACCCGTTGATCTGCAACTTTTCGTTGTCGAGCCTGTTCATCAATAATTAATTCAGGAAGATCGTCTAAAATACTTAACAAATCTTCGGCATCAAAACATTGAGAAATCCCCGCCGCAGGACAGTCCAGAAAAATTAAGTTTTCTCCATCTACTATTTTAGGAGAAACAGAAAAAGGATGATTCTGATTTTTTACGTTTACCGAGAGACTTTTTTTCATTGTTTGTAAGTTATCAATCTATATGAGCTTATTTTCTAGAAAAATTCTTTTTATTTGTTTTTTCTGATAGTTCTTAAGGAAATACTGAAAAAGTCTTCACTATAAAAAATTCTAAGATTTTTTAGGAAATTTGGTTTAAAAATTTTTTTGCTTAGTGTTCTAAGTAAAGGAATTTTTGGAACAAATTTACAAAAAAGATGAATTTTTGGTGAAGCCATTTTTTAGTGTTTTTTATTAACTTTTTGGTTTTTCAGTGTTTCCTTAGTCTTTCCATTGTGGGGAAAAATAATAATTGTTATATTCCCGCGTCTATATTTTCTATGGCTTCCTTTTGTTTTCTTCTGAAGTTCAAAATTGAAATCATTAAAAATTGATTCTATTTGAGTTAAAGATAACGAATCAGGATTATCTCTTAAAATATCAATTAAATTTTGTTTTCTATTCCTTCTCAATGACCTCAAATAATGTACTCACATTATAGAAAAATGTAATCACAATGTCAAACTTTTTTCGATAATTAAAAATAAACTTTTTACTATTGCTTATTTCATTTACTTTTGTAGTATTAGTTTCCAATAGGTAGTGTTTTAGCGGGTTTAGAAAATAAATTCCTACAATACAAAACTTGCGGAATTTATTTCTTAACCTCTTCCTACCATGAAAGGTTCTATCAAAAAGATCTTGAACGGTTTCGGATTCATCACTCCTGATGATGGCTCAAAAGATGTGTTCTTTCACGCCAACGATCTTGATGGTCTTGAATTTGAAAGTCTACGAGAAGGTGACCTAGTCACTTTTGAAATGGGACAGTCCGACAAAGGCCCAAAAGCCGAAAAGATCGCACTTGCTTAATAATAATCAAGCAATTGTACTTTAAAAAAATCGCCGAGAGACTCGTTCTCTTCGGCGATTTTTTTATACTAATTTAATTTGATACACCGTATCACTTGTCTTAATAACACATCACATCGTATCGAATGTGATCAGAATATTTACCATTCGAAATCCGATATTCAGGAAAAACAGAGTCATTATCATCTAATAAATGAGCTGGTAAATGCAAAGTTCTCGTCAAAAATTCATCAGAAAATTTAAGCTCCGTATAAAAAGTAGATTTACTCTTAGTTGTATTTAATCCAAAAACATGAAGAGTTGCTACTTTTATTTTAGATTTATCAAAATTTTCAAAATCTAATCGTCCTATAATCCGCACTCCATTAGAACAAGTATTTGATCTAATATAAAAATCATCTTTCTCTGATCCCTTTCTATTAGAAGTCAAAACAAATTCTCCATTCTCTGGTCTAAGTAAAGGGAAATTATATTCTTCGACTTCATTTTCTTCTCTTCCCTCCATTTCCGTATCATCTACCACAAGTTCTATGCCAAAAACATTAGTAGTTAAAGAATTACGAAAAGAAGAAACTCGATCACCTTTAGTATAATTCCGGCTTATAATCAGGAAAAAAGCAACTAAGACTACCAGAATTCCGACGAGAGCAATTAAAAATTTATCTTTCATAGATGAATTATATGAGAATTATTACTTCTTTTCCAATTTTTTATGTTTTTTATTTTTGCTTAATTTTTAGTATGTGCTGTACAATTTAAGAGATGAAAAAATACATAAAAAACTTCATTCACTTCCACAAGAATCATAAACCTCTTCCTCACCGAAAACTTAGTTTTATTGGTTTACTCTTTGCGGCGGTGCCTGCTTTTATTTGGCTAGATATGATGTACGCCCTTTTTCGAGAAAATGTAATTATTCCTATGTACTATAGTATTCCCAACGGGGGTTATGTAACCATAATGCTTTCCTTTCCTGTCATAGCTTTGTTTTTTGCTACTATGGGTCATCTGAAAACTCCCAAAAAACAAAGAGATGTTGGATTTGCGGTTATGATATTATCTATAATGCTTGTTATTCTTATGTCGCTTGCTCTTTCTCCTTTAATGGAATAGTTATTATATTATAATATAATAAATTTAGTTGAAACTAAAAACTACATGAGAAAATCTTTTCCTTTTGCCAAAAAATCTTTAGGGCAAAATTTTTTACAAAACTCAAATATTAGACAACAGATAATAGAATCTGCAGGAAATATTAAAGGAAAAGAAATTTTAGAAATTGGACCAGGTTTGGGATTCCTCACCACCGAACTATTAAATCAATCTGCACAAGTAACAGCTGTAGAAATAGACGAAAGAGCTGTTGAAATTCTTTTAAGAGATTTAGGACATAAAGAAAACTTTAAGCTAATCCAAGGAGATATTTTACAACAAGACTTAGATAAAATCTTTGTACACAAAAGTTATTCAATAATTGCTAATATTCCTTATAATATCACCTCTCCTATTCTAAGAAAAGTATTAGCTAATACAAAAAACAAGCCCCAAAAAACCATTCTAATGGTTCAAAAGGAAGTTGCCGAAAAAATATGTAACAACAAAAAAAGATCTATCTTGTCTATTTCTGTCGAAATATATGCCGAACCAAGAATCTTATTTGGCGTTTCTAAAGAAAACTTTTCGCCTGTTCCAAAAGTAGATTCTGCAGTTATAGAGATTGTCACCAGATCAGAACCGCTCGTTCCCAAAATGATAGAAAAAGAATTTTTTGTAATTGTTAATGCTGGCTTTAGTCAGAAAAGAAAAAAATTAGGTAATGTTTTTAAATCCTTCTTTGGAATTTCAACTTCTCTCCTTCTTGGAAAAATAGATTCAAATCAAAGAGCAGAAACCTTATCTATTGACGATTGGCTGGAAATAACTAAGAATTTCCAAGAAGCAAAAAAATAAAAATTTCAAACCTGAACAGTGTTTTTTATCCCCCAGCAGGCGAGAAATTAAGAGGGGGTATTATAAAAATGAAAAAATGATTGATACAAAAAAATTCCCCGCTCGTTTCATAGAACGAATTAAAGAAATTCTTCCCGAAAAAGAATGGGAAGCGTTTTTTTCTAAAGCTACCGAACCGCTTCCGAAAACAATTAGAATAAAAAATGGCAGCTCCCCCGCTTCGGATTGGCAACTAAGTAGAGTCGGTGGTATTCCAGAAGCCTTTTTTATTGAAAGAGCTAATAGAGACGAACTTCCTTTGGGCAAAACCTTGGAACACTTTTCTGGACAAATCTATATTGCCTCACTGAGTTCCCTACTCGCTGTGAAAGTCTTAGATCCTCAACCAAAAGAGAAAATTATGGATCTAGCAGCAGCCCCTGGATCTAAAACTACTTTCATTGCTGATCTCATGCAAAACACTGGATGTTTAATTTGTAATGAACCAAGCTCTTCCAGGTCAGCAAAACTTGCTTCTAATTTAGATCGATTAGGAGTTCAGAATGCTGTTATTCTCCAAAACGATGGAACCATATTGAACAATTTTATTGATCAAGAATTTGATCGCATCTTATTAGATGCTCCTTGTAGCTCTGAAGGTTTTGGTCGTAAAGATTCCACTTTCTTTTCTAAAATGTGGGCAGAAAAGAAAATTTTTGAAGCTGCTAAACTTCAAAAAAGACTTATCATTTCTGCTTTTGAAATGCTCCGTAGCGAAGGAATTATGGTTTACTCCACTTGCACTTCCGCCCCAGAAGAAAACGAAGCGGTTGTAGAGCATCTATTAAAAACATTTCCTGAAGCAGAATTGCTACCCATAGACTTGGAAGATATTCCTCATACCAAGGGATTGAACAAGTTTTTTGATCAAC
The DNA here is from genome assembly GCA_964459435.1 of uncultured Candidatus Peribacteria bacterium. Taxonomy (GTDB): domain Bacteria; phylum Patescibacteriota; class Gracilibacteria; order UBA4473; family UBA4473; genus JAIPGU01. Next base: position 4,518 of record CAYWLU010000019.1, read on the forward strand.
GATTTAGTCCTGAAATAAGTAAGAATGTTTGTCATTTATGGCCCCATCTCCAAACAGACACTTGGAATTCTGAAACTTTTTTTCTAGCTAAAATTAGAAAAAAATCCCCCCTTAGTCGAGTTCCTCCCCACAAACATCTCGTCAAAAATTCCACTAAAATCTACAAGAAAAATCAAACTGCCACGGTTTTGACCTACTTAGCTAAAACCTTTGGGATAGATAAACAACATTTCAATAAAAAAATAATTTTAGAAAGAAATGGAGATGTTTTCCTTACTACCAAAGAATCTGCCCAATTCTCCTCAAAAAATCCCCACCGCAGATGTGGTTTAAATATTCTAGATAATAATAAAAATATCACCTCTCAATTTGCTCTGCATTATGGATCTTTAGCTACTAAAAATATTTTTCTCCTCACTGAAGAAGAAAAAAATCGATGGCTATCTGGTTATGATATAGAAGTAAATATCTCTAATGAAGAAATAAAAGACGGACAAGAAATCTTGGTTAAATACCAAAACTTCTGTCTTGGTAACGGCAAGGTGCAAAATAATGGTCAGAAAATAAAAAATAAATTAGATCGAAATTTAGTGCTTCTCTAAATTTCAAATAATTTCCTCTTTTATTTAGGATTTGAGATTTGTTATTTATTTGTTTTTTGAGATTTGTAATTG
>CAYWLU010000019.1:5291-13182 GCA_964459435.1 uncultured Candidatus Peribacteria bacterium
AGATTGTAGATTGAAGATTGTAGATTGTAGATTGATAATTGAAGATTGATAACTTGTCCCTTTTTTAACCCTTGACCTATAAGGTTTCACTGTCTAGGATTGAGGGTGCTTTTTAATGTAAAAAATGAAAAAAATTATTATTGTTTTCACCTGCCTTATAACGCTCTCTCCACTTTTAGCTAGCAAAACCAAAGCAATTAACCTTAGCGGTGTTCAGTGGAGTAATATCTTACAATACGGTTCTGCTAGTATGATAAGATACGGTAAAAACTCATCCAATACAGAGAAAAGTATCAGATTTGACCGACCTTCTCTTAACGCTTATGAAAACAAAAATCTTATTTCTCAACAAAAAAACTTAAAAAAGAGAATGGGAATTACTGCATCGCGTCAAGAGAGAACTTCTCTTGAAAAATATCGTTTAGTACCAGAACGACCAATTCGTCGAAGCAGTCAACGAAAACTAGGAAGCTCTTATAAAGAGAAAACTCGACTCAGTGGAAAAAAAGATTTTACAGATTTAGAATCAATGAGTAAAAGTTATTGGAATCGTAAAACAAATTCTTTTGATCGTGATCGTTATGATTTTCTAAAAACCACTACTCGCCCATGAAAAAACTATTTTTTGGAATCGGAATAATTATGCTCTTAAGTCCTCTTTTTTTAGAAAATACAGAGGCTATTTTTAGAGGCAAACGACCTGCTATTAATTACACTAAAGCTAATGCTGATAAAGAAATTATCATCAATAATCGTCATAAAGTTACTAACCGTTCCTATTATAAAACTTGGGACCCTATACGAGGCAGTAAATTAACTCCTACCGAACGACATACCTATGGACTAACTAGAGTGCGTCCTTCTGCTCGCACTGTTCGTCCAAAAGTGGAACAAGCAAAAAAATTTAGTTTAGAAACAAAACAACCTATTAGAAGAAGTACTGACCGATATAGTGGCACAAGTTCTAAAGAATATTTACGAGGTGATCGCCGTGTTAAACGAATATCTCATAAAGAGAAACAAAGAGTTTTTTTACAAAGAAAACTAAATTCTGGGTATAAATTTGAATTATCAGAATAATTTCATAAACTCATCTCAATGAAAAAATTATACACCTTATATTCAATAATATTTGTATAATGCCGCACATACTGATTGTGCTTTCTGTTTCAGCTTATATTTTAATTTTTTAGTATGTGCCGCATAGCAATTCTTGGTTTCGTATTTTTACTTATTGGTTGTGGAGATAATAACTCTAATTCAAATAATTTTGATTCAGAAGAAGTCGAAACAGTAGGTATCGGAGAAACCTGTGGAGGATTAGGGAAAACAAAATGCCAACCCGGACTCGAATGTCTTTTTGATGTAAACTCTTCAGATCTTAGTGGCGTATGTCGGGAAACAGTCGTTAATACTAATTTAGAATGTTCTAAAGAGAAAACACCCGTTTGTGGTCTAAAGGAACGGCAAAAAAATGGTTATTTAAATGAATGTGAAGCCAGAAGACATGGAGCAAAAATTCTACATGACAGTTTCTGTGAGAAAGATGAAAGTATTAAAAAAGATTGTAAGGCCAAAGTTCTTAGTATCGGAAATTGTGAAATGCTTTTAAGTGGTTATGAATTTGATGGTCAAAAATGCCAGCAAGTTAAAGTTACAGGATGCGACGCAGAAATTCCGTTTGGTTCTATGGCAATTTGCAAAGAAACATGCGAATAGTTCTACAGCTCTTTCTCTAATTCCTTTGCTCTTTTTTCTGCTACTTTTATGGCCGAAAAAACAATTTCGCCTAAATTTTCTTTCTCAAAAACTTCTACAGCTTTTTCCGTAGTTCCTTGTGGAGAAGTAACTTTTTTTCTCCAATCCGCTAAAGAACCTGTTTTGTTTTTTATAATTTCTGCTGATCCTATAAATGTTTGTTTCACCAATTTTTCTGCTTCTTCTATTGTAAATCCTAAATCTATCGCCGCTTCAACCATTTTTTCCGCAAATAAGAAAAAATAAGCTGGACCAGAGCCAGAAATAGCTGATAGTTTATCTATTAATTCTTCTTTTGCTAACGCTAAAACCTTTCCACCAGAAGTTAATATCATCTGAATTACTTCTTTTTCTTTTGCAGAAAAAGATGATTCTTTCTCCCAAAAAGCACCTGTCATCCCCAATCCTACAAATTGACCAAGATTAGGCATGATTCGAATAATTTTAGCTTGGGAAAACTTAGTTCTTATTTTAGAAACAGAAGTTCCCACTAACATACTAATAACTATTTTTTCTTTTTTAACGCAAGGTAAATCTCTTAAATTCTGAGGTTTAATAGCTAATAGAATAATATCTTGATCTTCTAATTCTTGTATTTTATCTGTAGTAAAGACCTTATATTTTTTGACTAATTCTTCTCTTCTATCTTTTCTTAAATCACAAACGAGAATCTCTTTAGCCGAAAAAATCTTCTTCGCTAAGATGCTTTGCAAAAAAGCTTCTCCCATATTACCGCAACCAAGAATTCCTAATTTCATGTTGTTTCTTTTACCAAACTTTGACTTTTTTGCCAAAGACGAAATAATTTAATTGTAATTCCTATTAAAGTTATGCATTTCATTCTTAAAATCATTCTAGTTGTTGTCCTTAATGCCGCTATCTTTTGGGTACTAGACGAAAAAATATTTCCCACAGAACTTAATATTTCTGGTGGAATTCCGGCTTATGCCTTTATTGCCTTAGCTTTTGCCCTGTTAAATATAGTAATTAAGCCAATTATTAAAATTGTTACTCTGCCTTTCCGCATTTTAAGTTTTGGTTTACTAGGATTTCTAATTAACGCTTTTATGCTTTGGCTCTTAAAATACAGTGTTAACTTTTTAGAAATGTTTAGTGCTAATTTAGAAATAACTGGATGGACTACTTATCTACTAGCTGGAATTATTCTCGCCGTATTCAACAGTCTTCTTAATATGTTGCGTTCTTAATTAGTTTTGGCATTATATTATAATATACTATAAACAGCCTTTAGTCCGTAGCTAATAGTCTTTAGTCAAAAATAATATAACCCAAATTTTAAATAATTTAGAATTTAATCTTTTAGCTAAAGACTTCTGACTAACGACTATCGACTAATTTCATTTGCCTATTTTCCTTTTCTTATTAGAATTTCTTCGACTTTTAGATTTAAATTAAAATTAATGTTTAAAATTTTCTTCCTCACCGTAACCGTTCTCTTTATTGCTGTAGTACTTGTTCAACAAAAGAACTCCACACTTGGTTCCATGATGGGAGGAGATGGTGGTGACGAAATGGTTCAAACTCGTCGAGGAGCAGAAAGATTTCTTCATCGATTAACTATTATTTTAGCTGTTCTCTGGGTAGGAGGCGGATTATATGCAATGCTAATTGCCTAGGGTTTATGGAATTTGCGAATTTCTTCGTCAAAATCTCCGGTACCCAGGCACCGTATGATTACATACAGCTTACTTCGTTCCTCGATTCTTCCTCGAACTTCGTCAAATTCAACAAACCCTAAATATCTAAGCTTCCTTATTACTCATTCTTCATTATTCATTATTCATTGACTTCATGCGACGATATCCTTTTCGTTTTCGTTCCAGAAGAACATTGTTAGTAACCGGAAGTGCGATTTTTTTTATAGTCATTGCCCTTCTTTGGCAACAGTTTTTTCACGCTCATTCTAAGTTTATCCCCACTACTGGTGGTATTTTTACCGAATCCACTATTGGAACAATTAAAAATCTAAATCCTTTAGTTAATGATTCTTCTTTATTTGATCAAGATTTAAAACAATTAATTTTTGCTGGACTCCTCCGTTATAATCCAGTCTCTGGACAAGTAGAAGATGGTTTAGCGAATTTCAGAATCTCAGAAGACTCTAAAACTTACTTTTTAACACTAAAAAATTCTGCCTATTTTCAAGACGGAACGCCTGTGACTATAGATGATGTTATTTTTACTTTTGAAAAAGTTATCCAAAACCTTAATTTTTCCAACACTGTTCTAAGAGATGCTTTTGAATATGTCTCTATCGACACCGTAGATGAAAAAACCCTCGCCTTTATTCTGCCAGAACAAAATGTCTTTTTCTTGTCTCTCTTGGCGACACCAATCTTACCAGCCAAAAAATTCGAGAATGCAATGATCGAAGAAATAACTGATCCAGATTTTCCTTTCAACAAACACCCACTAGGGGCTGGTCCTTATGAGTTAAAAAATATTGTTCCTAACAATGATGGTAGTTTTCGAGTGTTTTTAAGTAAAAATAAACACTTTTATGGCGGAATACCTCTATTGGATCAATTAGTTTTCTATGTCTATCCAGAATTTGAACACCTCAATGTCAGTCATCCTTGGACAACTATGTTTTCTAAAATTCCTGCCGTTTGGTTAGAAAAATTTGAAAAAAAACTTTTTGAACAATTACAGTTAAATACCGAATACCAAAAAAGAGAATATTTATTACCTCGTTTTACGGCTTTGTTTTTTAATTTAGATCGAGAAGAAATAAATAATAATAATTTGCGTAAAGCACTTAGACTTAGTTTGAATAAAGAAAAAATTCTAGAAAAAGAGTTTGGATGGAATCAAACAGACTCCTTCTTCTTCTTTGAAGGAGTAGAAAGTTGGCATGTACCTGATTTTGCAGAAGCTAGAAAAATTCTTCGAAATAGTGGATTTCCTTATATCAAAAATTCAGAAACCAGAATTTCTAAGAAAACAGGAAAAGGTTTAGAATTGGAACTTATTACTTCTACTTCCCCACCAGTCTATTCTCGGTTTGCCCAAAATATTGCGAGAAATTGGGAAAAAGAATTAGATATAAAAATAAATATTCAAGTTCTAACCCCAAAAGAGTTTCAAACTGCCTTAAAGAATAGGGAATATGATATCGTTCTCTTCGGGCAAAATTTTTCCCAAAACTTCGATTCTCTTTCTACTTGGCATTCTTCTCAACTAGAAAAATTCAATCTCTCTAATTTAACTAATGAAGATGTTGATTTTCTAATTGACGAAGTAAGGTTTTCTGGGGCACAAAGTGATCTTTTTGCTCTCAGCGAAAAACTAGATGACATTCTACCTGCCATTATTCTAGCTACTCCAACCTACGACCTTTTTGTTTCTTCTGAACTGCAAGGTTTTTCTGATACTTTTGGTAAAATCAGATCTCATGCTCAACGATTAAGTAATATCGAAAACTGGTATTTCTACGAGAAACTAACTTGGAATTGGGATGAAGAAAACTCTAAAATTTGGGGATTTATTAAATGGATTTTTGGTTTTGAAACTTCCTCACCCAATGTTGTCGAAAATTAGAATTTTTTTACTTTTTAGCTTTTAGACTTTTCAACTTTTCAGCTTAGCATAATGAACAAACCAATTAATAATCGATTATTACGAAACCTAGAATTACAAAATACTTCTGTAAAAAAAATTATATCCCAAAATATATTGGGATTGGATTTCGGTCAAAAATTCTGCGGATTAGCTTTTTCTCCAGATGGAGTATGTGTCGTTCCTTTAGAAGTAATTAATATCAAAGACACCTTTCGGAGAATAAAAAACTTAGTAAAAGAAAAAAATATCCAAAAGATTGTTTGTGGATTACCTTTGGAAAGAGATGGTACAACTAACCCATGGTGTGAAGAAATACGCACATTTGCTAAAAAACTAACCAAAATCGCTCCTGTAGAATTCATCAATGAACGCTTTTCTTCTCAAAATATTCTGACAGCTAAAAAAGAAAGAATAGATGATTTAGCAGCTGTAAAAATTCTAGAATTTTATTTATCCTCATTTGCTTTGAAAAATAATTTATAACCCGAATTCTGGGAAATTTCGAACCTGGATTACAAATAAACCAAAATAGCTATCTGCCTATTTTTTATTACTTATTTTTGTGTATTATATGCGTACCATGCGTGAAATTTTGACCCCCGCGCAAATAGAAAAACTAGTTGGGAAAGCCCAGCAAGGTTGTGAAAAAAGTTTTGGCAAACTTTTCGACCTCTTTTTTGATAAAATTTTTCGTTATATAAAATTCCGAGTAGAAGAAAATGACGCCGAAGACCTAACTTCAGATGTTTTCCTCAAATTTGTTGAAAATATTAAATCCTACAAATCCACTAAAAATGCGAGTTTCAATGCTTGGATCTTTAGAATTGCTCATAATACCGTTATTGATTTTTATAGACGAAAAAAAGAATTACTCGGACTTGGAAATCAAGATAATGAAAATTTCTTCCTTCAAATACCAGATGAAAATCCTCGTCCAGATGAAAAAGCCAACGAGTATTTTAATGTTAAAAGAATGAAAGAAGTTCTTGCTACTTTACCTAGCAATCATCGAGAAATTCTAGAATTTAAGTATTTAGAAGGGTTTTCTAATCCAGAAATAGCTCATATTACTGGTAAATCAGAAGGCAATATCCGAATAATACAATTAAGAGCTTTAAGGGAAATTAGAAAAAAATGGGAAAAATGAGAAACAAATCTTCAAACTTCAATCTACAATTACCAATAAATTCTCAATATCAAATAAATAAATTAAAAAATTAGAATATTAAAAATTCTTTGAAGATTGATAATTGATAATTGATAATTGAAGATTGAAGATTGATAACTCACTCTCCCTCTAGCCATAATACTTGATACGAAATACTTAATACTTAATACTTAATACACTATGCAAGACCAAGCGCTAAAAGTTATCACCGAATTTGAAGAAATTGAGAAAAAGCTTTCAGATCCGACTGTTTATCAAGATCAGTCGCAAGTTACTAAACTCGGACAACAACGAAAAGCTTTGGAAAATAAAGTAATTTTGTCTCGCCAGTTCCTAAGACTCTTACAACAAAAACAGGATTCCGAAGAGTTAATTAAAAATGAGTCAGATCCAGAACTAATAGAAATGGCTAGAGAAGAACTAGAACAAGCTAAAAAAGCTTTGCCAGATACCGAAGAAAAACTACGAATCGCCCTAATTCCTACCGATCCTAACGATGACCGTAATGCTATTGTAGAAATAAGAGCAGGCGTGGGTGGAGACGAAGCCAGTCTTTTTGGTGAAGAAATTTCTCGAATGATTCTCCGTTGGGCAGAACAATGTTCCTTTACGCCAGAAATCATCTCCGAGACTCTTAATGAAGCAGGAGGGATTAAAGATATGATTTTAATGATTAAAGGATTTGGTGCTTATTCTAAGCTCAAATTCGAAGCTGGTGTCCATAGGGTACAAAGGGTTCCTACTACAGAATCTCAAGGAAGACTACATACTTCTGCTGTATCTGTGGTAGTTATGCCAGAAATGGAAGAAAGTGATGTAGAAATAAACGAAAGTGATGTAAGAGTAGATGTCTTTAGATCTTCTGGTTGTGGAGGACAAAGTGTAAATACCACAGATAGTGCGGTGAGATTAACCCATGTACCCACAGGACTTGTAGTTACCTGTCAGGACGAAAAATCTCAACTAAAGAACAAACATAAAGCTTTTGGAGTTTTAAGAGCCAGAATTGCCGCCCAAGAAGAAGAAAAACGACAAAAAGAACTAGGAGAAACTAGATTAGCTTCTATTGGTTCTGGAGATAGATCAGACAAAGCAAGAACCTATAACTTCCCTCAGGATAGAGTTACTGATCATAGAATCGGACAAAATTTCTCTAACCTTCCTCATATTATAGATGGGAATTTAGAAAAAATAGTAGATGCTTTAGCTCTCGCCGAACAACAGAGTTTTTTGGAGAAATAAATATTATATTATAATATAATATTTATTACGCTCGCAATTGATTAAATCTACTACCTACTGGTCTATTTATTGATTCATGATCATCATGGCATATAGAAAAAAAAGTGGGGGGTTTTTAGGGGTAAATTTGTTGAGAAAGTA
>CAYWLU010000020.1:0-12720 GCA_964459435.1 uncultured Candidatus Peribacteria bacterium
TTTCTTCCACAAATTCCCCTAATTCTGCTTTTTCTTGTAATAATTTTAATTTATAAGCTCTTTTGAGGTTATTAAGATCAAATCTAGCCCATAAGAATTGTAATCCTTGATTATTGTTTGTGCCTTTAATAATCAATTCCTTAGTTTCTAATAACCCTTTCTCTATAATTCTAGTAAAATCTTGAGCAGTTACCGTATCATCTACATATTCCGCATACTGCAATTCCACAAGAACTCGAAAAGCCTCCGCAGGAGTGTTTGCCCCCACCATACGATCCAAACGCTGAACATTTAAAAGCTTAGATTCCAGCGCTCTTATCTGTCCGTTAACGAAGAGAAAGTTAGTCATTAGTCGTTAGCTCTTAGCTTTTAGTATTTAATTTAAGATTGATAATTGAAGATTGAAAATTGATAATTGAAATTGGTCTAGACCAATTTCAACTGTTCTGCAAAATAAGAAGTAAGTGATTCTTTAAACTCAGAAAAAACTAAATTGTGAAAAGAGTTATCTATTTCTGCACTACCAGTACTGAGAATAAACCCTCCCGTAATATCGTTTTTAGCAACAACATCAAAACCAGGAGGAGCGATTTTAGAAGTAATCTCTAATCTTTTAGGAGGTGCAAGCACCTTACCAGAAGTTGCTCGGGATGATTCAAATAATTTCTCTATCAACTGTCCGTATGCTTTATCGTCTAGACCTTCCAACATTTCTAGAAAACTATCTAAAGCTGAATTAATTAATTTTTGTTTAATGCGTAATAATTCTTTCGCATTTTCCTGCCTAGACATAGAACGAGTCTTTATTTCTACAGATTCTAAAGCATTTTTGGTTTTAGTTTCCAGTTTTTCTAGTTCTATCTTTTCTATTTTTCCAGATTCTGTTACCAATTTATCCTTTTTTTCCTGTAGCTCTGCTTCAATCTTTTTGATCTCCACACCAGCCTCATCGATAATCTTTTTTAGAATGTCTTGTAAAGCCATAATTTTAGTAGTTAGTAATTTAGCTATTAATTTTTAGTCGTTTTAGCTAGCAACGACTGCTGCTGCGTTTACTGCTTCTAGGTTAACTGAGTTAACAATAAGAAGGGCAATTAACAAACCGAAAATAGCATAGGTTTCAATAATCACGGAAAGCACAATTGCCTTACCAGCTAGACTACCGTCTCGAGCTACTGCTCCAATACCACCCGCAGCTACTTTACCCTGCATCCATCCAGAAACAAGACCAGCAACTCCCATAAGAATTCCAGCCCAAAGAAGTTGGAACCCAACTTCAGTTGGTACATTAGATATTCCAGTAAAAAGACCGATTTTTGCCAAAGTTAGGATGGCAATAAGTAATCCGTACACTCCCTGAGAACCAGGAAGAGCAGTAATAATTAGAACTTTACCAAAAAGTTCTGGTTTTTCGGCGAGTACTCCGGCACCTTTGGTTCCGGCGAAACTAACACCTACAGATGAACCAATACCAGCTAGTACTGCGGCAAAGGTAGCACCCATGATTGCGAGGACAACTCCTGAAGTTAACATTATTTAAAGGGTTAAAAAATAAATAAGAATTAGGAATTACTAAAGAACAAGTATTTTTTCTCTCTGACAAAGGGTTTAAACTTTCGTCCTCCCCCTTCAAAGAATTTGCCAAAAAATTCAATAAATTGCAAACGACCTGAATGAACAAATGCTCCAAGTAAAGATAAAGAGAAATTAAGTCCATGACCGCAAATTAAAATTATAATTGCTACCACTACACCCAAAGGTTTAATAGGCATCATACTACCTAAAATTCCAGCAGTTAGATTCATAGCAAACCCAATAACTCCCGTTGCCAAACCTAAAGCCATAATACGAGAATAACTCAAAAGATCTGAAACATATCCAGTTATATTATATAGTCCCAAGATTCCAAAAATAGGTTTGAGCAACCAATTTTTCTGTTTTCTTCCCTGAGTTAAAACTAAAAGTATCGCTCCTGCTATTGCTAAATTTTTAAATAATTCTTTATCTAGTCCTAATACACCTGCCAAAGCAAAACAAATCAAAACTATTAAAGAATAAAGCCAAGGCAGTGGACCAAAAATTGCATCTGCATACTCTCTATTTTTAAATTTTCTGACAAAATCTAAGACAATCCCCGTTAGAATTTGAATTACTCCTAATGCCATAGATAATCCTAAAAAGACAATAGGACCACTTCCTGCCATAGGATCTATAAGTTGATAACGAAAAGGCATCGCATCAACAGTACCTGCTAAAAATCCAGAACTAAGTAAAAAAGCTGGTGCTTGGTCTGGAGTCATACCAAAGTATCCTCCCAAAATTATTCCACCTAAAGTGGCACCAAATCCACAAAGCACTAAAAGAAATATTCCTTCTCTTGCTTTTGGAGAAAATTTTCCAAAAAGAAAGAACCACAAGGAAACCAACATCAGAATAAGTCCGTAACCAACATCAGACAAACAAAGACCAAAAAACACAAAGAAAAATGGCGCAATAGCAGCCGTCGGATCAATATCTCCATTAGTTGGTGTTCCAAACATTTCAGTAATAGGTTCAAAAGAAGCTATTCCTTTAGGATTTTTAGTTAGAACTGGGATTTCTTCGTCTTCATTAGGCTGAATTTCTTCGATTACTACTTCATTAACAAAAGCATTTCCAATCCATTTAGAGAACTTATCAAATTCATTGGCTGGCATCCAAGCCTCAAAAGCAAAAATATGTTTTGTTTTAAGAATTTGATGTTGCAAATCATTCTTATTTTTTCGCCAAGAATTATAATCTGCCAAAATTCGCAAATCATTAAGATGTTTTGCAAGCCCCTTGGCCTTATTTTTTAAGTCTTGTATTTTAGTTAAATACTCTTTTTCTTCTTTCTCCAAAGAATGAAGTATTTCTCGTGTTTTTTGTCCATAAAATTCAGAAAAATCTAAAGAAAAATCTATTTCTTCAAAATTGAATTCTTCTAATACCTCTAAAGCTTTTTCTTGAAGATCAGCAATTACCGTAACTCTTATAAAAAACTTACGATCCATAGAACCAAGAATCTGAATATCCACTAAATTAGATTCTCCTGCCAACTGTTCAACAAAAATCTTTTCTATATTTTTAGTTTCTGGAATAAAACCTAACCAAGTTTTAGTACTCTCTGTAGAAAAGTTTTTCCCTAAAGGAGTTTTAAACAACTTAAAAGGTAGAAGTATTTCTCGACGACTTCTAATTTTCTTTAATTCATTATTAGCTCTCACAATTCCTTCTTCTATAGCCTCACACTCAGATATTACTCCTTCTGATTTTGAAGCAAATTCTTTAAGTTTCTTTTTGGCTGTATCTTCTTTCATAACCATCTTTCCTCCAGAAAGAATAGAATCAACTTTATCTTTTTTATCTTCCCGTGGAGACAAAAAATTCAAAGCAAAATCTATTCTAGCTAAATCAAAAACTCCAAAATGCTCCTCAGCTTCGCCCACCGAATTTTCTATAAATTCCTGATTTTCTATAACCTCCAAAAGCCCCATACGGTGGAGTTCCTGCATCAATATTTTGTAATGCGTTTTTAATCCTGTTAAACGAACTTTTTGCAAAGTAACTTTAGCCATTTTTAAATTAATTCATTGAGCAAATACATAAAAGCCGAGGAAACAGTTTTATCTTTTTTACTAGTTGCTTCTTTTTCTAATGCGGAATTATTTTTCTGACCTTCTTTAGTTAGCTTATCGTAAAGTTCTCGCATCTCTTTTTGTTTCTTAGTCAAAATTTCCTTAGCTTTTATTCTAGACTTCTCTAAGGATTTAGCTCGAACATCTTTTAAATTTTGTTCTTCTTTCAAAAAATCTTGTTGAGCCTTTTCTTGTGCTTTTTCTATTAAGTTTATAGCTTCTTGTTCTGTTTTTTGAATCTGGGCTAGGAAATCATCACTCATTTTTGAAAAAAAATTTTATCGGGAGTATTTTCACGAAGTTCCTAAAAATGTCAACTATTTATTTAAAATTTTCTTGAACCAAGTTCTGATATTCTTTTTTAACTTTTTATCTCTTAAGCTTTTAGACTTTTTAGCTTTCTTTAGCATATTATAATATAATATTGCAAAATTTCCTCAAAAATCTACACTCGCCTTCGATGAAAAAATTCTCGTTCTTAGGAACTATAATAGGAATAAGTCTCGTGATTTTGGGTTCTCTTTCTTGGGTTTTCCAAGATAAGTTTACCGAACTTTTTCGTTCCCAGTCCCCTCTTGTTTCTATTAAAAAAGGCGTAGAACGACGAATTTCTTATATTGGACGAATTAAAGAAGCCGAGAAACTCATGGAGCATGAATATTTTTCTTTGGCTACCATCGAACTACAAACAGCTATCGCAGAAAAACCCAATTTAATTCAACCTTATCTTATTTTAGGAGAAATATATTTACGCACTCTAGATCTCAATCGCTTGGAAAATTTGATTACAGAACTTAAAAACAAATTCCCAGATGATGCAGAAATAGCCGTTCTAGAAGGTCGAAAACTAATCACCGAAAAGAAATTTTCCGAAGCTTTAGTCGTTCTTAAACTTATAGATAACGACCTACCACCAGCACTTAAATTCTATCATGCAGTCTTACTCTCACTACAAAACAACCACACTAAAGCAAAAATAATTCTCGCTGAACTCAAAGACTTACCTATTGACTCACGGGATCTAATTGTTGGAAAAGACGGCGTAGAAAGTGAAGTTAAAAATCGAAATACTCTTGCTCCAAAATTAGCCAACAAGGTTACTTCTTTTGCTAAAGTTTATGATGATTTCTCTAAACTCAGTGAAGGTAAAAATCCCCATCTTTTTGCTTTACTAGCTAAATCTCTCGCTAGTAACAACGAAGCGATCCTCGCTAAAGAATTCGCAGAAGTAGCTATTAAGGAAGATATTTCTTATATAGATGCTTGGATTGTACGAGGTTACGCCAATCTTCAAATGAAAGAAACCGCTCTTGCCTTACAAGATTTGCGTCACGCTTACGAACTAGACCCTATTCGCCCTCAAACTCATTACTTTCTAGCTCTAGCTTTATATGAATCTGGTAATAACGATGAAGCTATTTTATTTTTTGAAAAAGCTCTCGAACACGACTTTGAATTCTCTTCGGAAGTCCGTTGGAAACTTATAGAACTATTTTCTAAATCAAAAAGATACGATAGAGTTCTGGAATTATATAAAGAACTCTTAGATGAAGATTCCAACCCCAAAGAATTTGCTTCAGCTCTACACACAGCAATAGATATCCTCAAGAAACCAGAAGTAGCTTTAGAAATTGCCGAACAATTAGCTACCAACAAACCTCATGATATTTTTGCTCTTAACATGCACGGTTGGGCTCTTATTGCCAATAAGCAATTCATCCAAGCAGAAAAAGTCTTGAAACAAGCTAAAAAAAATAATCCAAACTATGCTCGAACTTATTTGAACCTCGGTCTTCTTTACGAACAACAAGCTAAATTCCTCGAAGCCAAAGAATTTTATAAACAAAGTTATGATCTAGGAAAAAACGGTAATGAAACAAGTCTCACCAATTTAGCCGCCGAAAAATACAACGAACTTGTCTCCCAAACTGAGAGACCCGAAGAACCTGCTTCACCAACTAATCCAGAAAATTCACCCTAATAAAACAATTTAAGGAGCGACTCCGAAACTCGTCCATTCATACACTCCGCCAACAGTTTTTCGGCAACCATAAAAATAACCAGCATCGAATTCTTCGTAAACAATAGCTCCCACATTATCTTCCTTACAAATCCCCTTATCAGTATCCCTAAGACGGATCATTCCGTTAACATCTAATGTTTCTGTTGGATTCGTAGTCCCAATTCCTACTTTAACATCTCCTGTAGAAATAGAATAATAGATTCCTTCCCCCGTAGAAGCTTGCCAATATTCACTACTACTCGTTGTAGTACTAGTACTTCCCCATCCACTAGAAATATCTTTACAATTATCACCTGTTTCATCACAAATTTCATCAACTCTAATTGTTCCATCAACATCTAATTTAGCTGCTGGAACAGAAACTCCAATTCCGACAAAACCAGTTTCTGAATCATTATAAAAACCTGCCATCGTACCAGTAATTGAATTTATATCCTCTGCGGACACTGTACCACCTGCTGTTTTGCTTCCAATACCAGTAATATTATTAACTACAGCAAAAGTAATTCCTGCCATTAAAATTCCGAGACCGAATAGAAAACCTTTTTTCATTTTGTTTTTGTTTAATTAACTTTTTTAATTGTCGTATAAAAAATAAATAAATACAAATTTTTTAAACTTTTAAACTTTTAAATAGCATATTATAATATAATCACCCTCGTCCATAATTGAAGATTGATAATTGATAATTGAAGATTGAAGATTGTACCTAAACCCGACGACGAGAAGAAAGAATTAACATTCCAATTCCCGCAACAATAGCAAATATAAAAGGGATTGAAGAAGTACGACCAGAGTCCTCAAGTTCATCAACTTCTTCTTCTACAAAACTTTTAATTTTATTTTGTGCCCCTGTTGTTAAAGATTCTATTGGATTACTAGGAGGACTTTCGTTTCCGTCAGCATCAATAGCTACTATTTGAAAAAAACATTTTTCATTATCCGAAAGATTTTCAATGTACCATTGGGTTCTATTATCTGGCACTACACTAATTTGATCAAAAGACACTTCTTCTGTTTCTGAATCCAAATCAGTACAACCATATTCCACCCGATAATTCTGCACTCCTTCGTTGTCATCTGCTGGAGACCAAATCAAAGTTACTTTACCTTCTCCACTTTCAGCTGATACATTGGTAACCGTTACTGGAGCAACTTCATCTTTAGCTGGTTCCACTGGTTCTCCTTCACAAGTTTCAAGAACAGCAGCACTAGGATATTCTAATTCGTTACCTAATAAATCCGCCGCTGTTATTCCTAGTGGATAAGTTTGCCCAGAAAGCTTGGGTGCCACAAAAGATCCCTCAAAAACACCATCCCCAGCATCTAGATGAGACAAAACTCCCTGAAAAATAAGGTCTACCTTCGAAAGTGGTTCGTTAGCGTAAACTGTTACCTTAAATTCTCCCCCTGGATCAATACAACCTTCTGGTGTAACTTCCACAGTTACATTCTCTGGTGCCGCTCGATCAATCCTAATCTGCAATTGATTAGAAACTAATTCCTCATCAACAACACAAATTCCTTGAAAAATATGTACTCCATCAGCAAGTCCGGGTGTCTGATAAACGAAATTACCCCTATCATCTACTTCTATACTGCTAGATAAAACAGTTGGACCATCTATAAGTCGGATTGTATTTCCTTCACAATCTACTGCTTCCCCAGTAATAGTTACCCGAGAAGAACGATAAGTACCCGGCCGAGGTGTAAGCAAAATTATAGATTTTTGCCGAGGAATTTCATAACCCACTCCTCCCAGAGTTACACTTATTTCTAATTCTCCAAAAATACGAAAATCACTTAAATCATGTACCGCCAAAGTGTGACTTCCGGGAGTTTCCATTGTAACCGCCAAAAAGAAAGTATGTTCCCCTTGGTCCTCTGCCGTAAATTGATAATCCGTAGGTAATTCCGCTCGATCATCACTAGAAGAAAATCGCACGATTCCTAAGTAATTCTGAGCAGCATCTCCATTTTCATCTCGAGCAATAACTTTAACAGTCAAGGTTTCTCCGACCACTACCTCTGTTTTTACATTTTCTAAAGAAAAATAAGCCGCATCTCCTGCTACACCATCTTCAAAAAGTTGTGCTTTCAGATATTGCCCCCAACTTTCTCCACTAGAACCAACATTATTTAATTTGGAATTACTAAGGAAAAAAACTAATTCTGGTTTTTCAAAGATTAAAATCCCATCAGCAATCGCAGAAATAGTAGATACTCCCGCCTGCAAAGAAGAAATTTTTCCCTTCACTTGCCCAAACTGATCTGACATTTTTTCTGCTAAAACTTTATCTATATTTCGAGAAGAAAATACCTGAACCCCTTTATTTAATATCAAATTTCCAAAAGCATCTTGCAGAGTAACCACAAATCTTGCTTCTGCTTCTCCGTCTGCAACAATAGATTTCTGTGCTAAGTTTATATTAGAACGATAAGCAGAAACCACTCCAGGAAAAATCATAAAAGATTCTGATTTACGTCCCGTACTTCGTAAAACTTCTAATTCATATTCTCCTGCTTTTTGAACATGTAACCCATAAATATTTAGGTTTGCTACTCCAAATTCATTTGCCTGCCCAGCAAGAGAAATAAAACTTTGATCTGGACGATGTAAATCCACCGTAAAATTTTCTTCCGCAAAAAGTCCTGAAATCCTTGCTGACATTGATTCGCCTGCCACAGAATCTGGTACAGAAATAAAACTCGTAGAAGCAGACACACTTCCAAAAGAAAAAATCGCTAGGAGCCAAACTAATAGTTTTGTTTTTAAGGAAAGTCTGGTAAGTAAATTCGCTAACAAAAATTCCATATTTTTGAGAAAATTTTTCTGAACAAATTTAATTTTGTAGCGGGCTACTAGATTAAATTTTGAAGGAGAAGTTTCCGAAAAGATGGATTTTTCGGCGACTATTTTTTGTTTCATTTTTTATTTTTTATCAGACTTTCCTTAAGATTCATTTGTTCAAAAGAAATTATAACAAGTTTTAAAAAATTTCAAAAGTAGATTCCAACCCGGGGTCTAGAACCCGGGTTGGAATTCCAAATCTAGTGAAAATAATAAAAACATTGTCATTCTGATGACTAGCGAAGCAAGGAGGAAGAATCTTCCTATCACATATTTTTTAATTCTTGTTTCGATCCTATCTGCCAGGTTTATTTTTTCAAAGCTCAAACTCTTTTGGAACTTTAGATTCAACCTTCTTAATTTTTCCAGAATTGTCTGGATCAGGAAAAGCCAAGCTTTTAGCATGCAAAAAAACTCGCTCTGCTTTTTGCCCGCTGTATTTAGTATCTCCTAAAATCGGAAACCCAATACTGGATAAATGCACTCTAATTTGATGAGTTCTTCCTGTCGGAATTTTTATTTCCAAAAGAGATAATTTTCCCTTGGTTTTTATTCTCTCAAAAAAAGTAATCGCTTCTCTCGATCTTTCACTTGCAGATACACTCATTTTTTTTCGATCAACTGTGTCTCTCAAAATACCAGATTCTACCCGCCCCTTTCTAGGCGGTATTCCCTGAACAATAGCTATATAAATCTTTTCTACTTCCTTCCAATTATCCTGCAATACTCGATGAGTTTTATTATTTTTAGCCACTAGTAGTACTCCCGAAGTAACTTTATCTAATCGATGCACAATTCCGGGACGATTTGCTTGTTCAGCAGATAGTTTTTTCCCAAACATATATACTAAAGCATTAGCAACTGTTTCATTGGACCGGTCACTACTAGAAGGATGTACCGAAATACCATCTGGCTTTTCTATCGCTACCCAAGAATCAGACTCTGCTAAAATTTTTAAAGGGAAATTCCATTTTTTTACCCCCGTAGATTCTTTGGCTGGCTCACAAACCACCTGCCAAACTTCATCCGTTTTTACTTTGGTTTTATTAGTAAACTCTTTCGACTCTTTTGTAAATTTTCCACACTGTTGCCATTTGGATCTAGATATATCTGGAAATTTTTGAGCACACAAAACATCTATTCTCTGTCCTGCCTCCGCACCGATAACAACAAATTTCTTTTTCATCTTCTATGGCTTTTAAACTTTTAGACTTTTCAACTTGTAAACTTTTAGACTTTTAGACTTTACTCAGAGTTTTCCGTTTGCAAAGAAACTAATTATTTCTCTTGCTTTTTATTAGTAGTTTTGTTATACTGTACATATGAGTACTGTAAAAACAAACTATATTGAGGCACGATTTGCTAAAATAGCTTCTTGTGGCGAACAAATTTTCCATACTGATGATTTGGCTAGACTATGGAATATAACTAATAAAAACACCTTATGGGTAACCTTAAAAAGATACACCGAAAAAGGTTTGTTATTTAGGATTTATCGCGGATTTTATGCTATCAAACCCATTAATAAATTAGATCCTTTGTTTTTGGGAATCAAAGCTTTGCATAAATATTCTTATGTTAGCACTGAAACCGTCTTAATGAAGCATGGAATTATTCAGCAATTAAGTAACACTATCACCCTAATTAGCTCCAAAACATCTCGCTTCAATATCGGAGAAAATAATTATTATTGCCGACAATTAAGTGATAATCGTCTATATAATTCTATTGGCATAACTACGAATGAAAACGGAGTAAAAATAGCTTCTCCAGAGAGAGCTGTAGCAGATTTGCTATACTTCAATCCTAAATTTCATTTAGATGCCTTTAAACAAATAAAATGGTCTAAAATAAGAAAAATTCAAAAAGAATTAAATTATCCTTTAACAAACAAATAATGTTTTTACCTTCTTCCAAAGATGCCCTTCATAAAGCATGGCTTTACAGAACCCTAACAGCCATTATTGATGATCAGTATTTATTTGATTGTTTAAGATTTAAAGGAGGAACTTGTAGTGCTATGCAAAGCTATCTTGACCGCTTCTCAATTGATCTTGATTTTGATTATGTTGGACATAAAAAAGATCTTCCTCAAATAAATAAACATTTAGAAGATATTTTTTCAAATCTTGGTTTAGAAATAAAAGACCAAAGTCAAAACACTCCTCAATACTTTTTAAAATATCCGGCTAAAACAGATATTAGAAATACCCTAAAAGTAGATATCACTTTTCCCCCTCCAAAAAGTAATAAATATGAAACCATTCGGTTTAAAGAAATTGATCGTTTAATCCAAGCCCAAACTATAGAAAGTATGTTCGCTAATAAACTAGTCGCTCTTATAGAAAGATTTGAAAAAAATAATTCTATTGCCGGAAGAGATGTATACGACATTCATCACTATTTTCTTAATGGATATAAATACGATCAGAATATTATTTTAAAGAGAAGAAAAATAAGTGATTTAAAAATATTTTTTACAGAACTAAAACTCTTTATAGAAAAAAATATTACTGAAAAAATAATTACTCAAGATTTAAATATGTTACTAAGCCCAGAGCAATTCCAAAAGATAAGAAAAATTCTTAAAAAAGAAGTTTCAATGTTTATACAGGATGAGATTTCCCGAATCACAAAATAAAAACTTATTCCTAGATTTATGGTCGAGAGTCGAAGAGTATCCAAAAACTTTTTATAGTTCGAACTTTGAAGTTTTTGAAGCTTGTATTGACCCAATACCCCGACCATAAGTTCAGGAAAAAAGCTTCATTTTAGTTATCAGCTCTTAAACTTTAGCAATTAGCTTTTATTTCTTGTAATCTTGTCCCTTGTTATCTCGTCCCTAATTTTTAATTTTCGCCACACCGCTATTCCAAATATAGAAGCAGAAAGAACTGAAGCGGTAAAATTACCAATCGCCAAACCCAATATCGCAATCTCTGTCGGCAAAACTTTTAAAGCCAATACTGCTGCCAATACCGTGGCTACCAATAAAGAAACTGAAGTAATTTTCATAGGAGTTTTAGCATCTCCACTAGCTAAAAATACCCGAGCCAGAAGTGGAATACAACAAGAAGCAGGCAAAGAAAGCACTGTCCAAAAGAAAACCGTCGTCGCCATCTCTAAAGATTTCCCTTCTAGGTTAAAAAGAATCTGTAATATTAATTCTGAAAAAAGAAGACCAATTATAGCCACTGGAATTGTCCAGAGAGCTATCCAACCTAAAGACTTCTTTATAATCTTCCTTTGCATAACAGAATCATTTTTAGCTTTGGCTAAACGAGGAAAGGCAGAATTAGCGATAGAGAAACCAACAATAGAAAGAAGTACTGAACCTAAGTTCGTTCCAATACTAAAAGCTCCCACAGATCCAGCGATAAGAAAACTGGCGATTAAAACATCTGCAGATTGGTTAATCTGGAAAGCCGCATTATTAGTTAATCTAAAAACAAAATCAGACTTAAAATTCTTCCAAGCTTCCACTGGTTTTTTCCAAACCCAAGTAGTCTTGTTTTGTTGAACAAAAAATGTGTTCGCATTTACCATTAGATGAGCTAGCGCCCCAAAAACCGCAGCAAGTCCTACTGTCAATAGTCCGAAACTATCTCGCCAAAAATAAAGTCCCGCACAAATAGCCCCTGTATATAAAATGGGAGCTAAAGCAATAGTCAGAAACTGTTGTTTACTCTGATGAAATGCAGAAAAAACAGAACTAATAGACAACAAAAATACCGAACCGAAAAGACAACGAGCCAGAGGAATCATTTCTTGTCGCAAAGTACTATCAAAACCAGCTGCAAAAATACTAGAAAGTTGTTCTGTAAAAATCGCCCCTAGTCCACAAAAAATTCCAAAAAGTAAAATCACCCCCAAAAGAAAACTAGAAAAAAACTGTGTTTTTTCTTTTTCACCTAAAGGTGTAAACCGAGGTAAAAATAACGTAGAAACAGTTCCTCCAATAAGGAGAAAGAAGAAGAAATCTGGAATCCGAAAACTCGCAAAAATAAGATCTATTTTTTCTCCTGCACCAAAAATATCCAAAAACAACCTATCTCTCCACAGCCCTAAAAACTTGGATAAGATTGCAGATCCTCCAAGCAATACACCGCCAGACAAAAAGAATTTTTTCATATTGTCATTCTGGCTTGTCCAGAATCATATTAGTAAATATCTCATACAAAAGCGTTTTT
>CAYWLU010000021.1:0-12609 GCA_964459435.1 uncultured Candidatus Peribacteria bacterium
ATTATTAAGGTCGCCTCTAACTTAAAAATAACTTAAAAAAATGAGCGAAATTGAAAAGGATATTCTAACGGAAGTATCTAGTGTTCATGTGGATGCATTAACTTTTTTAAGATTAAGAAATCGGGATGAAAAAAAAGTAGTAGATCTAGAAACGGAACGAGAAGTGCTAGATGATGGGAATTTAGTCAGAGTTTCTGAATATTATAAAAAACGAATTACTGAAGTTACCAAAAGCTTAGAAGAAAATGATTCAGATTCGGTAAGAATGATAGAGAAATTATTATCTGTGATTTTTTCTTTAAAAGAAAATAATAATGGATTAAATAAAGAAATTAAAGATATGCAGATAGAAAAAGAAATTATTTCTTTTTTAGAACAATTTACAGGAGAGGTAATGAATAAGTTTGTAAAATTTGATTATGAAAATTTGATAGATGTTGTTAATAAAAATACTTTACAAGATTCTATAGAGTTTTTTTATTCTGAATTATTTAATATAATTTTCGAATCTATTGTTGAAAAATTAGAGAAGCTTTTGGATCCGATAGAAATAAAGGCTTTGTCTGTGAAGTATTTACCTAATAATAAGAATGTTTCTGGAATTGTGCCTCTTGCTAAAATTAGGACGCAAGAGGGTTGGAGGGAGGATCCTATTGTTTTTGATGAAAACGAGTCAGATTCGTATTATTCTTCTAGAATAAAAGTATATAAACAAAATCCAGAATGTTTTAGAATTGGTATTGTTTCTTCTTTAGAATTAAAATTAACGAAGGAAGGAGATAAAGATGAAAATGATGAACCAATATCTTCAGCTGTTAAAACAAGATCAGAATTTAAAGAAGTTTGTGAACAGGGAACAGATGATGATACAGCAGAATTCATACTTAGTGGACTTTATCAAGAAGGACAATCGCCTGAAGTTTTAGCGATATTGGATATTGTTTTTAATAAAGGTGGTTTGAAAAATAATCCTTTATTGGGGAATGAATTTCTAATGAAAAGTTTTCAAGAAGCTTTGAATAATAGTTTTCTTGCTTTAGAAATGTTGATAAATGTTGTAGTAGAAATTAAACGAAAATTAATAGAACAGAAGGATATTACAACAGATTGTTTAGATGCGGTTAAACAAGTTTTATCTCATAGACTAGGTAATGCTTTGAATATTCTTTATGGGATTATCCAGTTAGCAATATTAAGAGTAGTAGATATGGGGAAAGAACAAAATTTACAGGAACAACAAGATTCTGCTAAACGGTTAGGGAAAGATGCTAGCCGTTGTGTTGATGTATTTCATGCGATTGTTCAAGAAATTTCTAAAATTATAGAAACGGGGGAATATCAAACTCAAGAAATGGGGATTGGTGACAAGAAAATGTTGACCGGAGGGGGGATACAAAAAGCTTCTGAACAACAAAATTCTGGTGATGGTTCTAAAGGTGTTCCAGTGGTAAATAAAGAACTTTTTTAGTTTAGTTTAAATATTAAAAAAATAATTTTCTAAAACCCTGCCTGTTGTTGTTTGTTTATATCTTCAAACTTCATTTTACTTCTATCAAAATGTAGATAGGTTCTTCCAATTGCTCCGTTACGGTGTTTAATTACATTAATTTCCATTTCATCAGGAACCTCTGTATCAGGATTATAATAGTCGTCTCGATAGAGCATCATTACGACATCAGCATCTTGTTCTATGGATCCAGAATCTCTGAGGTCGGATAGAATTGGGCGTTTGTCTGGTCGGCTCTCCACGCTTCTGGATAATTGAGAAAGGGCGACAACAGGAATATGTAATTCTCGAGCTAGTTCTTTAAGAGATCTAGAGATTTCTGAAATTTCTTGCACCCTGTTCATAGGATTCTGTCCGCTCATTAATTGTAAATAGTCGACCATTAATAAATCTAATCCATGTTCCATTTGCAGTCGACGGGCTTTGGCACGAAGTTCGACAATAGAATTACCCATAGCATCATCAATAAAAATCGAGGCAGAAGATAATTGATCCATTACTGGCCCCATACGATCAAAATCAGAGTCTTCTAATTTTCCTTTATGGAGTTTCCAAGAATCTACTTCTAATTGAGAACAAAGCATTCTTTCTACGACTTGTTCTTTCGACATTTCCAAAGAAATAATTCCAATTTTTTTATTTTGTAAAACAGCTGCCTTAATAGTAATAGCTAAAGCTAATGCAGTTTTTCCCATAGAAGGACGCGCGGCTATTATGATTAGGTCGGAAACATTAAAGCCTCCGTTGAGTTTGTTATCCAAATTAGGAAATGAGGTAGAAATTCGATCCTTGTTAGCTAGTTCAGGGTTTTCGTTAATTTCACAGAATCGTTCATAACTAGCAGTTAAAATATCTTTAATTGGGACAAACCTGTTTTTAAGAAAGGTTTTAGAAATAGAAAAAACTCTTTTTTCAGCTTCTTCTAGAAGTTCTTGGATACTTTTTTCAGCATTATAACCAAGCGCGGTAATTTCATTTCCAGCTTTAATAAGGCTTCTTAGTGTAGAGCGGTGTTTTACGATTTGGGCGTATTGGAAGATGTGAGTAGAGAGGGGAACTTCATTTTGAAGTTCTGCTAAATATTCTGGTCCACCGATAAGTTCTAGTTTTTCTTGAGCCTGAAGTTTGGTAGCTACGGTTACAATGTCTACCGGTTCTGACTTATGAAATAAATCAATAATAGCTTCAAAAATAAAACGATGATGATCATGATAAAAATCCGTTGCTTCGATAAAATCCGCAATTTTTAAAATAGCATCCTTATCTAAAAGCAAGCACCCTAGAACTGATCGTTCTGCTTCTGGAGCAGTAGGAGGTAGTTTTTTGCTTGAGTCGAGGTCGGTAAAAGGAGCGTTTCCACGCATCTTTAAATCTGTCATTTATAAAAAAATCAGGGGTCTTTTCTTCTTTCTTTGTCGCAGATTTTAAGTTGGATGTCAAAGAGAAAATAGTTATTAGCTTTTAGTTTTTAGCTATTAGTTATTTATTAAAAATTTCTGAAAACTATTAACTATCAACTAATAACTAGTTTTCTCTTTGACAAAAAGTTCTCTCTAACTAATCTTTCTCTGCCTTAGATTTTGTTTTTGTTTTTGACGCGACAGAAATATAAATCCAAAGTTGTAAAAATTAATAATTAAGCGTCTCGTTTTCAAATGACTGAAATGGATGATTTGCTTGCCAAAGATGATGCAGGTGTAGTTTTGTATCGTGCGGGAGATAATGTGAAGGGAATTATTATAGATATTAATCCTTCTCGTATTTTATTAGACCTCGAAGGAGGAGTAACTGGAATTATTACTAAAAAAGAATCAACGGGTATTGATTTAGAAGATGAGTCTATGGCTCTTGGTTCTGTATTGGAATCAGCAATTATTGATCCTGATAATGAGCAAGGATTAGTAGTTCTTTCTTTAAAAAGAGCTTCTCAAGATATGGCTTGGGCAGAACTTAGTACCATTATGGATGAGGCTAGAATTATTAAGGTGAAGATTACTGAAGCCAATAAAGGAGGTCTTATGGCTCAATATAAAGGTCTTAGGTCTTTCTTGCCTGTTTCTCAATTAACTCCTCTTAATTATCCTAGAGTAGATGGAGCTAATTCCGCTCAAATTCTCAAAAAACTTCAATCTCATATTGGCAAAGAATTTGCTGTTTGTGTGATTAATATTGATCGAGAAAATGGAAAGATAATTATTTCAGAAAAAGCTGCTCATGCTGGACAAAGTACAAAAACCCTTAAAGATTTGAAAGAAGGGGATATTGTTAAAGGAGAAGTTTCTGGAGTTCTTAAGTATGGTATATTTGTCGCTTTCTCTGGTGTAGAAGGTCTTGTGCATTTATCAGAATTGGATTGGGGACATGTTTCAGATCCAGGAAAGATTTATTCTTTAGGGGATAAAGTAGAAGTGGTTGTTATGGGAATAGATGGTGACAAACTTTCTCTTTCTATAAAAAGACTTATGGAAGATCCTTGGAAAGAAAAAGTACAAAAATACAAAGAAGGACAGGAAGTAACTGGAAAAGTTCTTCGTTGGAATGCTAATGGAGTCTTTATTGAAATAGAACCAGAAGTACAAGGAATGTTTGGAAATTTGGAAGACTTTGGTGTTGCTGTATATAGCGAATTAAAGATTAAAGAAGGAGAAGAATTTAAGGGAAAAATAGAGTCTATTAATCTAGATTCTCACCGATTGGAACTAAGTAAGGTTTAGATCAATCTTCAATTTTCAATCTTCAAACTACAATGAAATTAAAGTTCGAATTCGTCACGGCGAATTCGAACTTTAAAAATTTCTTTTGTCATCCCGCATTTATTGCGGGATCGAGAGGTGAGTTAATCACTTGCTTTTTTTATGGTTAGATGCCGGAATAAATCCAGCATGACAATATTTAGAATAATTCCTTGATAGAAACTCCCAAAGCTTGAGCAATTTCTTCCAAGGTTTCAAAGGTAATATTTTGACGACCATGTTCGATAGCATTTACATGAGAAGAATAAGTTTTCATCTTTTCTGCAAATTGGGCTTGAGACCAATTTTTAATTCGACGAAGTTCTCCGACCTTTTCTCCAAATTTCTTTAGAGAGGATGAAGATTTTTTAGAACCAACTGTACGAGGGACCATATGAAATAGGTTAAGACGATTTATATTATAATATGCTGTGTTCCGGAATAGCAAGTTTTTTATGAGAAAAATGATTGACAGAAAAGTATAGCATGCAGATATGAGATTTTCTTGTGACTTTGTTTTTTATTTTTAGATAGCGAAAAACCGGCGATGGATGTTCGGAACTCAATTATAACGAGTAGAACATTCTGCCGGTTTTTCATGATCATGATTAGTGATCAACCTCTCAATTGCCTTGCTGAGGTAAACTTTTTACCCGCCTGAGGCGGGCCCGCGTTACCGATCGGGGCTCTGATTGTACTACAGGAATTTGACTTTTGGGAAAAAATTCATATGATACGAGCTGTTTTTGGTTTAAATAATAAAGGCGAACAAAAGTTTGTCTTTTTTATTTGGACCTCAAAACGGTTTCCGAGAGGGCGGCTTTTTCTATGAAAGAAAAGTCGTCCAGTGAAAATCGCACTCTCGCGTTTTGTGGTGCATTTGAATTAGTATCACTATTTCAAACGACATCGCAAAGCGGAGAGGAAAGAGAAAGCAAACTTGGTATTTATTTTGGTTTTAAATTAATGAAAGCGTACTCTCTCATTTCTCTCCACTTACTATCCGATTTGTTAAAGAACTTTTTCTCCCCCGTCTTTCCTTTTTTTGTAGTGAATCTTTATTGCGTTGAGTAAGTTTTTATTTTTGATTTTTAACTCTCAAGCGAAAAGTTCAGGATATCTTATGCTTTGAGAAAGAATTAGTCAAAGAAAATACCTTGAAGAAGTATATAAAACATTGAGAAGTATAAGTACGAGTATCAAGTAGTAAGTATTATGTATTATGTATAAAATCTTAAATTCAAATTTTGAATTTTAGATAAATTTAAGTTGAAAGTGAGCTTTTTTATTTGAGTTTAATACATTATACTAAATACATTATACATTATACTTACGCATGATCGAAGAAGATTTTAGTTCCAAACGAAAACAGGGGACTGTTACATCTCCTGCAGCTACGGATGATACGGATGTTTTTGAGAATGCTTTGCGTCCACAGGATTTTTCTAATTATATTGGACAGGGTGAAGTAAAAAAGAATCTAAAGATTTTCTGCCAAGCGGCTAAAAAAAGAGGAGAACCATTGGATCATACTTTGTTTTATGGTCCTCCGGGTATTGGAAAGACGACGCTTTCTCTTATTTTAGCTAAAGAACTAGGAACTAATTTAAGAGTTACCTCTGGTCCAGCTTTAGAGAAACCAGGTGATTTAGCGGCAATTTTAACAAATCTTCAAGAAAATGATTTTCTTTTTATTGATGAAATCCATCGTTTGCGTCCAGCGGTAGAAGAAATCTTATATTCTGCTATGGAAGATTTTGTAATAGATATTGTGGTTGGAAAAGGTCCCTCTGCTCGGACAATGAGATTAAATGTTCCAAAATTTACTTTAGTAGGAGCAACTACTAAAGCGGCGATGTTGGGTGGACCGTTAAAAGACCGATTTGGTCATGTAGAACGGTTGCGGTTTTATGAACCAAGTGAAATTCAAAAAATTATAGAAAGATCGGCTGGTATTTTAAAAATAGAGATAGATGCGAAGGCTGCCGAGAAATTAGCACATTGTTCTCGGTTTACTCCTAGAATTGCTAATCGTCTTTTGCGAAGGATGAGAGATTTTGCTGAAGTTTTACATAACGGCAAGATTACTTTGAAAGTTGTCCAAGAAGGATTGGATAATCTTTGTATAGATAATAGGGGACTAGATTATGCAGATCAGATGTATTTGAAGATTTTAGGAGAAAAATTTAAAGGAGGACCAGTCGGTCTTTCTACCATGGCGGCGGCAATGAGTGAAGATGAAAATACGATAGAAGATATGATAGAGCCATTTCTAATTAGAGAAGGTTTTTTGCAGAAAACTCCGAGAGGAAGAATGGTGACGGACAGTGGATTTTCTCAAGCGGGGGTGAGGAATTTGTTACCTGTTTAATTTTTATCTCAAAAACTTTTTTACTCTTATTTAATTTTGAGTTACAATTTTCTAGTAAATGAAGACCCCTAAATTTATTCTGGTTACAGGAGGAGTGTGTTCTAGTTTAGGCAAAGGAATTGTCGCTTCGTCAACAGCGGCGATTTTAAAATCTGCCGGACTAAAAGTAGCGATCATGAAATTGGATCCTTACTTAAATGTAGATCCGGGGACAATGAGTCCTTTTCAGCATGGAGAAGTGTTTGTGTTAGATGATGGAGCAGAGACGGATTTAGATTTAGGACACTACGAAAGGTTTACAGATACTCATTTAGCGGGACATTGTTCTGTTAGTACGGGACGGGTGTATTCAGAGGTCTTAGAAGAAGAAAGAGCGGGAAAATATTTAGGAGGAACTATTCAAGTTGTGCCACATATTACGGGAAAAATTATTTCTAAAGTAGAATTAGCTGCTAAAAAAATGGGAGTAGATGTTTTGGTAGTAGAATTAGGAGGAACCGTAGGAGACATTGAAGGAGAGCCGTTTTTAGAAGCTGTTCGACAGATGCAATCTAAATATGGAGATGATATGGTTTGTCAGCATGTGACCTTATTACCATTCCTAGCGGCTTCTAATGAATTAAAAACTAAACCAACTCAGATATCTGTTCGAGAATTGCGTCGAATGGGTGTTGTGCCCGATGTTATTTTCTTGCGAGCAGATTGTAAGATTCCTAAAAAACTGATGAAGAAGGTTTCTTATTTTTGTGATGTAGATGAGGAAGCGGTAATTCCATCGGAAACAGTTAGTTCTATTTACGAGATTCCACTTAGGTTCCAAAAATATGGTTTGGGAGAAATTTTGGCTAAAAAACTTAATTTAGGAAAACTTAAATTTAAATTAGCAGAATGGGAGAAAGGGATTAATAAAATGAAGACTACAAAGGAGGAATTATTAATAGGGTTAGCAGGGAAATATAATGAATTAGATGACGCTTATCTATCTGTAATAGAGGCTTCTAAGTCTGCAGGATTCTTTTTTGACAAACGAGTAAAAATAGAATGGATTGATACCGAAAAAATAGAAGAGCATGACGGAGAAGAATGGGAGAAATTGACTAAAGTCGCCGGAGTTATTGTTCCAGGTGGATTCGGGAACAGGGGAATTGAAGGAAAAATAGAAGTAGCTAAATATTGTCGAGAAAATAACAAACCATATTTAGGTTTATGTTTAGGATCTCAAATTATGGCGATTGAATTTGCACGGAATGTTTTAAAAATAAAAGATGCTACTAGTGAAGAATTCGATGAAGATAAAAAATCTAAGAATCATGTTGTACACTTTATTCCAGAACAACGAAAGATTCTTAAGAAAGGAGCAACGATGAGGTTAGGGGCTTATCCTTGCGTCTTAAAGAAAGGAACTAAGGCACAAAAATTATATGGAGAAGAAAAAATTTCCGAAAGACATCGGCATCGTTACGAATTTAATAATAAATACCGTGAGCGTTTTGAAAAAGAAGGATTTGATATTGCTGGAATTTCTCCCGATCGGAGTCTTGTAGAGGTGGTAGAGATCACAGATCATCCTTTTATGATTGGTTCTCAGTTCCATCCAGAATTTCTCTCTCGGCCATTTAAACCGCATCCATTATTTAGAGGCTTTGTGTCAGCTATTGTTCATCCTGTGAAATAATCTCGCCAAAGGCGAGATTCCTGCTTCGCAGAATTTTACTAGGGTTAAAGGAAAGTAAAAAGTTTAAAAGTCTAAAAGCTGAAAAGTTACCGTGGCGGATTGTTTTATGGGGTGTATATTATAATATGCTGAACTTGTAATCTTGTGGTCTCGTAATCTTGTAATCTACTTCTCTTTGTGGTATAATCAGGAGAATGGCAGTAAAAAAATATCGTTTCGAAGGAATTGCTAAAGATGGAAAAAATCTGTCAGGTTTTCTTTTTTCTGAAACGAAAGCAGATGCTCGGGTGAAACTTAAAAAAGACGGGATTGCAATTCTGTCTATCGAACCTTATGTTGCTAAACAAAATGAAAATAATAATTTAAAAGTTTTTGAATTTAAGGCTACTGGAACTTTGGGGAAAGAGAGTAGGGGAGATATAGAAGCTGAAAGTCAGTATGAAGCTTATAAAAAATTACGGATAGAATATGATTTCACTTTAATTTATTTGATTCCGAAAGATTTGCCGAATGAAGAAAAATTAAAATTAAAAAAACAGGGGATTCCTGAAGAATTAAAACAGCAATTTTTAGAAGATCAGAAAAATAAAAAAATCTTTGTATCTAAGCACAAAAAAGTAAAGACAAAAGAGGATAAAGTAGTAACTATGTTGGGGTCTCGTCAAAAAGAGATGCAATTTTTGCAGGCTCAAATTCAGGTGGTAATTAAAGAAGTTGAAAAATTATTGGAGGATAACACAGAACTATTAGATCCTAATATCCGAAGAAATATTAAGGAGCGGATTGATCGCCTTTCTCGTCTCCGTCAATCAAGTTCTTTGAATCATTTGGAGGGGATGATGAAAAGACTGTTTGTATTATTATCTCGTGATGATATTTTCTTGCCAGTTCAAGATGAATTTGCTGATTTTGAGAATCGGATAAATCAGTTTAAAAGTATATCTAATAGTTTAAAAGGTCGTTTGGCTAAGGGTTTATCGTCTGTTCAGATTGGAGCAGATTTAGAAAAGTTTCAAGTGGTTATTAAAATGAAACCTCTTAGTAAATTTTTCTTTACAATGTATTGGTGTTTTGCATTTTTATTTTTTATGCTTCTTAATTTCTGGGGACTTAATATTGTAAAATTGTTAAGTAATTTCGATACAGAGCGAATTAGTTTCTATTTTTCTTCAGCTTCTTTTTGGTTTATTACCGTCTTTTCTGGAATAATTACTTTGGCTTTTGCTTGTGAAATTTTTACTAAAGAACCTTTTACCATCAAACAAAAAACAATTTTGTATTCTGGAGCAACAATACTCCTTTTATTTTTTATTATAGAATTCCCAGTTTTCTTTTCGTGGACAATGTGAAACAATCTTCAATCTTCAAACTTCAATCTACAATTATAAATCTTCAAACTTCAATACTGAATCAAGCTCAGCACAAGTCTACAATTATAAATCTTCAATTTACAATTAATTAAAGATGCTTTTTTTATTGATAATTGATAATTTATAATTGATAATTGAGGAGATGAATTTTTCGCAACTTGGTTTTGGTTTTTTCGCTTTAGAGATATATGGGATGCTTCTGTCCTTTGCTTTTGTTGTTTCGGTATGGCATTACTATCGGACTCTACAGAAGAAGAATTTTTCGATTGATTTTTTTCTTCGTAATTTTGGGAAATGGTTAATGGGAGGGATTGTTGTGGGGCGTCTTTTTAGTTTGTTTTTAGATCCTACTATATTTCTCCGTAATGGAATTACTTCGTTTTTTGAATTCTGGGATGGTCGAATAAATTTTATTGGACTACTGATTGGGTTTTTGGGAATGATGTTGTGGAATAGTAGAAAATTTAAAATGGATTTTTTGCGTTGGATAGATGCAGGAGTGGTTTCTTTTTTTATAGGAGTTTTAATCGTAGATATTGCAGGATTTCTTACGGGAGCTGTTTATGGAAGAGAAACAATTATGCCGTGGGGTGTGCAATATGAAACATTTGGTGTTGATATTTTGATGCCTACCCATCCAGTTGCTTTATATGCTTTTCTGGCACATTGTCTCGTATTTAATTGGATTAGGAAACATTTTACTTCCTATGAAAGAACGGCAGGAAGATTGTCCATTAAAGCAGGAATGTTCTTGTTTGGAATTGATTTTTTTATGCAATTTTTTCGTGGTAATCCAACGCTTTTAGTTTTTGGTGCAGTTCGAATTGAACAGATTTTTGATATAGTAATTTTAGCTTTGCTTTTTTTTGTAGGACAGAGAAAGGTTGCAAAATTTTAAAAAATTATTAATTTCTATTTAGTTATTAATAACTAAAAAATAATGGATTTTGATTTTACTCGTTTATTAACCGCAGATTACTTTTTGGATAAAACCCCAGGGGGAGAATTTTTAATGGGCTATCTACTTTTAATCTTTTTTGTTTTAGCTATTTTTTCTAAAAGCGTACTAAAGAGATTTGTTCCAGATAATAAATATTTTAGGAAAGCTATTAGGAAAAAGTTTGGTAAATTTGTGGCTTTGGGAATTATTGGACTCGTTCTAGTTTCTGCTCGTTTTTCAGGAGTACCAGTTTTTTCCATGAGACTACTACTCTACATTATTTTCTTATTGACTTTAGGATTTGAAATTCAGACTTTGTTTAAGGTGAGAGCAGAATACCTAAAAAGAATTGGATCTATGAAAAGAGAAAAGGAAAAAAGAGGGGAGATGTAAATTAATCTTCAATTTTCAATCTACAAACTTCAATTATAAATAGAAAACAATGTTATATTATAATATGCTAAGAATAGTCTTTAGCTATTAGCCCTTAGTCTTTAGGAATTTAATAATCGACGAAAATTATTTTTTGAGTAATATTCAAACATGAAGAAAAGGGTTTTGGTTACAGGTGGTGCGGGATTTATAGGATCTAATTTTTGTAATTTAAATAAAGACAAATTTGATATTGTTGCTCTAGATAATTTATTTTTAGGGGATCCCGATAATTTAGATTCAGCTATAAAATTTATTCAAGGGGATGCTTGTGAACTTTCTGCTCTTGGAAAATGCGGACAAGTATTTGATTTTGTTCTTCATTTTGCAGGCACAAGTTCTGCTCCGATGTTTATGGGAGATGGTTTTGTGGATGGGTACACAAATTCCATCAAAAGCTTTTGTCAGACTTTAGATTTTGCGCGGAAAGTGGGTGCTAAGAAATTTTTATATGCCTCTACTTCTTCTTTGTATGCCAATAATCCTATGCCGTTAGTAGAAACCCAACAAGTAATACCTCCGAATCATTATTCGGTTACTAAAGGCTTATATGAAGATTGTGCGCGTTGCTATACTCAGGTTTATCCAGAAATAGAAACCGTAGGATTTAGATTTATGTCAGTTTATGGTCCCAATGAAGAATCTAAGGGTCAATATGCTAATATGATTTCGCAGTTTGTCTGGGATATTGCCCGAGACCTCCCTCCAATTATTTTTGGAGATGGAGATCAATTTAGGGATTTTACGAATGTTAAAGATGTAGTACAGGGGCTTACAAGAGCAATCGAAACAGATAAAAAGCTAGGTAATGATGTTTTTAATATTGG
The DNA here is from genome assembly GCA_964459435.1 of uncultured Candidatus Peribacteria bacterium. Lineage (GTDB taxonomy): Bacteria > Patescibacteriota > Gracilibacteria > UBA4473 > UBA4473 > JAIPGU01. Next base: position 11,855 of record CAYWLU010000021.1, read on the forward strand.
CACAGGCGCAACTTGTTCTTTTAATGAAATTTTACGAGAAATAAACGAAGCCATGGGTAAGAATATAGAACCTATTTATATTCCTAATCCCGTAAAAGAAGGTTATGTCCGTGGACAACACGCTGATATTACCAAAATTTCTGAAATATTAGGTTATGTTCCTACTGTAGATTTAAAAAGAGGGATTAATGATCAAGTAAAAAACTTAAAGAAAGATAAAATTAGAGAAACAAGTTCTGATTTAATAAGAGATAAAATTTGACGATTGTTTAATTTTGCCTAAAATTTGCCCGTCCTTCGTATTAAGGAGGGATCGTAGCTCAGCTGGTTAGAGCGCCGCCCTGTCACGGCGGAGGTCGCGGGTTCGAGTCCCGTCATTCTCGCCATTAAGAAGATGTAAACACCCAGAGATGGGTGTTTTTTTTATGGTGTATAAAAAAATCTCCAAATTCCTCAGGAGATTCTTAATATAAAATAAAAACCACAGTTTATGCTGCAGCTTCAACTTTCTCTGGCATTACGTTCTCTATCGCTCCCCATGTAGCAATTCCATCTTCAGGGATTGTTACGGTTACCGTATCTCCTACATTTGCGCGGAAGAATGTAACAGAAGCATAGAGTACGTTGTAGCTTCTGATGTCTCCGAGAACTTTATACTGTGTTCCATCAAGGATCAGTTTTCCAGTTGATAATTTTCGTGGAATAAGTTCGATTTGTTTATAAACGAAAGCTCCACTTGGTTTTATCGTAAGTTT
>CAYWLU010000022.1:0-11819 GCA_964459435.1 uncultured Candidatus Peribacteria bacterium
GATTGAAGATTGAAGATTGAAGATTGAAGATTGAAGATTGAAGATTGAAGATTGATTACTGTCCTCCCATTCCTGGAAATCCTCCCATCACAGCTTTCATTTTTTCCGCAGCTACCATTTGAGATTTCTTTACTGCTTTGTTGAAGGCTTCAATAATAGCTTTGCTGAGTTTTTTAGAATCTTGTAAAACTCCTTCGTCTAAAAAATCTACAGAGATTATTTCCTGTTCTCCATTAACAACAATCTTCACTCCTTCTACTTCAGCAGAAATATGTATTTGAGATAATTCTTTTTTTATTCTTTTAGCTTCTTTTTGTAATTTATACATGTCGCCCATTTGTCCAAACATTCCCATGATTTATAAAGTTAAGTTAGTAAAATTCTATATTAATCTCGAAAAAAGTAAAAGGTCTTCTCTCTATTGCTCCCCAAAACTCCTTGACAATAAAGCATTGGAAGCGTATAATCTCCTGATGTTTTTATAATTCTTATATAACAATGAAAAAAACAACTAACGGCATCTCTATGGAGACTCTCTTGCTTTCACAAGAAATCTCTAAGACACGAATGTCACAAGTAGTCACTAGTGGTTTACTTCTTGCGGTTTTGATTATCCAAATCTATCTTTTTGTAAGCGTCAATCAGGTACTACGATCAGCTATGGAAACCTTCTAAAAAAGAAGGTATTTCCTTGCATAAGAAAGAATCTCCCGATAGAATTTCGGAGATCTTTTTTTATAAAAAATGACTAGTGAATATAGTGCGAAAGACATTCAGGTGTTAGAAGGTTTAGAACCAGTTAGAAAGCGTCCTGGAATGTATATTGGATCCACGGATGAACGAGGACTTCACCATTTAGTATGGGAAGTTTTAGATAATGCCATAGATGAAGCCATGGCTGGATTTTGTGAAAATATAGATGTTGTGATCCACGAAGATGGATCTGTATCCGTCTGGGATGATGGACGAGGAATACCAGTAGAAAAACATGAACAAACCGGAATCTCTGCCGTAGAGACAGTACTTACTGTTCTGCATGCGGGAGGAAAATTTGGAGGAAGTGGTTATAAAGTCTCTGGAGGATTACATGGAGTAGGAGTAAGTGTTGTTAATGCTCTATCTTCTAGAACAGAAGTTACTGTTAAGCGAGATGGAGGAAAATACTTTGTTGCTTTCGAAAGTGGTGCTCCCGCAGAACCTCTTAAGAAAATTGCTGATTCAGATAAACACAGTACCTTGGTACAATTCTGGCCAGATGAAAAGATTTTCGAAACCACAGAATTTGATTTTGAAACCATTAAACGCCGAGTACGACAACAAGCTTATTTAACTAAAGGAGTAACTATTTCCTTTTATGATAAAAGAAAAGACAAAAAGAATTCCACTCAATTTTATTTTGAAGGTGGTATTACTTCCTTTGTTCGCCATTTAAACGAAAATAAAGATACTATTGGTCAAATTATTTCTTTTGAAGGAGAATCAAACGATGTTTCCGTAGAACTTTCTTTGCAATATACCCAAGAATTCCGCGAAACAATCTCTTCTTTTGCCAACAACATCCAAACCGCTGAAGGTGGGACTCATTTAACAGGATTTTCAACTGCTTTAACAAGAACCCTCAATAAATACTGTCGTAACAATGGCTTTCTTAAAGAAAAAGATCCTAATTTTACCAATGAAGATGTACGAGAAGGATTAACCGCAATTATTTCTGTTAAAGTAAGAGACCCTCAATTTGAAGGACAAACTAAATCTAAACTAGGAAATTCAGAAGTAAGAACCGCCGTGGATAAAGTTTTCTCTGAAAAATTCGTCGAATTTTTATCAGAAAACCCTAATGATGCCAAAGCTATTGCCAGTAAATGTTCTTTAGCGACTAGAGCTAGACTTGCCGCTCGTGCCGCTCGAGACACTGTAATTCGTAAAGGAGCATTAGACGGACTTAATTTACCAGGAAAATTAGCAGATTGTGCCTCTAAAGATCCTAATAATTCAGAATTGTTTATTGTCGAGGGAGATTCTGCGGGAGGTTCTGCTAAACAAGGACGAGACCGACACACCCAAGCCATACTCCCCTTACGAGGTAAAATTCTTAATACTGAAGAATCTAGACTTGATCGAATGCTAGCTAATACGGAAATTAGATCCCTAGTAGTTGCCATGGGAACTGCCATTGGCGATACTTTTGATCTCAGTAAACTCCGTTACAAAAAAATCGTAATCATGACTGATGCGGATGTTGATGGAGCACATATTAGAACTTTACTTCTCACCCTCTTTTATCGTCATTTTAAACAACTAGTTACTAGTGGGAATATTTTTATTGCCCAACCGCCTCTTTACAAGCTCGCTAAAGGAAAAGAAGTTTGGTACGCCATGACTGACGAAGAAAAAGATGAAATAGTAAAAGAACACGATGTTAAAGGAGAAAATATTCAACGATATAAAGGTTTGGGAGAAATGAATCCTGATCAATTATGGGACACCACAATGAACCCCGAAACAAGAACTCTCGCACAAGTCACAGTTAATGACGCCGAACGAGCAGATCATATCTTCCGTGTTCTGATGAGTGGAGAAGTTTTACCACGACGAAAATTCATCCAAACTCATGCCTCAGAAGTAAAGGACCTCGATATATAAATCTACAATCTTCAATTATCAATCTTCAATTAAGAACTGGATATATCAATCTACAATCTTCAAAAAATTAAATATCATATTATTTTCCCACTAGCAGGGGGAATTAAAGGGGGTATTAGAAAAATTAGACGACAAGATAACAAGTATTTCTAACCCGGGTTCTGAGAAATTTTGAACCCGGGTTAAAAACTTTTAGACTTTCTCTCATACTCCTCCTAGCCTCTCGCCTGCCTTGGGCAGAATAAATCACCCTTCCTTTATAGAACTTAATCAATATCAAAAACCTGTCGTAAAATAAAGTCTATAAAACGAAATTTTAGTTTTTTGGTTCCTGCATAATCTCTTTGTACAAAAGAAATCATCGTTTGTCCTGCTACTTCCCTAATACGGAGGTTTTCTTCGAAAATACCACGAAGAGCCGGATCGAATTGAAACTTAATATTCTTCTCCTCGCAAAAAGAAATAAGATTAATGGTGTGTTCAAAAGCATCACATTGAATAAGAGCAGTAATTTTTTCTCTCTCACAAACTGTCTCTAATTTATCTAATTTCCCAAGTATTAGTACTGAATCTTTTTTATCAGATCCTTCCTTCTTTGAAGATTGAAGATTGAAAATTGGAGATTTATAAAGTCCATAAGGATCTATAACTCCTACAACCTTATACGGTGCATATAAATTACTTCCAATCGCTGTAATAAGCTTCTCTGCCACTCTATTTGCTCCCACAATCAAGGTTTTATAAACTTGTTTCTCTTGTTTTTTTAAAGAAGCGAGAAGTTTCCTAAAAACAAACTGACTAATCATGAGCCAGACAAATCCAAAAACAAAAATATATACTCCAATTAAACGAGAAAATAATATTTCCCTAGGAAAAAAATAAGTCACAATTAGTAAACCAATTGCCAATACTCCACCTAAAAAAGCCAAAATAATATCAAACAATATCCTCTCGCCAGAACGAGGAGGAACTCGGTAATACTTAGTAAGAATTAAAAATCCCATCCACACTATCACTGCTACCGCTGATAGAATACCAAAGAGAGAAAAAGGAAAGTCTGTAGAAAAAATCCAACCAACTCTAGTAAAATACGCTAATACAAAGGCCACATAAAGACCAAGGGTATCTATGAAGATATGAATCAAACGAAGATAAATCCAAAGACGAGACATCGGGGCAATTATCAATTATCAATCATTAATTATCAATACAAAAATTCAAAACTTTCCTTCTAAGTGATTAGATTAATAATTAACCTTATCATGATTTCTTTTTCTTTTGGATCACTTACGGCAACAAGTAATGCAAGTGCGGTTAGAGCATTGTCATTTATCTTGCGCTCACCACCTGTTTTATAGAGGAAATTATTTCTATCCAAAAAATAGATAAATAAAAACGAAGCACTTCGCTTATTACCATCAGAAAAAGGATGACCTTTAATGACAAAATATAGCAAATGAGCAGCTTTTATTTCAACACTTGGATACAAATCATTTCCTTCAAAGGTCTGATAAAGATTCCCTATAATACCAGCAAAAGTTTCTCCCCGTTCTTGTCCAAAAAGACTAGAAGCTTCTTGTTTTTTCATTAATTCCTTTTTTATTTCTTCGATAATCTTTTTGGTTGTAGAATATTTTAAAATAAATTTTGCCTTTTCCCCTTTCGGTTCAGGAAGATCGTCTTTATCGTACTGTTCAAGAAAGGTAAAAGACTTGGAATAATTTTTAAGTAGATTCAAAATTTCCATCTCTTGTCCTTTGAGAATATATTTTTTTGATTTCTCAGCTAAAAAATCAATAGTGTTTTTTAGTTCAACAAATTTTTCTTGAGCCTCTTTAAGTCTATTTTCATTAATAGCATATCCTTGTATAAGATATTTCTTTAGGACAGATGTTGCCCAAATACGAAACTTAGTAGCTTGTTTGGAATTCACTCTATATCCTACAGAAATAATCATATCAAGATTATAGGTATCCATTTGTCTGGTTTTTCTATCTTTTGCAACCTGTGCAATTTTTGCACAAGTTGAATTTTTATCTAATTCACTACTCTGATAAATATTACCAATATGCCGAACAATACCTGTTCTATCTACATCAAAAAGCTTTGCCATTTGATGAGCATCAAGCCAAACTGTTTCCTCTTTAATACACACCTTTAAATCAACTTCATTATTTGAAGTTTTGTAAATTATTATCTGATCTTTTTTAGAATTTTGTTTAGTCATGATTGGATTATACTTCCATTAATCTACAAAACAATAGCATATTATAATATAACGCTCATACACAAAATTCCTCTCCAACAAGAAAGGAATCATTCTTCGTTCTTCATTCTTCATTCATACTCCCCTCCGATACTCACGAGCTCCCCTGTCTCACTTATTCCCATATAATAAGCAATATTTAGATCACTATTATCAGCTACTACAGAATCAAGCCTAGCAATAACATCTGTAAAATGAAACAACTCACAACTAAAATCTCCCGCATCTAACATCCCAACCTTACTTTCCTTAATTGAGATTAAAGAATCTTTAATAGAATCTACAAACCTAGAAGTACCATCAATAATTGCCCCAGAAAGCTGGCTATTAGCAGTACTCGTTGTCGCCCCCCAAGTCACAATCCCAAATTCATTATTATCCCCAATACTAGAATTTGAATTATGAGCCATAGCTATTAAGTAACAAACTCCATTTTTACCTTGAGGAAGATGTGAATCATTTTCATTGAAAATCTCTTTTAAATTATCTACTGAATACATATATTTTTCATTTCTCCACTGATCACCTCCATCAGCTTTAATTACTAAAGTCATTGTATGAACTGCTGAAGTTCTTCCTGCATCATAAGTTTTACGAACATAATTACCAAAAGTTGGTACTGTAATAGAAGCTAAAATCCCAATAATCACAATTACTACCAATAACTCCATAATCGTAAAACCAAATCGCTTATTTTTCATTTAATATTTGTTTAATTTTAGCTCATTTTTAAACAAAAATACAGACTACCTTCCTTTATTAAAAAGATAAGAGAATAAAAAAGAACCGCCTAAGCGGTTCTTTTTTAAATACATTTACGCACCTTCTACTGCTTCAACATACTCAACATTCCCCTCAATTAATACTATATTCGCTATCTCATCTATTGCAAGATAATAAGTCGTAAAACCATCCGCTGCCGCTGTCGCTGCCGCAAACTCTGCAATAACCTCTACAAAAGGTTTTCCGCATTCAAAATCTACTCCAGATAAAGAACCGTCGGTAAGACTACCACTTCCATCCGTTATAATTGTTGCCACCTCAGTAATCTGATCCACAAAACCTGATGTCCCGTCAACAAGTGGACCCATTACACCACTCTCTTTTGTACTTGTTGACTCTCCCCAAGTCACAACTGCAAATTCATTCTCATCTCCAATATTTGAGGCAGGATTATGTGACATAGCTATTAAATAACAAATATTATTAGTTCCTTTTGGCAGACGGAAATCATTCTCATCAAAAACACTTTTTAATGTCGTCGCCTCGTTGTCCGCTGCCGTTCCTTCGGAATGCATAAACTTGTCATTCCCCCATTGATCTGCTCCATCAACCTTAACCATTAGAGCCATATTTTGCACTGCAGACAGTCTTTCTGCGTCACGAGCTTTTCCGAAATAAGACTTAAAAGTTGCCGTTGAGATAGTCGCCAAGATCCCGATGATCACGATCACCACGAGCAACTCAATCAGCGTAAAACCGAAATGTTTGTTTTTCATTTTTAATGAATTAAGAAGTAAAAAATAATAATAACAAAACTTCAAGAAGAATTCTACCAATCACTCGACAATCAAGGCAATCAAAAAGACTAGCGAAATATATTAGAATATGTTGAAATAAAACTAAATCACAAGATAACGAGATAACAAGTTATTTTCGTAATTTTTCGTATTCTTCTACTGATATTTTTATATCATTAAGAATTTTTTTTAAGAGGCCCTTACTTATGTCTTTATTATGAACAGGAACGGTAACAGTTCTTCCGTCCTTATGTCTAAAAAATAAATGAGACCCTTCAGCATCTCGTTGCTCAAAATCAAGATTTTTTATGATTTTGATTAATTTTTTGGAGTTAATTGGAACAAGTTTAGGCATGTGATAATTCTAAATCCTGAATACCAATAAATTTAGTTGTTTTTAAATATGCTTTATCTACATTCCGTAAACATAAAATTAACACTTCTTTGAGATTTTTAAAAAGTTCTTCCTGTGTTTCTCCTTGAGCATAACAACTTGGAACACTAGGAATAGAACCAATATACATACCATCTTCATCTTGTTCAAGATATACAACGAAATTATTTGTTCTCATTTTGTAGAAATTAATTTTTACACATACATATTATATATCAATCAGATTTTAAAAGAAATAGACTATCATATCCCGCTTAACAGGACTCTCAATAACAATAGTTTAAAGTTCTAACAAAGCCTTTTCTATCCTCTCTCCAGCCTTTAAATCATCTGGAAATACAAATTTTTCTCCTGTCATCCGTTCATAAAGTTCGATGTATTTTTTACTAGCAGAAACTCTAATTTCGTCTGTTAAAAAATCGCTTGGATTTTGGGTCTCATCGTTGACATCATAACCACTATCGACAATCGCTCGTCTCACAAACTCTTTATCCAACCCCACAGGCTCCCCGTCATCCCCTATAATTGGTCTTACTCCTTGATTATCTTCCTCTGTCTTTTTTCTAATTGAAGATTGATAATTGAAGATTGAAGATTGATTCTTATTAACTATCCAGTATCTGGAACTATCTGGCGTATGAACTTCATCAATTACAATTAAATTCCCTTCCTGATCTATTCCCATTTCATATTTAGTGTCTACTAAAATCAAGCCTCTTTCTACGGCTAGTTTCTGTCCTAAAGAAAACATTTTTAAAGCATAATTTTCGGCTTGTTCATAAACAGACTTTTCTACTAGTCCCCTTTCTATAATTTCTTGTTTTGTGATTGATTCATCATGACCCACTTCTTGCCCATTCCCCCTAATTGAAGATTGATAATTGGAAATTGAAGATTGTCCTTTTGTCGTTGGAGTGATAATAGGAGTAGCAAAAGATTGATTCTTTTTCATACCTTCTGGCATTTCTAGTCCGCAAATATTCCGATCTAAATTCTGGTAAGCATACCACGAAGAAGTTTTAGTACTTCCTGTTAAATAACCTCTCACAATTATTTCTACGGGTAACGGTTGCACATTCTTAACTAAGGAAATATTAGGATCTGGCACCTCAATAAGATGATGAGGCACCATACCGTCCAATTTCTTAAACCACCAAGCAGTAATTTGATTTAATACTTGTCCTTTAAAAGGAACTGTTCCTAAAACAAAATCAAAAGCAGATATTCTGTCTGTGACTACAATTGCTCTTCTTTGATTATCCAAGACAAAACTATCTCTTACTTTTCCCTTGTGATGGAAATTAGCTTTGGAAAAGTTAATTTCAGATACGGTAGAACTCAGTGCTGATTGAATTTTGTCTTGCATATTATGTATAATGTATTAAGTATTATGTATAATGTATAATGTATCAAGTATTGCATATCTAAAAAATACTTATTTTAAAAATTAAAAATTATAAAATTAAAAATTTCCTAATACCTAATACATGATACTAAATACTTTATACTTTATACTTTTTTTCGATGAGATTTGATATTCTAACCTTGTTTCCCGAAGCTTTTGAAAGTTTCCTTTCTTCTTCTATAATTGGTCGAGCTGTTAAAGAAAAAAAAATAGAAGTTAACCTCTTTAATATCCGAGACTTTGCTGATAATAAGCATCACAAAGTAGATGATGTTCCTTATGGAGGAGGTGCAGGAATGGTTATGTCGTGCCAACCGCTTTTTACCTGTATAAAACATGTTAAAAAATTAAAAAAAGATAGGGCTCCCGTTATTTTTCTTACTCCACAAGGAAAAACCTTTGATCAAATATTAGTAGAAAAACTAGTTGCTACTCATAAAAACAAACGACTCATTCTACTTTGTGGTCATTACGAAGGTATCGACCAACGAGTAAGAGACACACTAGTTGACCAAGAAATTTCTTTAGGAAACTTTGTCGTTACTGGTGGAGAACTACCGGCTCAAATAATCGTTGATGCAGTATCTAGACTTATCCCTGGAGTTTTAGGAAAAGAAGAAAGCTTTGAAGAAGAAAGTTTCTCTCTCTCCCTAGATCGAAAGTTAGAATACCCTCATTACACTCGACCAGAAGAATTTGAAGAACTTAATGTCCCAGCCGTTCTTATTTCTGGGCATCATCAAAAAATTGAAGAATGGAGAAAGAAGAATTGTAAAGATAGCCATTAGTCATTAGCTATTAGCTTAATTTCAACCCGGGTTCAAAATTTCCTAAAACCCAAGTTAGAAAAAAACCAATAATCAATATTCTCGTCTGTCATCCCGCATTTATTGCGGGATCTAGCCATAAATCAAGCTCCTGCTTTTCTTTTTAAAGTTCGAACTCTGGGAAATTTTGAGTTCGAAAAAATACTTTTCAACTTTTAGACTTTTTATCTTTTAGACTTTATACTTAATACATAATACATTTTTAAACATGCAAAACTCTTCTCCTTCCGCTTCCACCGCCTCTCTTTTTTCCCGTTTTATTATCGGATTTGCTGCAGGATTTCTTGGTACTGTAATCCTCGGAATCATTATTTTTCTAGCTTGGGGAATTGTCGGAAACACTCTTTCTGCTACAGAAATTGCTCAAAGTGAATTTGGAGTAGGGCTTCAAACAGACAAAGCTCATCCCTTATTTTTAAGTATTATTACTTTAGCTATTTTTCTTTCTACCTTAATAGCCAATTTAACTCATGTCTTCTTGAGTACAATTGTAGACGCTAAATTTAAAAGAAGATCGACCACTCTAACTCAAGTCTTTTTTGGTAATTTGGTAATCCTTTTTCTAATGCTTCCTGTCCACCTTTTAGCCAGTCGAGAACTTGGACCTAGTGGTATCGCGATAAGTGGAATTTTACATGCCATACTTAGTACCTTCTTTAGTATTTTTGTTTTAGAAGCATTACATCAAACTAAATATCTCATTGTTAATGTGTACGGAACAGTTCTAGGAATTATTTTATTCTTTCTTGTCGGACTAATGTTTATAAACGTAAATCCAATCATGTTAGTAATGCTAGTGCTCCCACTTCTTTTCGGCATGATTGCTTTGGGAAATAGAATTGCTGAACTATTTTATACTTGGTTGTGCAAAAACTATGGAACAGATTTCCTAAACATGGATACAAAATTTGGAGAAGATTATGGAGTAAAGGACTCCCCAAATTCTAATGATTTTGATATATGAAATTAGTCGTTAGTCGCTAGTCTTTAGTCAAAAGTCAAAAAGCTTAAATATAAAACCCGAGTTAGAAAATATCCTAAAACTCGGGTTATTTTTTTAACCTAGGTTAAAAATTCTTCCTATTCTGTTACTGATTCTGTATTTGCTTTGGCGCCACAAGCTGGATTTAACAAATTAACAGTTGTTTCTCCTGCTCGAAGAACTACTGGCTGACATTGTTGTGCAAGCCCAATAGCTTGTACGACAGCACTTCTTGCTCCATCTTCTTGTCCTGTTTGATATACTCTAGCGACAAATCCTACTCTAATATCGTTAGCAATATAAACAAAAGAAAAGATAATCCAAAGGACTAAAATTATTTTAGAAACTGTCCAATCTGCGACACGAAAAGGGTTTTTCATGAGTAAAAAAAATTAAAAATTAAAGATCAAAGAGAATTTAGAAAACAAAACTAAATTTAGCAAGAATTTTAATTTGCCTTAGAAAAAAATATATGTTGAAAGATTCCCCTTAGGAAGTACAAAAAAAGTCCTAAAAAGTTTTGCTACTGGTTTTAAAACTTGTTACACTTCTCCCGAAGTCTTTCTATTGCTAATCATAAACGACTTTTTATTAATTTTTAAATCTTTAATTTCTCTCAAAATGAAAAAAATATTTTTGGTTTCTCTAGTTTTCGGAATAGGAATGAGTGCTATAAGCACTGTTGATGCCTATAAAATAGAGCCAAACGCAGCCCCTTACAGTTATTCTAACAAATTAAATAATCAAGATTTGTTAAATGCCGCTATCCGCAAAAGATGGGGACTAAATGATTCTAAAAACAATAGAGACCTAAGTACAAAAAATTCTTTGTGGCAAAAACTAGCTCATGCTTTATCATTGAGAGCAAGCCATGTTAACAAACAATCTACGACTTTATCTCGTACAGGAGAATTAAAAACAGTTCCTGGCTACTCCAGACAACAGCCTACTACCAACAACAACTACTCACGACCTAATCAAAAATCTGTCTTTAGAACAAGAATTATAGATTATTATGTTAACAACGGAAATGCTGGAACAAAAGTTTTAAAAGATGGTTTAATTTTAGGATCAGAACATAAAATTCCAACATATGCTCCTAATTGGGGAGGCGGAGATTCAAAGACTATTATGAATATTAGACGCGCACAAAAGACTCTATCTGGAAAAGGAACTTCAGAATCATGGACTGATTCTGCTAAACAAAGAGAAATAAAATCTATTCCCAATAATAAGTACCGAAACTTCAGTCATCCTTATATGAGTGATGATCCAGAATGGAGATACTAAATTAGCTAACAGCTTTTAGCTCTTAGTCTTTAGCTTTTAAAAAAATTCTAATAAAAAACCCTGCTTCTGGCAGGGTTTTTTTTAATGATTTCTAAAAACCCAACCCGGGTTCTAGAACCCGGGTTGAAAATTGTTTTCATTTTTCGAGTTCGAACTCGAAAAGACTCGAAAAGACTAATAGCTACTGACTATCGACTATTCTTACCATTTAATCTTCTGCCCTTCGGGTCCTCTGTGATACACACCAAAATCTCCATAACTCAAAGCTTTTTTCGCCTTGACTACTGGACCAGTCTGACACATTTTTTCTCCAGAATCCGTAACACATTGACCACAAACTCCAAAACCACATTTTATATACCGTTCCAGAGAAACTTCGCAATCTACTTTCTTTTCCTGACACATTTCCGCAATCACTTTCATCATCTTTTCTGGACCACAAGTTTGAACTAAATCTACTTGTTCCTCATTTAATAATCTTTTAAGAATATC
>CAYWLU010000023.1:0-11336 GCA_964459435.1 uncultured Candidatus Peribacteria bacterium
ATTTGTAACCAACTCGCTTCCCTCCTCTTTTAATCTATGTTTTAATACTTTCCAATAATTATTTGGATTTACACTTTCCGTTAAAACTTCAACTACATCTATAATTGAGAAATACCAAAGTTCCTTGTCTTCATCCCAACGACGACGAACTTGTTTGTCGTGGAAAAGTGCAATTGAATTATTTTTTTTAGTCATAATAATTTTATTAACTAACTCATTTCTACATGATATTTAATTCACATTCAATACCACAATTTCAGGTGGATTTAATAATCTTGCCCTTGGCCCTACTTCTCCTAGTCCACAAGTAATGAATAAATTCTTATCCTCGTAGAAGTATCTTTCTAATTCTTTTCCATTATCTGTAGGAATAGTAAAAGGAACTGCTCCCATTCCTGGAAATCTAATCTGTCCACAATGAGTATGACCAGAGACAATTAAAGAAGGTAATGTTTCTAATTCATCTACAATATCTGGAGAATGAGCTAGGAGGATAAGAGGTTCTTTTTCTATTCCTCCAATAGCTCCATTAATATCACTGTACCCTAAATCATTATCATCTACTCCTGCTATCCAAATCCCCTGCTCTTCCCAGAAGAAACGACTGTTCTTTAATTCTACTATTCCCAAGTTCCGTAAAGCTTCTGACACCTTACTACTTTGGATAGTATTCCTTGGTTCTGCAATATCATGGTCATGGTTACCTAAGGTAGCAAACTTCTTCTCTACAGATAAATTCTGTAAAGGACTAAGTTCTGTAGCGTACTTCTCTGCTCCACCAAACATAAAGTCTCCAGGAATAAGAAGAACGTCTAATTCTAAAGTATTTATTTCTTTTACTACTTTCTCCATCCATTCCTGCCCTTTGTATGGTCCCACATGAATATCTGCAATTAGTCCCACTCTTAACTCAGGTAAGGATTCAATCGAGATATCAAATTCACGCACTACTAGTTTCCTTGGTTCTATATAACTTCCATAACCAACAGTTAACCAACCAATTACAAGTAACAACAAAAAACATTTATTCCATTTTTTCCATTTCCAGACTACTAGAACTGGAAGACCAATAAGAAGAGCCCAAGTTATGAATTCAAAGACGAAGTAACTCGTCGGCCAAGATCCAATAATGCCAGGCAAAAGATTCATCAAGAGTTAGAGTAGAATATTCAACGTAATATTCAATACCAAAGTTATGTCATTCCCGCTTGTCGGGAATCATGTGCGTAAATATCTTACACTGAAGCGTTAGCGCTTATCCAAACGAAAGTTCCCCGCTGACGCTTTTGAGTATGATAAAAATTCATCCGATTCCCGACAAGCGGGAATGACTAGGAGTATTATATTATAATATGCTAAAGATAGCCTTTAGCTATCAGTCTTCAGTCTTTAGGGATTCAATAAATAACCAGTAGCTAACGACTAGAGAACGACTACCTTACTTCTTAAACCACCCCAGCACCTTAGTAAAAACATGCTGTGCTTCCATAAACAAACGAAGTGGTTTTTGAATGTATTCTATAAACAAATCTGATAAATCATCTATCTTTCTAAGAACCTTAGTTCCAATCCAAATAAAACGAACTGCCACCAAACACAATAAAAAGAAACCTACTCCTATACAGAGGTACATAATTTCTTGTGCGTGAGCGAGTAGATAATTCCAATCCATCGCCATCATTATATCATAATTAAGCTTTTATGACAACTGATTTTTCATCATTTCTAACACTATGGTTGGGTTGGCAGTTCCTCCAGAATCTTTCATAACCTGTCCCATTAAAAACTGTAAAGCTTTGTCTTTCCCCTTTTTATAGGCAGTTACAGAGTCTGGATTACCATTAATTACTTCTTTTACTAAATTTTCTAGTTCTCCCACATCCGAAACTTGTTCTAAATTTCGTTCTTTCATGAGATCTTTAGCAGATTTACCGTTTTCCATGCTAACTGTCAGAATCTCTTTTCCACTAGTGGAAGAAACTGTTCCTTTTTCTATTAACAATAAAACGTCGGCGACATGCTCTGGAGTAATTGAAGTCTGATACCAAGCAGAATCTGCCAGAACAACAGAAAGGATTAAATTAGCAGCTTTTTTTGGTTTTTTAGATAGTTCAGCAGATTTCTCAAAAAAATCCGCTAATTTCGGATCTTCGGCAAGTTTAAGAGCGTCTGCTTCACTCAAACCTAATTCCTTCTGATAACGATGAAGTTTAGTCAGAGGTAGTTCTGGAATAGAATCTTCTATTTTCTTTATTTCTTCTTCCGTAATAGTTACTGGAGGTAGATCTGGTTCTGGGAAGTAACGGTAATCATTAGCAGATTCTTTTTCTCTCATTACTACTGTTTTTTCTTCATCATCTAACCAACCAACAGTTAACTCCTTTTCTAAAGGTTTACCTTCTTCCCATAATTTCTTTTGGCGGTTGAATTCATAAGTAAGAGCCTTTTGTAAGGCAGCAAAAGAATTTAGGTTCTTTATTTCTGCTCGAGGATTAAGTTTCTCTTTTCCTTCTGGTCGGATAGAGATAGAAGCATCAAAACGCATCATGCCTTTTTCCATATCTGCATCAGAAACTCCCACAAATCTCAAGATCTTCTGTATTTCTTGGGCAAAGATCTTAGCTTCTTCTGGAGAACGAAGATCTGGTTCTGTTACTATTTCTATTAAAGGAGTACCAGAACGATTGTAATCACAAAGAGTCCCAGATTTAGTATGAGTTAGTTTCCCTGCATCGTTTTCTAAATGCACTCTGGTTATTCCAACACTCATCTTTTTGCCATTTACATCTATGTCTACTTTTCCCTTGAGAGCAATGGGTTTATCGAATTGGGAAATCTGGAAACCATTAGGAAGATCTGGATAGAAATAATTCTTCCGATCGAATTTAGAAAAGGTTTGGATTTTACAACCTAAAGCTGCTGCTCCTCTAAATCCTTTATCTAAAGCAGACTTATTTAATACTGGTAACATTCCTGGGAATCCCATACATATAGGACAGACTCTAGAGTTTGGTTCTGCACCAAAGGCATCATTGTCACAACCACACCAGAGTTTAGACTTGGTAGATAGTTGCGCATGAATTTCGAGACCAATAACTGATTCTAATTCCATGGTTTAAGAAACATAAAAATAAATACGATCCCTTGTGTCTACTCTAAAACAAACGATACTATCTTTGTCATACTCAAAAATAACTCTATATTTCCCCACCCTTAGACGATACAAATTTTGTTGTTTCGGTTGTAACTTTTTAACATCTACATTTTCTTTTCTAGCTGCTAAATCTTCTATTTTCTTTATTATTTGTTTTTGTTCTAAAGGGTGGAGTTTTAATAATCCTTTGCGAAATGAATTTTTTAAAATTATTCCAAACATAATTCTTTTTTTAATTCTTCCATAGTAAATGATTTCTCTTTTTTGATATTTTTTATCTCTTTAAGTTCAGTATCAGTAAGAGTATCCCAAAAATCTTCCTCCTTTTGAATCCCCTCCTCTCCAAAAAGATATGAAAATATCATATCCACTTTTTTTTCAAGAGTTAATTTCTTCATTTTTTTAAGAGTAATAGACTGCTTGTATTGTAAATTGTACACTAAAAAAAGCAAAAAATTTGATTAGCCAAAAATCAGGGCTTAAACTTAGACCATGAAATTCAGAAAACTGACCCCGGAAGTTATTACAGATAAAGTAGTTATTATTAGAGTAGACTTTAATGTCCCTCTTAAAGATGGCCAAGTAAAGGATGCTACTAGAATCGTAGAATCTATTCCTACTCTTAAGTTTATTTTAGAAAACAACCCTAAAGAACTACATATCCTTACTCACGCTGGACGACCAAAAGGACAAGTAGTGCCGGAAGTTTCTACTAAACACTTAGTATCTGAGATAGAAAAAAATCTCGGAGAGAAGATTGAATTTAGACCAGACTATTCCAAAGGAACAGAGAAAATTCAATTACATGAAAACTGTCGTTTCTATCCTGGAGAAAAAAAGAATGATCCGGCCTTAGGACAAGAAATATTTGATAAAATCCAACCAGATATCTTTATTATTGATGGTTTTGCTGTTTGTCACCGAGCCCAAGCCTCTGTTATTGGACTAGCAGACAAAGTTCCCTGCTATCCGGGATTTTTGGTAGAAAAAGAAATAGAATCCTTATCTCCTTTTCTTACCGACAAAAAACTTTCTGGTCTAACTGTTCTTATTGGCGGTCTTAAAATGGAAACCAAGGTTCCCGTTCTTCGTCACTTTGCCAAAGTAGCAGAAAACATTCTCGTTGGTGGGGGTTTAGCTAATACTTTTCAAGTAGCCAAAGGAGTAGATGTCGGAGCCAGTCTTTATGAAGAAGAACAATTAGAAGCTGCCCGAGAAGTAATGGAAATTGCTAAAGATAATAACACTAATTTTCTTTTACCAACTGATACTATTTGTGCGGAGAATATAGAAAGTACTGACACCGAAGAAATCGCTATAGAAGAAGTTACCGGTAATAAAAAGATTTTTGATATTGGTTCTCAAAGTATTAATCAGTATGCAGAGATTCTAAAAAATTCATCCATGATTATTTGGAATGGTCCTATGGGAGTTATGGAAAAAGAACAATTTCAAAGAGGAACAAAAGAGATGTTAATGACTATTAAAGATATTAAATCCGCTAAAACAATTCTAGGTGGAGGAGATACCCTAAAATCTCTCAAAAAATGGGATGTAGCTAAAAGTGAATTCTCTCATGTCTCTACTGGAGGTGGTGCTATGTTAGAATTCTTAGCTGGTAATGAGTTACCAGGGTTTAAGATTTTGGAGGCGTAACTATCATCTTGTCATTCTAGCTTGTAACGCTTCACTTATCCCAACAACAATTCTCCGCTAACGCTTTTTCAAGTGATAACAATTCTTCTGATTCCGGACAAGCCGGAATGACTAAATTCATGCGGGATGACACCATCTTCTTGTCATCTTTTAGACTTTTTAACTTGCCTGCCCTGAGTGAAATCGAATGGGTAAACTTCCCCTATTACATTATAATATAACGCCAAAAGCAGATTTGCATTTTCAAGCAAATAAGCTAAATTGCTCTCTGATATTTTTTCACCTATTTAATAATGAACATCCTGACTCTCTCCATCCTCGTTGCTATTTTATCTTTAATTGTCGCTGAGTTTTTTGCCAGCCGAGTTACCAAGGAAGATTCAGGTAACAAAAAAATGGTAGAAATAGCTAATGCTATTGCCGAAGGCGCTATGGCTTTCTTAAAAAGAGAATACCAAGTCTTATCTATTTTCGTAATAGTTTTGGCTCTAGTATTGTGGAGATTTCTGGATAATGCAGAAACACCAGATGTTAATGAAGGATTACTTACTTCCCTCTCCTTTATATACGGAGCGGTGTCTAGTGTCTTGGCTGGATTCTTTGGTATGAAGATTGCCACCAAAGCAAATGTCAGGACTGCCCAAGCGGCAACTAAGAGCTTAGGAAAAGCTTTAGGTATTGCTTTTAAGTCTGGAGCAGTTATGGGACTTTGTGTAGTGGGACTAGGTTTCTTAGGACTATCTGTCTTGCTTCATATTTTCTTCAATATTATGAACTTACCTACGGACATTGTTCTTAATGTTGTTACTGGTTTTGGACTAGGAGCAAGTTCTATTGCGTTATTCGCTCGTGTAGGAGGTGGAATCTACACCAAAGCAGCTGATGTAGGAGCTGATCTAGTGGGTAAAGTAGAAGCTGGAATCCCAGAAGATGATCCAAGAAATCCCGCTGTTATTGCAGATAATGTAGGAGATAATGTTGGAGATGTTGCTGGTATGGGAGCTGATCTTTTTGAATCTTATGTTGGTTCTATTATTTCCGCGATGATCTTAGGGGCTTTAGCTTTTGGATTAGATGGAGTGTATTTGCCAATGGCTCTCGCTGGAGCAGGTATTCTTGCTTCTATTATAGGAACTTCCTTTGTAAAAGTTGGTAAAAGTGGCAACATTCATGGAGCACTAAAAAACGGATTATGGGGAGCATCTGCAATCGTTGTGGTAACTTCTTGGTTTATTATTCAACACTTCCTACCAGAAGTAGCTACTGGAGTATTTATTGCTATGATTTCTGGTTTGGTAGTAGGAATTCTCATCGGTCTTATTACCGAGTACTACACTTCAGATCATTATGGTCCAGTGCAAAAAGTTGTCGAAAGTTCTCAAACTGGTAGTGCGACAAACATCATTCAAGGACTTGCCTTAGGATATCAATCTACTGCTCTGCCCGTCCTTCTTATTTGTGTCGCTATTTTCTTAGCTTTTCATTTTGCTGGTCTTTATGGTATTGCAATTTCTGCAGTAGGAATGCTTTCTACTTTAGGAATTTCTTTAGCAATAGATGCTTACGGACCAGTAGCAGATAATGCTGGAGGTATTGCCGAAATGGCTGGAATGGGAGCAGATATCCGCAAAAAAACAGATGCCCTAGATTCTGCTGGAAATACAACTGCGGCTATTGGAAAAGGATTTGCGATTGGTTCTGCGGCTCTTACTGCCTTAGCATTATTCTCTGCTTATTCTGTCGCCGCCGGACTTGAATCTATCGATATTATGAATCCTCGAGTAATTATTGGTTTATTTATTGGAGGAATGCTTCCTTTCCTATTTTCTGCCATGACCATGGCGGCTGTAGGAAGAGCTGCTTTTGATATGATTGAAGAAGTACGAAGACAATTCCGAGAGATTAAAGGACTTATGGAAGGTACTGCTGTCGGAGATACTAAAAAATGTGTCGACATCTCTACTAAAGCCGCTATCCGAGAAATGATAGTACCTGGAATTATGGCTATTACTGTACCAGTAGTAGTTGGTCTTGTTCTTGGTTCTGCAGCCCTAGGAGGTTTACTTGCTGGAGCTTTGGTTAGTGGAGTAATGCTTGCGATCTCTATGGCTAATTCTGGAGGTGCTTGGGATAATGCTAAAAAATATATAGAAGGTGGTGCCCTAGGTGGCAAAGGTTCTGAACCTCATAAAGCTGCGGTTGTAGGAGATACTGTCGGAGATCCTTTCAAAGACACCTCTGGGCCTTCTATTAATATCCTAATTAAACTAATGACTGTCGTTAGTTTAATCTTTGCTTCACTTTTTACTGTGAACGGATTGCTATAAGAATCTCTTAGAAATTTCCCCAATCAACACTAATAAAATTAGCCTGAAGATCTAAAGCGAACTCACGGGCAAAATAACCCAAGGTGGCAAAAGCAACTACCATTACTGCAGTTAGTGCTAACTCTACCCATAGATTATTGAAATCTAAAACCAAATGGAACTTTTTCATTTTTAAGATATATAAAATAAATCCAGACATCTTAGCACATCTAAAACGAAAAATCAAATTAAACTCTTTTCCTGTTAGAGAAAGCCAAGAACACGCTTCCCCCTAAGAAAAGTAGAGCAAAAACAATCATAAAAGGAAATTTCTGAGCAGAAGGTTTAAGACCTTGTTCTCCTGCTACAGGGAGAGTAGGAGCAGATAAAAAAGGTTCTATTGCTGAAGCGTGTAACTGTTCTAGCGTGAAACCTATTTCTTCTGGAAAAATTTCTTCAGATTCTAGCTCTGTCATACTAGGAATAATTAATTCATCTCCCCCCTCTTCAACGACAGGCAACCCCCCTTCTGTTCCCACCGCAGGAATTTCTCCTTGAGGTTCAGAAAAAAGATCATCTTCTGTTGGATTTTCTATTTCATTAACTTGTCCTTCAAAAGGGTCTACCTCTGGATTTCCATCTAAACCTTCGCCAATAAATTCAATCTGATCTAAAGGGAATGGAGGAACAAAATCTTGCAGAGGGTCTTCATCAAAGAGAGTAAAAACTCCTGTTCCTCTAACGACAGACATAAAAACTGTAATTTCAGGATCTGTTGATTCTTTCAACATTCCCCCTCTTCTTGTCCATCCCGCATCTTCACCTCTAAACTCCCAAAGACCAAGTTTACCAACATCTTTTCTTATAGGGGCTAAAACTCTCACAACAATTGTTCGTTCAAATGATTCAGGATTTTGAAATTTTTCTCTTAATCGACTTAATTCGCTCATTAAACTAAATCGATCTGTAAATAATAATGCGTCTGCGGTATCACCAAGTAATTGAAAAGAAAACAATTCATTCATTCTCGGACGAGGATTTTTAGAGGGACGCTCAATAATTTCTGGTGGAAAAAGACTACCAGCAAAAGATTCTCTAGTTTCTTTTTTTACAACCTGAGTTCCTTTAGGAAATTCAATAAAAACCTTTCCTTCTGCTTCAACTAGTAAACCTGTTTCGGTAATTTGTCCTTCAACAATAGGAATAAAAGCATTAGCTCGAATAGGTTCTGCAGCCAAAACTAACCCTTCGCAAAAAAGTGATATTCCCACTAATACAAAACCAAATAAAAAAAATTTCCTCATGTAATGATTTTCCACTAAAATGAAAATGATTTCAACTTTTCCATTATGTCTAAAATAAAAAAAATATTCGCTCGCGAAATTCTTGATTCCCGAGGCAACCCAACCATAGAAGTCGAAATGTCAGA
The DNA here is from genome assembly GCA_964459435.1 of uncultured Candidatus Peribacteria bacterium. Taxonomy (GTDB): domain Bacteria; phylum Patescibacteriota; class Gracilibacteria; order UBA4473; family UBA4473; genus JAIPGU01. Next base: position 8,546 of record CAYWLU010000023.1, read on the forward strand.
TGGAGAGCATGTTGTTCGGTCTTGTGTTCCTTCTGGAGCATCTACAGGAGTTCACGAAGCCCTAGAAATGAGAGATGGAGATAAATCTAGATATAACGGTAAAGGCGTTCTTAAAGCTATTAAAAATGTTAATGAAATTTTAGCGCCAAAAATTATAGGATTAAATCCTATAAACCAAGAAGACATCGACCAAAGAATGATAGATATCGATGGTACAGAAAATAAATCTCGTCTGGGAGCTAATGCAATTTTAGGTGTCTCTCTTGTTTGTTGTCGTTTGGCGGCGAAGCAAAAAAAAGTTCCCCTCTTTAAACATATTAATGATCTTTTCGGTGGTAAAGTATCTTTACCTCGTCCAATGATGAATATCATTAATGGCGGAGCTCATGCTGATAGTGGGCTGGCTATTCAGGAATTTATGGTCTTTCCTAAATTCCCAACTTTTGCTGATAATTTAAGAGCTGGAGCAGAAATTTTTCAGGCTTTGAAAAAAATCCTAAAAGCCAGAGGAGAAACTATTGGTGTCGGAGATGAAGGTGGTTTTGCCCCTCATCTTCCCAAAGTAGCAGATGCTTTTGAAGTTATTTTAGAAGCCATAGATAAAGCTGGTTATACTGGAAAAATAGATATCGCTATTGATGCGGCCGCTTCTGAATTTTTTAAAGACAATAAATATAAAATGGATGGCGAACTTATTTCTTCCACAGAATTAACTGATTTCTATGGAGAATTAATTAATAAATACCCAATTACTTCTATTGAGGACAGTCATGATGAAGATGATTTTGCTGGATTTGCTGAAATGAATAAGAAAATGGGCGATAAAATTCAACTCGTCGGAGATGATTTACTAGTAACAAATAAAAAAAGACTCCAAGTTGGCATAGAAAAAAAACTCGGTAATTCTATTCTTATCAAAGTAAACCAGATTGGCACGCTCACTGAAACATTTCAGACCATGAAACTTGCCAAAGAAAACAACTGGAAGACTGTTATATCTCACCGTTCTGGTGAGACAGAAGACAGTTTTATTGCCGATCTTGCTGTAGGAACAGATGCTGGACAAATTAAAACTGGCTCGCTCTCTCGATCAGAAAGAATCTGTAAATATAATCAATTGCTGAGAATCTCGGAGCAAATATAAAAAAGTATTAAGTAGTATGTATTATGTATAAAGAATTTTTAGTTTTAAATTTTAAAATTTTATTTTCTATACATAATACTTAATACATTATACAGGATACATGTTATATTATAATATAACGCCTAAGCTACCTTGGAAATACTAACTCCTCTGAGTTTATTTAATTCTTCTTCTACCAGTAAAATGAATTTTTCGGGGGAATAAACTGGCGAAGAAGCACCTTTCCAATCAACAGAGAAAGCCCCTGCTAAAACTGCTACTGCATAACCAGATTCTTTATAACGGTTTAAATATTTAATCCCTTCTGATGCTCGTCCTGCTGTTAGATTAGAACCTGTTTTAACATCTAGCCAACGGAATCTAAATCCCCCAGCATATGCCCTACTTGGCATATTACGGTCTGATTGATTAAATTTTACATAATCATTCCACTTTTCTCTTTCTTTAAGTCTAGCGACTCTATTACGCACCCCATCCAATCCCCAAAACTTGGGATCATCAGTTGGAACCTTTAATTCTCCACATTTCTGTATTACTGCCCGAGCATGTTCTATGGTTTTTTCATAAAAATTTATTTTCATTTTTTTGCTTTCTGAAACTTCTGAAAGATTAACTGCTTCATGCTTTTCTTTCTTATCAACAACTTCTTTTCCTTTTTTCTTACTTTCAACTATTTTTTCATGTTCTCGTTCCTTATTTCTTTTCTCTAACACTTCCTCCGCTTTAAAATCTACTACTGATTTCTTTTGTTTATTTTGGTCTTCTAACTGATCTTTTTTTAATCTATCTTCAAAATTATTTTCGCCTAGTGCTACTAAAATATTATCACCAAATTTATTTTTTAAACCAACAAGCCCTATTTCTACTGCCTTAAAATTCTTAATTAATAAATTCCGACGAAGTAATGCCATAGATTGTTTAGCCTGCACTTGATTCTTTTCTTTTTGGGTATGTAAATCTAAAAGAGCTTGCAGAATTTTGGCTGGGTTACGAGGATCAAGTTTTGTTAAGTTTTGTAAAACACCCTGTTGACCAACTTTAGAGAAAAAACTTGTCAGCATTTCTTCGGCATCATTTAATGCAGAATCTTTTAGTTTTTCAGAAAACTTTTCAATCTCTTTTAATGCTTTGCCCTGCATAAAAGTTTCTTTTAAAGCAAAATTAAAAGAAGTTGTAAAATTAGGAAAATTAACTGGATTCATGTCATCTGCTAATCGCCAAAAACGAGCTGGAAAGATTTTTGCTATTTTTTCAAATATTTCCGCATTTAATATTTCTGCTACCCCAAAATGAACATCTCCCGAAAGAACTTTTCCCTCTACCAAAAATTTCAAATTAATTTTTTCTTTAACTACTTCTACTGTTCTTTTAATCCTTTGTACATGTTCTAATTTACTATCTCGATCTTTTCCGCCACTAGCTTTACTTGTTACCCGTCGAATAATATTTCTAATCTCTTCCTGTTTTTCTTTAGGAACATTCCTAAACATCTCTTTTTGTATTTCTGCTAAATGGTCATAAAAAGAATATTTATCTTTAATATCTTGAATATCCACACCTTCTTCTAAAAGTTGTGGCATATCTTTAGCTCTTGCCCAATACTTATCAACCTCATCTAAATGAGGCAATTCATCTATAAATTTTTTC
>CAYWLU010000024.1:0-11302 GCA_964459435.1 uncultured Candidatus Peribacteria bacterium
AGCCGTTCTTGGTCTCGCTCTTCTGGACTTTGTACATCCGGACGAGTAAGCCCTTCGGGAGTAATAAAAGAATCAATTTCAGCCATAATTTTTTAAATAAATCTAGATATTATACCAGATTACTTGTTAAAAAGCAAGAGCAAAAAAAACCATCAGTTTTCACACCCCCAATATTGTCATTGCGAGAGAGTGCAACGACCGAAGCAATCTCATCTTTGTGATTATGAGATTGCCACGTCCGCCACGGCGGACTCGCAATGACAGACTGGTGGAGAATTGTGAAAATTATGCTATTTCTCCTTGACTTTTTTATAGAAATGTTTAATTTGTAAGAAGTAATCTCCTAAAAATGAAATTACTTAGACCTTTTTCGCTAAAAGATTCTCCTGCTAGAACTATTCAACTAGCAACTTTAGAAAATAAAAACAATGATCCTTTCTTGGATTCATCGGCTGTTCCGAACATTCTGGGAACAAAGAACGACGGGAATTTCTTAGAAGATCGTCCATCTGTTGAAACTTCTGAATCACAAACTGATCGACTTTCTGCAGACATCCAATCTGCTGTAGCAGATGTTAGTTTCGCAAGTTTCTGGGAAGAAGGAGCTAAAGGCAATCTAGCTGGATCACAATTTCATCCTGGAGAAACGGGTTCTCGTTTACTTCTTCCGTCTGAATCTGATCTAAAATTTCACAATCTACTTCTCTGGATCAGAATGTTTTTATTAGAAAAACAACTTATTCATAGAATACTAGACCACTGTAATCCAGAATTAACTGCGATTTTATCTAAATCACAATTTCCTACTTCCAAAATAAACTTAGCTTTATGGGAAAAAACAGCATCTGGAACCCTTCATTCAATTAATAAAAGAGGACAAGAAAGAGGTACTGCTTCTTTAACTTCTTTAAACATCATAACGGAAATGTTACAACAAAACATTTTCCCAAGCATTAGCGCTAATATTACTGCTAACGAAAAACAAGGGCTGGAAGAATTAGATAGTCGTGGTGCAATCAGAACCACTCTTGGGTTGGGACGGAAAACTAGATTTAAACTTCTTATTAAACATGCTAACAGTCGTTTAAATGAAGCAAAAAAAGAAATTATGGGACTAGTTTCCGTAACCAGACAACACTTAGAAAGACAAACCGAGGGAGTCAAAATTAAAATTGATAAAGCCAAGCAAGGTGCTCAGGAACGAGGTGATATTGAGCTAACTCAAAACATCCAGCATTTTATAGTTCTGGGAGTATTGACTAATCCAGAACAATTTTTAAAAGGAGAAAATTTCGGTTTTGATTGGGAAAAAATATTTGGTATCAAAGACCGAGTAGTCTTGCTCGACACTTTAAATGTCTATTATTCTTCCGAATTAATGGCAGTAGGTCGCTCTGTGCGATTACATGGCGACACCTCAGAAACTCTCGGTCGTTTGGAAAAACAGGTTACTACTCTAAGAGAAATGCCTGATAAATTAAATCCAGATTTCACAGCTCTGCAAAATCAACTTACTGGGGAGCAAATTGAATATCACAAAAAAACGCCCTCCACCCGACAAGTAGTTCAGATGCTGATTCGTGCTTTATGTAGCGGAAAAAATTCCGTTAGAAAAGAAGATATTTTCCAAAACAGCAAAGCCAACACCGTCTTATCTGACGAAGAAAAATTTTGTTATTTAGTTAGTTTTCTAAACAAAAATCCTTTGATTTTCAAACAAATCAATGATGTTAGAACCAAACAATACTTAGCTAAATATCTTCATGATTTATCCGTAAAAGTTCAAGATTTGCGTATTACTGGCGGAGTTAGCGAAGAAGGGGGTGGAATATTAATTATTGATTTCCACAAAAGATTTGAGAAATTAGCTGATATTGCTCAAGAAACTTTAGGTTTAACCAATAATGGAAGTTTGAGTTTAAAAGATTTACCACAAGCTTTCCGAGCAAGATCTCCGCAAGATTTTGATAAAATTATGCAGGGTGGAGCAAACTTTTTAACAGCTTTTAATAATTTAGAAGTATTTTTCGATCAGATAAAAAGCGAAAATCCTGATGAAAGTACCAAGTTTTCTTCCCCAGACGATGAAAAACGGATTAAATACGAAATGGAACAGTTGAAACGACTTTACACTGAACTACAAACCTATTTGGAACAATGTCGAGCAGAAAGAAAAGAATATGAAAAACTTTTAAGTTCTGTACCAGATCAAGGAACTACTAGTGCTACTCGGAATTTTATTTTGAAAAAAATCGAAAAAATAGAGACCGACTTAAAAAACGCCCAAGCCAAACAAACAACAGACAAAACCACAAATCAAACAGGGCGAATAGGTACTCCAATAATGTTTTCTACCGAAGCTTATGAAAAAAACCTACAGACTTGGAATGACCGATTAGACGCCTTTGAAGCCAGTCGGGTCAGAAGTCTGCCACTACCTCATTTCGCTAGTTTTCAAACACATCTTGATCGTATTCTAACAACTCAATCTAACATTTTAAAAAATCTTGAACCAAGTGATACTAAACACGATTTGTCTTCTGTAAACGAACAAATACAGATGGAATTAATTGATGAAGCTTTGGCTAATAATGTAAAAGACGAATTCTTACCACGACTACAAAAATCATCTAAAGCACAGACCAAAATTCTAGCTCAAATGACAGCAGGAACGGTTATTTCTGAATTAGATTTTGCAGATGTTACCCATACCGAAGGCGAATTACATGTAGCCGGAGCAATAATAGATGACCGAGAAAATATCCAAAATTTGCGTATTATTGTCAGCGAAAAAGGACAAGTAATTTTGGAAGAAATAGATGGTGATCGTATTATTGTCTTTACTGGTCCAATAAATACTTCTGCCTCTAACATGGCGAATTTGATGATCTTTAGTAAACAAGATTATGAACCAGGAAAAAATGCCCAATACTGGGTTAAACAAAATAATCCTGATCAATATGGAATTTGTTTAAATCTAGCTTGTAAAGGAAGAGTAAAACAAAAATCTTCAACTACTACCACAAAGACACCAACCCGAAGTAGTAAATTCCGCCTAAGAAACTCAGCTCCTCTTGCTGAAAGAGGATCGTCTAGACTAGCCGCCTAAAAAATTTCTTTCTAATGTCATTGCGAACGACCGTAGGGAGTGTGGCAATCTTTTTTTTGTGCTAAGGAGATTGCTTCGATCACTTCGCTCTCTCGCGATGACAACGATTTTACTTCACACTCTTGCTAGGAATAAATCCCGCTAAAATAGCAGATTCTTTAGTAAGAAAAAATCTCCGATATCGAGACTCTACTCCGCGGGCAAAATAACTATCGGACGGATAAAATTTATTGGTTTTTTCATTTCCGGTAAAAGGAAACTCTGTGTATTTACGATCATTTTCTGTGGGAATTTGAGATATCGGAATATTAAAAACTCCATCATTTTCTACTAAATTATCTGCCCAAATAATTCTCGCTGGACCAGAAATATCTACTTCCAATAAGTCTCCTTGAATTTTTTTGAGCTGAATTAAAGAAATTTCCTGTCTAATTTCTCGTTCTATAACAGACATAACTTCGGGAGTCGTTTCTAGTTTACCAAATAAAAATCCTAGTAAAATTGATCCCACAATTCCCACTGAAACTTTTAGTTTTTCATTCATTTTTTAGGGCATTATATTATAATGTAATGTTGTGAATTTAGGTTTAATTTTTTAGTAATTTTTTTCAACCCGGGTTCTGGGAAATTTTGAACCCGGGTTAGGAAAATTCGAACTTTAAAAACTTCAAAAATCCTTCGCATACATCTGATTTCCTAAATTTTTCAACAATCCTTTTATTTCCATAATGGCAATATTAGAACTTACTTCCTGACCAGCTCGATCGGATTTGCAAATTAAATCATTAATATGCATTCTGGATTCATTCCCAAAAAGTTCAATAATCTCTGCCTCAATTTCAGTTGTAGGTTTCTCTCTTTGAGTTTGGTTTTTTTCTATTAGTCCTGTAAATCCTAATTGTTCTAAAATTTGCGTTCCCGACAAAGCAGGATGAACTCCGCCATAAAGAATTAATTCATTTGTTCCTCTTGAATTCTTTGTAAAAATTTCCCCTGGCACAGCAAAAACTTCTCTGCCTTGTTCTATGGCAGTTCTAGCGGTGATAAGACTTCCTGATTTTGGTGCCGCTTCGATTACAATCGTCGCCTTAGAAAGTCCAGAAATAATACGATTCCGTACTGGAAAATATTCTGGTCTAGGGATAATCCCCGGCAGATATTCCGAAATAATTGCTCCTTTCCCTTGTTGCCAAATTTGATTACCCAGCTTTTGATTGGTTGCAGGATAAATAGAATCAATGCCATTTCCCAAAATACAAATTGTCCGTGCTCCGTGCTCCAACGCTTTCCGATGTGCATAAGTATCCGCTCCTAGGGCTAACCCAGACACAATAGTTATCCCCGCTCTCGCCAAGTCTGTCACAATATATTCCAAAGCTCTCCGCCCATAAGCCGAAATATTTCGCGAACCAACTACCGAAACACACGGAAAATCTGTTTTCAAAAGTTCTCCTCGTCTAAATAAAATCACTGGCGCATAAGGAATATTTATCAATTCCTCAGGGAATCCTTTTTCCCCTTGAATCATAACTTCGGCTTGGCAATTTTTAAGTTTTTCAATTTCCTTTTCTGGAACTACAGATTCTCTCATGCTTAAAAATCCCGCTATGCCTTTGGGATCAAGTTCCGCTTGTTGCAAATCAGAAATTTTAGCTTTAAAAACTTTTTCCCAATCATTTTTAAAAAATTTTTGTAACTTAAAAAATCGAGAGGGTGTTAAATTAAGGACTCTATGCACAGCTAATAAAAATTTTAAATCCATCAACTTTAATTCTAGGGACAAATTTTATTTTGAAAGCCACGAATATTAAGATTATTTTCATAAAACAACCAAGTCTTTAAAAAAATCAAAGTTCGAACTTTAGGCAAGGCTGTCATGCCAGATTACATTGACGCTTTGCTTATCATCTGCGTCGTCTGCCGCGGCGGATAAACTCAACGCAGTTCGCTATCCTCGACGAGCGGCATCTAACCGTAAAATATTGCAGGTGACTAATTAACAGTTAGATCCCGCAATAAATGCGGGATGACAATATGAGGTGTATTCTAAAAAAACGCCCGAGAAAAACTCGGGCGTTTAGATAGCGATAAAGAAGTCGGAGAAAATCAGAATATAATATTGAGTATGAACTCAATAATATCCCAGCCCCCTTTGGTGATCATCCACAAATCACTAAGATTCGTGGAACCAATAAGATGGCGTAAAACGCCAATAATTTTGACGCCCGTCAAAATCAAAGTTGCCCCATGGACAAACTTCAATCTGGCGGGAATCACGACAACGGCAGAATCCTTAATCTGTCTAATCTGGATACCAGATCGGACAGCAAAGAAAAGTGCCAACCCAAGGACGATAACATCAAAGATAAAATCAATCATCTTTAACCTCCGAATTGCAAAGAACTTCTTTCGCCATGGTCTACGAAAGAAATTCTTTATTTATTAAAATAAAATTCTTTCCTAGAACATATTTATTATACATTGTTTTAAAATTTTGTCAAATCACAAAACAATTAAATCCTTCGTTATGGTAGAAAGAATTTCTGGCTTATCTTTGCGAATCACTAAAAGATCCTCAATCCTAATTCCAAATTTATTAGGAAAATAAATTCCAGGTTCAGAAGTGACAACTTCGTTTTCTTGTAACACCGTTTCCGAGTTCGAACTCTTTTTATCTTGAGTTTGAACTCCAATTATCAATGGCAATTCATGCACTTCTAGTCCGACCCCATGCCCTAAAGAATGTGTGAAAAAAGCTTCATTTGATCCAAGTTCTCTCCGAACAAATTCATCTATTTCTCTAACTTTTTTGTTGGGAACAAATTCTAATAAAGATTTCTCTTGAACCTGCAAAAGGTCTTGATAGGCTTTTTGGTATTCTCGGCTTGCTCCCCGAAAAGCAAAATTACGAGTCACATCACTGCAATAACCTTGATATTTAACTCCGCAATCAATAAGGATATTATCTCCTATTTTTAACTTAGTTTCGTTTGGTTCATGATGAGGAATTGCCGAATTAGAATTAAAAGCCACAATAGCCGGAAAAGATAAATCAAATTTTCCTTTATCTCGTAAAGCTGTTTCTAGCCCAAAAGCTAATTCTTTCTCGGTCATCCCTTCTTTAATATTCGCCTTTAAAAACGGATGAAGAAGCTGATTAACATGCCCCTGAGCAACTCTAATTAATTTAAGTTCCTCTAAGTTTTTTTGCCGACGCAAATGTTCTAATGCTTTTTTTTGAGGATTAAATTTAACTCGTGGAAACAGTCTCTTTATTCGTTCTAATTGCGCCAAAGACATCGAATCTTCCCCGGCGAAAGTCCCCTTTATTTTTTCCCCAAAATTTTCTCGAAAATCATTATCCAACAAAACAAATTCCATTTCGTTTTCATTGGCAAGTTCCTTTGCTCTTTCTGCATATCTACTATCGGTAATAAGAAATTTCTCGCCAGATTTTAACTGTAAGTATAAACCAGTACTTCCTGAAAACCCTGTTAACCAAAAAATGTTTTCTTTTTTTGTTACCAAAAATCCGCCTATTTCTTGGGCATTACTAACCCAATGTTGCAAACGAGCACAAGCAAAATTCATTGTATAAAATTTAGATTTTTCTTAAAAGAAGTAAATACATTTGCAATATACTGCTATTTATTATAAAAGAGAATGGGTTGTTTTATAAATCAAGTTATTACGAAGCACCAACTTGAATGTCACTAATTTATCGTTCACACGAAGTTAGGTGGCCTTCAGGTCCCCTGCTTCGTAAAAAATGGGGTTTATCATATCATGGATAAACTAAAGACCTGGCGGAGAAGACTCTCAAGGGCTTTCCAGAGCCTATTAATCATAGGCTTCTCCTCCTTTTTCGTAGTAAAATGGGGTGGATTTAACCTACTTTGTCATAATGTTGACAATGTAGGACTTCTAATGCTTCAGGCAATAGGGTCCTGGGGAATATATGGAGCCTCATGGATCTGTATAGCTTGCCTGTGGCAAAGCTGGTCCGACGAGTGGTCTGCTGATTGGTAATACAGCTAGCAGGGGAAAATCTCTTCCTGGCAACCATCTAACGGTTGTCAGGAAGAGCTCTTTTTATATATCTAAATTTTTTTCTTAAAGCTTATCGTAATCATGCATCACTAGTTGTGCATTTATTCGACGAATAAGGTCAAGTACCACTCCCACCACAATAATCATTCCTGCTCCAGAAATAAAGAGGGAAATCGCATTTGCTCCACCGGAGATCCATCGCTCAAAAAATAATGGAAGAACTGCTACCGCAGCCAAAAATGTTCCTCCCCAGAAACACAAATTACTACTTGTTTCAGCTAAAAACTTTTCTGTTTCTATTCCCGGCCGATAACCAGGAATAAATCCGCTTCTCTTTTGAATGTTCTCGGCAACTTTTTTCGGTTCAAAAACAATAGAAACATAGAAGTAAGTAAATCCAAAAATAAGCGCGGCGTAAAAAACATTATACCAAAAAGTTGGCGATCCGGGATTCAGGTATTTCATAGAAAACTCTGCCACAGCTTGCAATTTAGGAGATGCAGATTGAGAAAAGAATTGCGCTAAAATAGAAGGCAAACTCACCAAAGAAACTGCAAAGATGATTGGAATCATTCCTGCTTGATTAATCTTTAACGGTAAGAACGACTTATGTTGTCCTCCTGTTCTTCTCGTCGCATAAATAATTGGCACTCGGCGATCTGCCTCTGACACATAAACAATAAAAATTGTGATAAGTAGCGTTCCTGCAATTAGAGCCAGAATAACTGGTAAAGCTGCCGCCTGAAAAGAAGCTCCAATTTGGGTTGGAACAGTGGAAACTATTCCCGCAAAAATCAGAAGAGAAATTCCGTTTCCAATTCCTTTTTCAGTAATTAATTCTCCTAGCCACATCATAAAGACTGTTCCTGCAGTAGCAATCAACATCATTGGAATCATCACATTGAAATCTGTAACATCAACAATCGATCCTCCAGGAGAGAAACGATTAAGCAACGCCATCATTCCATAACTCTGCACAAATGCTAAAGGAACTGTTAATAATCTAGTATATTGACTGATTTTCTTTTGCCCCATTTCGCCTTCTTTTTTTAGATTTTCAAGACTCGGCACAACTACCCCTAACAATTGCATAATAATAGAAGCATTAATGTAGGGCGTTAATCCCATCAGAACAATAGAAAACCTTTGCATTGCTCCTCCTGTTAAAAGAGAAAGAACAGCAAGTGCCGACCCCTCTCCTCTATTTTGTGATTCCAAAATAAACTTAATTTTTTCTAGATCAGCCCCCGGAATAGTCACATGAGCCGCTAGTCTAGCAATAACTAAAATCAAGATTGTAAACAAAATCTTATTTCTTAAATTTTTAGTATTCCAAATCTGCCGAAGTGTTGTAAAAAGTTTTTCCATGTTTAACAAAAAACGCTTGCTGAATGTACAAATTTTTCAGAAATTGGCAAGTGAAAACAAAGCAACCCCTCTCCGCTGAGTTCTGGTCATTCTGGCTTGTCCAGAATCCTAACCATTAAAACAAAATAATATTCAAAAAATTAATTAACTTATGTAAAGAGTATTTATTAAACAGGTGCTTAAATTACAGCTAGATCCCGCAATAAATGCGGGATGACAACTGGTTTTGATTTATTAATTATTAATCATTACTCATTATTCATTACAATGTTATATTATAATATAACGCCGCTATCCCCTAACTACTTCCAGTGTTTTTGGAACTGGAACAAGTAATGCTTTCTCGGGATAAAAAATATTCAATTTGTCGGCTAGGAACCCTTTCCACAACTCTTTTCCTGCAAAATCAAAAGAAGCAAACTCTGTTCCAGAAATAAATTTTACTTCTTTGTCATTCAAAATTTCTTTTTGGATTTCTATTTCTTTAATTATTTCTCCAGAAATTTTAGAAAAAGATACTGGACGAAAAAGTGGCACTTTTTGGGTCTTCGGATCTTTCCGTAAAAACATCCCTAACAAGCTTCCGGAAATAGCCCCTTTGAAGTGTTCTTCTAGTAGATAGTCATTATAAAAATAACTTCCCCCAGAAAGTAATTCTAAAGACAAGGGCACTCTGGAATTAACAAAAGCCTTCTCGTTATCTAACAGCTTCCCATATTTTTCTCCCAAAATTTCCTCAATAGTTTTTGTTAAACTAGTTTCATTCTTAATTTCAAAAGATTTTCTTCCTGCCAAAAACACAACATGTGTTTGAGGCATCCATTTAAGATTGCCAGCAATGTAAGTTCTCCAGTCAGAAAAACGATACATAAACCCTAAAACTCCTACGGGATGTTTTTCTTTATCTAGTAAAGAATAGACTTTTCTATAATGCTTAGTTCTATCATTTAAATCGTTCAAATATAAACCAGGTCTAGTAAATTGATCTTCTCCTAATCGCCAAACCAAATCTAAAAAACCTTGGTTAGCTGAAACAATTTGCAGAGTCCAAGCATCTCCAAACATCATTTTATCAAATCGAGCCAAAAACAACCGATTAACTAATTTAGCACATTCACTTTGTCCCATCTCTACAGACCGCAATGCTTTCTGAAAAAACACTGAATATTTCTCGTGAGCCACATCTACTTGTACCGGAATATTTGATTGTAATTCTTCTGAAGCAAAAGCCTGTTGACTAAAGAAAATCTGGGTAGCAAATAAAAATGCAAGCATTAGGACATTTTACCATATTTTTTCCTTAAAAGCAATCTATCGAATTTATGGTTTTCCCTTTTATTTACGCACAAGCAAAACCAACATTATTAAAGCACCAATTGCACTTCCAATATTAAGCCAAGCCATTGTTCCCATATCTCCAAGAGTCTGGAAAGAATCAAAAACCAAAAGAACTATTCCAAGAAATTGAAATCCTGCAAAAACCGGAAACATTTTCTTCCCCGATTTAAAAGTAAAATAGATTTGAATGATCCAAGATAAAATAATGAAAACCATTCCGATAAAAGAAAGCGTGATATCCATAATAAAAATATTTAAGTTATAAAAAGTATATCATATATAAAGAGCTATTTGAAAAATTAAAATTATTATCCTTGGTTTTTATTAAAAAAGGTCAGGAAAAGTTTGACACTCAGGAAATCTTTGCTACATTCTCTCTCGCTCCTTAGATTAACAGGGGAACCGGTAGCTCCAAAAGAGTCGCCCCAAAAAGTTCTTTTTCATTTCGGACGCATATTGAATGTCTCCCAAGACATTCAATTTTAAAAATCAATTTATTCCTTAGATTTAGAAATTATAAATCAAACTTCTTTATAGAGAGTTTGATCCTAGCTCAGGATGAACGTTGGCGGTGCGTCTAATACATGCAAGTCGAGCGAGAAATTTGGATTTATTCAAATGGAAAGCGGCGGACGAGCGAGTAATACATAAGAACTTGCCCTTCACTCAGGGATAACCCACCGAAAGGTGGACTAATACCGGATGCCCTCGTAAGAGGAAAGATTTATCGGTGAAGGAGAGGCTTATGGCCTATCAGTTTGTTGGCGGGGTAAAAGCCCACCAAGGCTATGACGGGTACCTGGTGTGAGAGCACGACCAGGCGCGATGGGACTGAGACACGGCCCATACTCCTACGGGAGGCAGCAGTAGAGAATCTTCCGCAATGGACGAAAGTCTGACGGAGCGACACCGCGTGAAGGATGAAGGCCTTAGGGTTGTAAACTTCTTTTATGGGGGAAGAAAATCTGACGGTACCCCATGAATAAGGTCCGGCTAATTACGTGCCAGCAGCCGCGGTAATACGTAAGGGCCAAACGTTATCCGGAATTATTGGGCGTAAAGCGTCCGCAGGTGGTACAGAAAGTTTGTCATTAAATACCAGTGCTTAACATTGGTGCCGTGGCGAAAACTTCTGTACTTGAGGATGGGAGAGGTATATGGAATTGTGCAAGTAGGGGTAAAATCCGTAGATATGCACAGGAACACCAAAAGCGAAGGCAGTATACTGGACCATTCCTGACACTCAGGGACGAAAGCGTGGGTAGCAAAAGGGATTAGATACCCCTGTAGTCCACGCCGTAAACGATGCATGCTCGGTGTAGAGAACCTAGACCTGTTCTCTGTGCCCAAGTTAACACGTTAAGCATGCCGCCTGTGTAGTACGAGCGCAAGCTTAAAACACAAAGGAATAGACGGGGACCCACACAAGCGGTGGAT
>CAYWLU010000025.1:0-11258 GCA_964459435.1 uncultured Candidatus Peribacteria bacterium
GGAGTAATTGTGTCATCAAAACAGAGCCATTTATTTCTTCGGTCACCAGAATATTTAAGCCAATTGGTATCTCGGATATTGCGGACTGCTTCGAGGCCTTCCCGAGCAATTTCGATGGCAATTATTCTATTAGTTAGACCGATATTTGTGGAAACACCTCTTTTTAAAAAAACAAAAGAAGCGGTAACTACGACCATAAGAATTACCGTAGAGACTAAGATTTCCACTAAAGATTCTCCGGCATTTTTTATTTTTATAGACATGTTAATCAGAGCAATTAGCTTCTCCAGTATTTAGAGTAGGAAACCCAGAAATGTGATGGAAACAAATAGTTTTTTGGTTTTCCGAAGAGAGATGAGACAAAACAATTCGAACTTTTTCTTTAGGAATTTCTGTTTCTTCTTCTCCCTCTAGTACAATATTTAACACCTTGCTTTGCAAAGTTTCTGGAATGAAAACGATTCTTGCGACTGTCCCAGTATCCCCGTCTGGGTCATCATTATAATCAATAGCAGAATTGAGAGTGATAATTTCGCTTGCTTCTATATCTACTGGATTGTCGTCATTATTATTACAGAATAACTTAAATTCACTCATTCCTAATTCTACTCCCCAAAGAGTAGCCTCTTTATCATTGCATTTTTTTTGAGCAATAGTATTGGCTCTGGCTTGAGAAATAGTGTGAAAAATGTTTTTTGCTTCATCATTAAAATCACTCTCTTGGCGCATTCGTCCGTATTGTGGAGCAGCAATAGAGGCAATAATAGCTGTAATAACCATGGTGGTTAAAATTTCTACAATAGAAAACCCTTTTGTGCGAAGCATCGTTTATGATTGTACGGAATTTTTTTTTGTTTACAATCGCGCCGAATGAATCAAATAAGAAACTTTTGTATTATTGCACACATAGATCATGGAAAATCGACCTTAGCAGATCGGTTGCTTGAAAAAACAGGCACGATTACGGGTCGAGAGATGAAAGAGCAATTGCTCGATACGATGGATTTGGAGCGAGAAAGAGGGATTACTATCAAGCTTCAGCCGGTGCGAATGCAGTGGAAAGGCGTTCAGTTGAATTTGATTGATACCCCAGGGCATGTGGATTTTTCGTATGAAGTTTCTCGTTCGATAGCCGCTTGCGAAGGAGCTATTTTAGTAGTGGATGCGACACAAGGGATTGAAGCACAGACGCTTGCCAATGTTTTTTTGGCACTTGATTACGGACTCGAAATTATTCCCGTTCTCAATAAAATCGATTTACCAGCGGCAGAGCCAGAAAAGCGAGCCATGGAAATTGAAAAATTACTTGGATTTCCAGCAGAAGAAATTTTGCTTGTTTCGGCGAAAGAAGGAACAGGTGTCCCAGAGCTTTTAGATGTAATAATTAAACGGGTTCCGTCTCCTTTAGAAAATCAGCTTTTCACAACACATAAACAAGTATTTGAGCAATCAGACGAAACAAGAGCTTTGATTTTTGATTCGACATTTGATTCTTATCGAGGAGTTGTGTCTAGTGTGCGCGTATTTCAGGGAAATATTCATAAAGGGGATAAATTAAAATTTCTTCGGACAGGACGACAAATCGAGGCACAGGAAGTGGGATATCTAAATCCGAAATATTCGCCAACAGATATTTTGGCAGAAGGGGAGGTTGGTTATATTGTTACAGGATTGAAAAATGTAGTGGATGCAAAAGTGGGAGAAACCTTATATAAATCTTCAAACTCCAATCTTCCTTTCGACTCAAACGCTCAAGGTCAAAGACAATCTTCAATAAAAAACAAATTTTGTCCCGCACTTCCAGGATATAAAGAAGTAACTCCTTTTGTGTATGCAGGAGTTTTTCCGATTGATGCCGATGATTTTTCATTACTTCGGAAAGCACTTGAAAAATTATCACTTAACGATGCTTCTTTAAAATACGAACCAGAAAATTCTCAAGCATTGGGGCATGGATTTCGAGTTGGATTTTTGGGACTTCTTCATTTGGATATCGTGCAAGAACGATTGGAACGAGAATTTGATTTAGATATTCTGGTAACAGCGCCCTCTGTTTCGTATGAAATTGTTTTGACGGATAAAACGATCCATATCATTGCGAATCCGTCAGAGTTGCCCGACGCAGGATGTTATGAAGAAATCAGGGAACCATGGATGAAAATCACGATTCTCACTCCTGTTGAATTTATGGGATCGGTTATGGAACTTTGTTCTAGTCGTCGGGGAATTTCTAAAAATATGCAATATCCTTCTGCAGAGAGAGTGGAAATATTTTTTGAGATTCCGCTTGCCTCGATTATTACTGATTTTTATGACGATTTAAAATCGCTTACTGCTGGATATGCTTCTATGTCGTATGAAGCTATTGAGCTTCGTGAGGGGGATTTGGTGCGTTTGGATGTGTTAGTTGCCGGAGATAAAGTTGATGCCTTGAGTCAAATTGTGCACAAAAACGATGCGTATCATATTGGATGTCGTTGGTGTGAAAAACTTAAAGAAATTATCCCGAAAGCACAGTTTGCGATTGCAATTCAAGCAGCGATTGGAGCGCGTATTCTTGCACGAGAAACTATTTCTGCTCTTCGCAAAGATGTAACAGCGAAGCTTTATGGTGGAGATGTAACCCGAAAAAACAAGCTTTTAAAGAAACAGAAGAAAGGGAAAAAGAGGATGAAGCAATTTGGAAAAGTAACGATTCCGCAAGATGCGTTTTTTGCGATGATGAAGAAATGAGGGAAAACAATGAAGAAGGGAGAAGGTAGAATGGAGAACGAAAAAGAGGTCATCCTGATTCCGCTTTAGCGGAGAAGGATCTTCCTAATAAGCATTTCGAATAAGGGGACTAAGTGGAAGATTCTTCGCAAAACTCCCTGGCCTAGCCCGGCCGAGGGCAGGCAGAATGACTATTCGTTTTATTTAAAAAATCCCCAGAGCAACTTCGTTGCTCTGGGGATTGGGATTTTTTTGGGGGGCTCATTTTTTGGATGCTTTGTGGAACATCCAAAACAGTGAGATGCTATCCACTATCACAAACAAACACAGTCCGCATATTATATAAGAATACCAGTTGTGAGAAGGAGGGTCTTCCCATAAAAGACCTGTTAGCCATGCTCCCCCTACTATCACAACCACCATAATGGCAATTGCTATTTTGAGCTTTGCCAGGTTCTTGGATACATCATCCATTAAGGAGCATAAGAAACCAAGGTTCCAAATAAGGAAAGCCAATAGAAAAAGCAAACCTTCTGCCCTCAGAATATACATCTGGTAAGACCAAACATATGTTAAAATTGTACATTGCTTTGTTACAGCGAACTCCATGAGGCATAGAATTAATAAAAATGTTAACACTATAATATTAACCTGGCTCGAAAGAACCACTGAGTTCCAAGTTATTGAACCAAGAACTTTCAGGATTTTTTGCCCCAAACTTGGGGGCTTTGGGGGGACAATTTCCCCAATTTCGTCTTGCTCCATATAGGCCAAGACGAAATCATCGTCAAAATTAAAACCCATCTTTCCTCTCCTTTTTTCAAAGAACACCCCAATTATCTGGGATATTCTCATTAAATATTTAAATATCACACAAATAATCAATTACTTAATTAGCTATAATTTAAATTTTGTCAAACTTTTAATTGACTTTTAATAAAAAAATTTTATTAAGTATTGGCATCTTTTTTAAATATGAATCTTCGTAGAAAATCTTGTGGTGTTCAGGGAGATTTGTTTGATGATGTTTTTCGAGATCAAATAGCGGTTGTACAAGAGCCGATAAAATTAACCGAATTACGAAAAAGAAGAGAAATAATTATGCGTCTTATCAAAGAATGGGGAGAATGGGATGGAAATAAATATACGAGTTTTGATCAGTCTTTTAGAGAGTGGATATCGCAATACCGAGAGTTTTCATTTAAAGATGTTGATGGGATACACCATATTTTGAAAGAAATAGAAGACGATATTCTCTTTTATAGTAGAAAAGCCCTACGAGAGCTTGGTAAACTTTAGGGTTATTAAGTTTTTTAGACAAACGGACTTGACAAAAAATAAAATATTAATAAATAGAATCTGACCAGTGTATTGATTTTTAATTTGAATTAATAATGAAAAATATTTTTTATAAAAAAAGAGAAGGAGTTTTAAGGTTTTTGTTTTTAAATGAAAACTTGGAGGGGGAATATCCTATTCTTACCCCTGAACAAGTGGATGAGGTTATTGGGAGTGATGGAAATTCAAAAGATTCTTTAGATAGATTAGATAAAACTGAATCTGATTTTGAGGGAAAAATAAAAGAAATAGGCGATCTTTTGGATTCATATCATGAATTTAAAAAAGAATATAAGTTTAACAATAGAGAAGATATACCAAAAGAATTTTTCAAAATTTCTGATAATGCCCAAAAGGCTAAAAACTTAGGAATAGAAGAGTTGTCTGTTGAAGGACTTCTAAGCTATTGTTTTATGTTGCAAGAAGGGCTTACTAAAATAAAACGCCAAATTGAATCCTATTAGAAGAAATGATTAGGTTCGAAATTAACGAAATTTGAGATATAATTGAATTTAAATTATTATTCACTTAGTTTTTTAACTATAAAAATATGTTTGGATTTGGATTTTTACCGGTAGTTATTGTTATTTTAATTTCTTTTATTAAGCAGGTTAATGAATACGAACGAGGAGTAATGTTTACTTTTGGGAAATTTACTGGAATAAAAGGACCGGGTTGGCGGATTGTTGTTCCAGTTTTTCAGTCGATGAAGAAAATCGATATTAGAACAAAAGCTGTGGATGTACCAGACCAAGAAGCTATTACCAAAGACAATATTCCGATTCGTATTAATGCGGTGGTTTATTACCATATTGCTTCAGCAGATAAGGCAATTTTAAAGGTTGAGAATTATTTTTGGGCAATGAGTCAGATGGCGCAAACTACGATGCGTAATGCTGTAGGAGAAACTACCCTTGATGAACTTTTGCAAAATAGAGACAAAATTTCTAAGAAAATTAGAGAAGTTATCGACAAAGCTTCTGACCCTTGGGGAATAGAGGTGGAATCAGTAGAACTTAAGGATGTAATTATTCCAGAAGATCTTAAGCGAACAATTTCTAAAGAAGCAGAAGCAGAACGAGAGAAAAGAGCGGTAATAATTAAAGCTGACGGAGATCGTATTGCGGCTACAAACCTAGAAGCGGCTGCAAGAATTCTTCAAAAAACCCCTGGAGCACTTCATCTAAGAACTCTACAAACAATTAACGATCTTAGTTCTGATCAATCTAATACTACTGTTTGGATGTTGCCAATGGAAGTATTAGAAGCAATTAAGGGGTTAGAGCAGAAGCTCAACAGATAAGAAGAAGTTTAAAAGCTGAAAAGTTATTGGGATACTAACTTAAAAAATTTATAGATACATAGAAAGCAATAAATATTCAATTGAGACTCAATCAAATTTAGTAGACCCCCAGTAGCATATTATAATATAACGCATTTAGTCACTCCGGCTTGTCCGGAGTCGGATTAATAGTTGTCATGTGTAAAAGCGTTAGCGCTTCAGTGCAGTATATTTGTGAACATGATTCTGCTCGTCGAGTCTAGCGAACTGCGTTGAGTTTATTTATAAGCAAGCGAGCGACGCAGGCGATAAGCGAAGCGTTACAAGCCAGAATGACTGGATGGTGGTGATTTCATCCATCTATAGCTTGTAATTAAGAGTATATTCTGGTATAATATTCTGATGTTTGAGTCTTTTTCCTTTGGATTCCCCATAGTTAAGTTAGTGATTGCTGTATTGCTTGGAGCATTTATGGGGCTACGAAGAGAAATGGATGCGCAAAGTTCTGAGAAATATAGGAGTTTTATGGGATTAAGAACCATGATGCTTTTATGTTTAATGGGAGCTTTATCAACTATGTTTGAACAACTCTCGTATCTACCAGTGGTGTTTTTTGGAGCGGTAGTAGTGCTTGTTTCTATTGCCTATGCCCACGGAAGTTTTGGATTAAACAGGATTGGAATGACCACCGAGCTATCAGCTATTACGGCTTTTTGGATTGGAGTTTTAGTTGGTTATGAACATCAGGTGTTAGCGATTTTACTGACCTTATTCTTAGCCAGTATTAATGCTTTTAAGGATACTTTGCATAGCTTTGTAAAAACTCTTAACCCCAAAGAATGGTTTGGAGCCTTTCAATTACTAGCTCTTTCGGGAGCAGTATTACCATTTTTGCCACGAGAACCTATTGATCCTTGGGGCGTATTTGTTCCCTTCAATATTTGGTTGCTAGTAATGCTTATTTCTGGAATTGGATTTATAGGTTATTTCCTTATTAAATACCTAGGAGCTAAAGGAGGAATTCCCTTAATGGGATTCTTAGGATCTATTGTCTCTAGTACGGCGGTTACTATTTCTATGGCTAACCAATCTAAAGAAACAAAACTTAATGATATTTTTGCGGGAGGAATTTTAATAGCTCTTGGTACGATGCAAATAAGAGTCGTGGGGGAAATTTTACTACTTGGAACGCCTGATTTTTATAAGTTTTTGATAATGCCGATTGCTATGGCTCTTGTTAGTTTAATTGGAGCAGTTTATTTCTTTTTTAGATCTAACAAAAAACATCATTGGTGGTCTCCACAGGCAGAAACTGTAAAATTAGAAAGTCCCTTTGAGATTGGACCAGCGATTAAGTTTGGATTGGTTTTTGTAGTAGTTATTTTTGCTTTGGCTTTAGGGCAAAAATATTTAGGAGATTCTGGAGTATATGCCGCGGCTTTCTTATCTGGTTTAATAGATATAGATGCCATTGTTCTTTCTAGTTTAGAATCTGTGAAACTAGGCGAATTAAGTCAGGTTGTAGCGCAAAATTCCATCGCTATTGCTCTGATAGTAAATACGGTTATCAAAGTTGCTTACATAGCAGTTTTGGGAGCTTATAGTTTGCTTGGACGAGTTGCGGTTGGAGTAGGAGTCGTTACGGCAGTGGGAGCAGTAGCCTTGTTTCTTTTGTAAGTAGAGTAGTTAAAAAGCTTAAAAGTCTAAAAGTTAAAAAGTCTTTAATGCATTTATTTTACATTTCTTATTGTTTAAGTACTCTTTGTGCGTTCTTTGGATAACTTAAAAATCCCTTGGAGTGGCTATCTACCACCAGTTCATTTTTTGACAGGGAGCGTGCAGAAATTCCTTTTTGGAAGAGTAGATCACGTCGCGTTTTGACTTTCTGTCTTTTTCGCGAGTACAAAAAATTAAGAACTCATTATTGAGTTCGAACTCTGAAAAGAAGAGTTCGAACTCTGAAAAGAGTTGAAAGCGAGATGGTACCGTCTACTATAAGTAGGCTCTCGCAGAAATATTTATTTCTGTTATTTTTGTAATAATGAAAAAATTTCCCGCTTCGAATCCGAAAAGATCGCTCTCAGATAATGAGAAGGAGATTATGAAATTTTGGAAAGATGAGAATATTTTTCAGAAAAGTATTGATTCTCGTCAACATTATAACGAGTTTGTTTTTTTAGATGGGCCTCCTTTTGCGACCGGAAAACCTCATTATGGTCATATTTTAGCAGGAACTTTAAAAGATGTAATTCCTCGCTATTACACCATGAAAGGATATCGAGTAGAAAGAAAATGGGGTTGGGATTGTCATGGGGTACCGGTGGAATTCCAAGTGGAAAAAGAACATAAGATTGGCGGAAAACCAGGGATAGAAAAAATGGGGATTGGGAAATTTAATGAACTTTGTCGTTCTATTGTGATGCGTTGCCGAGAAGATTGGCGACAGGTGGTGGATCGCATGGGAAGATTTGTTAATTTTGAAGATGATTACAAGACTATGGATCCAGAATTTATGGAGTCAGTTTGGTGGGTATTTAATGAGCTTTGGAAAAAAGGATTAATTTACGAAGGATATAAAGTCGTGCCTTACTCTCCTAAACTCGGGAGCCCTCTTTCTAATTTTGAAGCTAACTTAAATTACAAAGATATAGATGATCCAGCGGTAACGGTGAAATTTGAGTTGCTTGATTCAGGGGAAGATGAACCCGGGTTCAAAATTTCCCAGAACCCGGGTTCTAAGACCTATTTTTTGGCTTGGACGACAACTCCCTGGACTTTGCCTTTGAATCTTGGATTGGGGGTGAATCCAAAGGCGGAATATGTAAAAATTGAGTGTCTTTTATATAAAGACCGAGAGGGCAATACAACTTATGGTAAAGGGTATCCGGTTGAAGGAGGAACAAAATTTATTTCTAACAATGCAATTTTTGTAGACGGATCGGATAGCGAATTTGTAAAGCATACATTTATTGTTTCAAAAAATTACGCATGGAAACATTCCCATTTATTTAGTAAACAACCAACAGACATAAGATCATTAAAAGCATTCAAAGGAAAAGATTTAGTTGGCAAAAAATACAAACCACTCTTCCCTTTTTACGAAGGACATCAAAATGCTTTTCAAGTTTTTTCAGCTGATTTTGTGGGGGAAGATGAAGGAACAGGAATTGTGCATCTAGCTCCTTGTGGAGTAGATGATGCCGAAGTTTTTGTGCGAGAAAATGTAGAAGTAGTTTCTCCTTTTACAGATGATTGTCATTTTGACGACAGTATTCCAGAACTAAAAGGACAATATTTTCGTTACGATGAAGAAGTAGAAGGATCGAAAGAAAAAAATGTAAACAAATGGGTTTTGGAAAATTTAGGAGAGAACTTGTTTAATAGAGAACAAATTCGCCATTCATATCCTCATTGCTGGCGAACAGAATGTGCGCTTATGTATCGAGGGATTCAGACTTGGTTTGTAGATATCCAGAAAATCAAGAAAGAGATGTTAGCCAAGAATGAAAATATTAACTGGACTCCAGAGTATTTAAAACACGGAAGATTTGGGAAAGGAATAGAGACGGCACCAGATTGGGCAATTTCTCGGAATCGGTACTGGGGAACGCCTATGCCAATTTGGAAATGCAATAAATGTGAAGAAACAATCGCTGTAACCAGAAAGGAACTTGAGAAATTATCTGGGCAAAAAGTAGATGATCTGCATCGTCATTTTGTCGATGATTTAACTTGGAAATGTTCTAAATGTGCAGGAGAAATGCATCGAATCCCAGAAATTTTAGACTGTTGGTTCGAATCTGGTTCTATGCCCTATGCTTCCGTTAATTATCCATATAAGAACCCGGGTTCTGCGGAACCCGGGTTCAAATCCGCAGACTTTATTGCCGAAGGATTAGATCAAACCCGTTGTTGGTTTTATAACCTTCATGTTTTGAGTGTCGCTCTCTTTGGAAAAGAAGTGTTTAAGAATGTGATTACTAACGGAATAGTCTTGGCAGAAGACGGAGAAAAAATGTCGAAGTCCAAGAAAAACTATCCAGACCCGAATTTAGTTTTTGATAAATACGGAGCCGATGCCATGCGGTTTTATTTGCTTCATTCGCCCGTAGCGAGAGGAGAAAATTTGCGGTTTTCAGAACGAGGAGTAGAAGAAATTCTTAAATCCGTACTTTTACCACTCCGATCTACTTATCAATTTTTCTCTACTTATGCGAATATCGATAGTTGGCAACCAACAAAGTTTCTTATGTTTCGTCACGGACAATCTACCACGAATACCGAAAAAGTTTTTTCGGGAAGAGTAGAAAACGATCATCATTTAACCGAAAAGGGACGAAAAGATGTTAAGGAATCAGCGAATAAAGTAGATGATTTTGATGTTCTCTATGCTTCGCCTTTTCCACGCACCCAAGAAACAGCGGAAATTATTAAAAAAGAAAAAGGATTTGCAGGAAAAATAGAAACAGATGAACGACTTCGGGAACTTTATTTTGGAGATTTAGAAGGAAAACCATACATTCCAGCACTCAAAAGAATGCAAACCAAGGGAGTAGAAACCAAAGAAGAAGTTATGAAACGGATACGAGAATTTTTTGATGAAATGGGCAAAAAACATCGAAATAAAACGATTGCGTTTGTTTCTCATGGTGGACCAACTCGTCAATTAGAAGCTAACTTGCAAGGAATTTCTGATTTAGATGAAATTATAAAAGTTCCTATGCAGGGCACAGGAGAAGCCAAAGTTTTGTTTGCTTTTCCAGAAGCAAAAAACGAATTAGATAAATGGATTCTGTCAGAATCTCAAACTTTATTAAAAGAATTCCGGAAGCATTTCGATGCCTATGATTTAGAATTTGGTTTACGACTTATTCCAGATTTTATCGACAACCTCAACAACTGGTATTTGAGAAGATCTAGAAGAAGATTCTGGGCATCAGAAATGACAGAAGACAAACAATCTGGCTACGAAACTCTACACTGGGTGCTTATGACTCTCGCTAAAATTTTGGCTCCCGTGTGTCCGTTTTTTGCTGAGAAATTATACAAAGATTTAGGAGGAGGAGAATCTGTGCATTTGGAATATTTTCCACAAGCAGTAGAAAAATGGATAGATCAGAAAGCCCAAAAGAAAGTGAGCTTGGCTAGAGAAATTGTTTCTTTAGCGGCTGGAATTCGAGCCAAGAAGAAAATAAAACTACGACAACCGCTCGCTAAAGTACAGTTTATGACTACCGAAAAATGTGATTTAGATTTAGATACAATTCGAGAAGAAGCGAATGTTAAAGAAGTAGAGCAATTAAAATCTGTAAAAGGACTTGCAGAACAAGTTGTCCGAGTAGATGCCAAAAAGGTTGGGCCAAGACTTGGAAAGAAAGTGCAGGAATTAATCCAAAAAGGAAAATCCGGAGATTTTGAACTACAAAAAAACGGCAGTGTAAAAATTGCTGGAGAGATTCTCAAAGAAGACGAATTCACCATGGGATTTGTATGCGAAGAAGGCAAAGAAGCCGAAGCCACCCCGAGAACAGTTGTACTACTAGATACTGAAATAACCGAAGAATTAAAGGTCGAAGGAATGGCGAGAGAATTAATTAGGGCGATTCAAGAAATGAGAAAATCCAAAGATTTTGAAGTTTCTGATCGAATTTCTATTACCTATCAAACTAATTCCAAATTAATCCAACAAGCTGTGAAGCATTTTGACACTTTGATTTCTGGAGAAACCCTAGCAGAAGAAATTATTCATGGAGCAGAGACCAAAGAACTTGTTGTAGACGAGATGGATTTAGATGGAGAGAAAGTGGTGATTGAGATGAGTAAAATTTAATGTGTTATATCGAATTTAAGTACATTATGGTCTCAGATAATGACAGTTTTTGTGATTATTTGCAGTTATAATATATCGCCAAAGTTTTTCGATCGT
>CAYWLU010000026.1:0-10749 GCA_964459435.1 uncultured Candidatus Peribacteria bacterium
CCTGGCACCCAAAGCATACAAAACTGCCCTGGTGTAGCATGGAGAGTTCCTTTAAAGACATAAGTTCTAATATCTTTAGCTTCGTCCCAATAGTCTAAAATTTTAAAAGCCACTGGCTCTGTGTTTATTTGGTGATGAAGATCGGAACAAGTCATTTTTATTCTTTCTAAATTTTAAGTTTTTTACCCTGTGAAATAATTCCGACTTGTCGGAATTCCAGTTTCACTGGATTTCACGGGGCGAGTGAAAAGCACCAATAATTTCTGTAACATTCTTAATCCCCTGCTCATCTAACCACGAATTCATTTCTTCCTTAATATTTTCCCAAACTTTATCACCAGAATAGTAGATAGCTGTTCCAACCCCACAAAGAGTTCCTCCCGCCATCATAATCTCTAAAGCTTCTTTTCCAGTACAAATACCACCGGTAGCAATAATAGGAATTTTTACTGCTTTATAAATATCATAAACCGCTTTGACAGCTATTGGAAAAATAGCTGGTCCAGATACTCCACCTACTTTATTAGCTAAAACGGGAGTTCTTAAATCTATATTCCAACGCATCCCAGGTCCTACTGTATTAATAGCCGTAATTCCATCTGCTCCAGCATCTTCTACGGCTTTAGCAATATTCACAATATTTTCTACATTAGGAGAAAGTTTTACCACTACCGGAATAGAAGTTTTTGATTTAACTAGTTTGGTTATCTCTGCAGCAGAAGCCATATCGCAAGCAAAGGGCTTGCCTAATTCGTCTTCGACATTAGGACAAGAAATATTTACTTCGAGAAGATCTGGCTTTAATTGATCTATTTGTTCAGCAATAAGACCAAAATCTTTCTTCTTAGCGCCAACAATATTAGCAATAAGAGGTGCTTTTTTGTTTTTTAAATAATCGCTAATTTCTTCTTTCGCCTTTTCTATTCCCGCATCAGATAACCCAACTGCGTTCATAAAATAGTGGTCATTACCAAACATAGCTGGATTATTGTGCCCAGGATGAGATTTGAGCCAAATAGATTTAGTCGTAATTCCTCCCGCCCCCATATCAACAACCCTGAGCAAACTTTTACTGGTTACTCCTAAAACTCCGCTGGCTAAAACCAATGGGTTTGAGAATTTTACCCCACAGAAGTCTACCTCTAGATTTGCCATCTTTTTAATTCTAATAAAATTCAAAAAGAGAGCAAATTATAATGTAGCTCTTAGCTATTAGTCATTAGCTATTAGTTATTAGCTAATTATTGAATTTCTTTAACTCGTAATCTTTCAACTTTTAGACTTTTTTTTAGAATTTGTATTTTGTTATTTTGATTGAAGTTTGAAGATTGAAGTTTGAAGATTGGATATTTTCTTCATTCTACATTCATGATTAACAACGGATCCACATGTTGTCCCTGATAAAATACTTCTAAATGCAAATGCGGGCCAGAAGTCATAAATCCAGAACCTCTCATACCTGGTGTTCCACCAGTCAAAGCAATCTGTTCTCCCTGCTTAACCATCTGTCCTTCATTAATAAAAATCTCGGACACATGACCATAGACGGTAAAGAGATCATCTCCGTGATCTAAAATGAAATAAGAATAGTTATAACCATTATTACCAATTTTTTTAACTATAGCGTCTTTGGGAGCATAAAGAGGCGTACCTTGTGGAGCATAAAAATCAGTACCAAAATGTTCCTGTCCAAAAACTTCTCTGTATTGGGGATCTTTAAATCCCGCTGTTATTTTTAGAGGGATTTTGAGAGGGAACTTGAGTTCGTCTGCCGTGGCGGACGAACTCTGTTCTATTACTTTTTCCTCCCCTACCCTTTCTTGCACTTCTTCTAAAGCAATCCTGAGATTCTGTAATAAAACAGTAGATTCTAATTTCTGACGATAGAAATTTTCCATTTCTTTCTCGATTTTCCCTTGAGAAAATTCTAAACGAGCAATTAATCTAGCCTTAGCTTCTGCCATATCAGAAATAGATTTTTGTTCTGAAGCAATTCTTTGTTTAAGAATAGAGACTTCATTGAATAACAATGAAGCATGTTGCTCTTTGGCTTCCATCTTAGACTTTAACTGTTCTAGTTCTGCTAATTTACCTGCTTTTATTTGAACAAATTTTTTGTTCAATTCTTGTTCTTGGAGAATCTTACTAATAGACTTAGAAGAAAAAAGCCATTTAAGAACCCCTCTACTTTGATCTCTACTGGATAGTCCAAAATTCTCTTCCTGCAGGTAGTTCTTTTGAAGAAATTCTTCTAGTTCTTCATTTTTTACACGGATTAGAGCTTTGAGGTTGGATTTTTCTTTAGTTATAACTTCTAAATCTTTTTGCCACTTTATTTCTTGTTCTTCTAGTTTTGTTAGTTTCTCTGTAACCAAACTAAGCTCTTGATCTAGTAATCTTAGCTCCTTCCTAAAAGAACGTTTCTTGGTTTCTAAATCCCATAGTCTTTCCTGAGAGGTAGAAATCTGTTTAGCAAAGTTATCTAAAGCTTCTTCTTCCTTTTGGATTTTCTTCCTAAATTCCCTTAAATCTTTACTGGTAGGACTATCTGGTATTTCTATTTCTGGAATATCCAAATCTGAAGTTTGAAAATCTAATTTCTTTTTTTGAACTGTTTCTTCTAGATTCTTGGGAGCAAAAAAAGACTTAAGAAGACTATTCACCTGATCTCCAAAACCAGCCAAAACTAAGTTGGGTAGTAAAACTCCTATAACTAAAAACTTCTTCATTGGTTATATTCTACCTTAGATAATAACAAAGGTGAATTCTAACCACTTCCGACCTACGCATATGTAGGATATAATTTTTGCATACAGCATGGACATATTCCATCACTATATAACACCCTCTCATATAATGCTGAAGCATTTTTTCTTATTTTATTTCTTGCTTCTGCTGTAAAAAGCGAACCGTCCGCCCCTAAATTAAAAATATCTTTCCATGGTCCAGCTTCTCCTTCTCGAATTTGCAAACAGGAAGAACAAATAGTTACAATTTCTTTATCATCTATTTCCCCCTTAGAAGATCCTTTTAGTAAATCAGCTATTTTCTGATCAAATTCTAATTCTTGTTGCGGGATATTACTATCTGGATCAACGGCTTTTAAAATTTCAGAAATTGCAATTTTTATTTCATTCATCCTTTCTCCTAAAATAATTCGAAGAGGCTCAAATCTGTTTTTATTAATATTTAATATACTACCAGGATCAACCTGCATTATTATTTTTTCTGTAGAAAGATTTGCGCGCTCCAAGCAGTCAACAGCATCAATCTCACAAGAACCTGTTTCACCTTCCTCTAATCCCAAAGAAAGATTTTCATCAATAACCGCTAAAGTTAATCCTTCTTTCAAACTTGCTCTCTTTAAATCTTGCAAAGTTTCAAGTACTAATACTGAAATTTTCATACTTAATTCTTTAGCAGTACGAAAAATATAGTCTTTCAAATCTTCCCCATCACCATTGCACCCAACAAGCACCGCCTGTCTTTCTGTGTCAGAAGTCTCCACATTATTTGCCATCAATATTAAAATAATATTAAAAAATCGCCGAACTTATAGCAATCCACTTTCCATTGTCAATTATTAATTTTATTTTTTCTCACGATTCTCACATCTTCTACGCTAGATAGAGCCTCGTCTTGTTCAAAAAGCTCTCCTAATTCCATAGTACGCAAATAGAGTTCAGAACTAGCCGCAGAATCTGTTACTTCAATAACTAGGTTACCGTTCTCAAATTTAGTTGGAGTCCATAATTCTTTAAATGCCGGATATTGATCACTAAAAATCTTCCTCACTCTTTCACAAACAAGCGAAGCTCCTGCCTGACGATGCAAATTATATTTCTTGGCCGCGGTAATTAAAAAGTCTTTGGCTGGTTGAAAAGGCATAGCAAAAGTATTATGTATTATGTATAAAGTATAATGTATAAAAAATCACGAAATATAAAATAATTTTGTGCTATAATTGAAAAAGATGGATGAACAAAACCCCGTTAACAACGAACTGATTATTATTCAAAGACAGAATCGGGAACTACTTAAACAGTTAGTAGTCGACCAAGCTTTACTCCTTGAATACGAAAAGAACCGACAAAAAAAAGAAAAACATCGGTTCATAGCCACAATCATTAAATATCTTTTCTGGATAATAATCATTATCTGGTCTTTTTCATTCACCCAAAAATTAATGAATAATATGTTAGGAGGAATGACTGGTGGAGGAAATTTAGATATCTCTAACCTCCTAGAAGGAGTTATGAGTGGTAGTATGGATTCTGGAGTTAAAGACGAAATAGAAAAATACTTGGGAAAATAAAATTTAATGTTTAAAAATTAGGTCATTAAAACATTATTTACAAAATTAAAAATTAAAAATTAAAAATTCTTTCTATTTTTCTTTTAAAAAAATAGAAAGCGGTGATTTCCCTGTAATTTCCCTAATCATTTCGTGTAGTTTGAATATCGGCACCCCTACGATATTCTGAAAATCACCCTCAAAGGGCTCTAGAAAAAAAATGCCCATACCAAGAATAGAATAAGAACCACATTTACCTTTCCAGTCTCCAAATTCTAGATATTTTCTTATTTGATAATTAGTAATATCTGATCGAAATTGAACTTTTGTGCTTTCTAATGCGACTTTCTCAAAATACTTCCCTTTCCAGTTACCAATCATAGCCATACCCGTTGAAACCTTTTGAGATTTTCCAATAAAACTTTGAATCATCTCAAAAGCATCTTTTTTAGTTTTTGGTTTTCCCACCGAAGTTCCTTCAAAATCAATCAGAGAATCAAACCCCATAATCAAAACATCATCTAAAGTGGAAAACTTGTGTAAAACAGATTTAGCTTTTTCTAAAGCAAACTCTTGGATCTGCTGAGTAGGAGAAATGTCTTTGCTAGTAACCTCTTCGAAGGTAGGATAAGCTGTCTCATATTCAAAACCCATCCGATCAAAAAGTCTTTTTCTGTTTTCCGAACTCGAAGCTAAAACTATTTTCATTTACCCTGGTTGAATAAAATTTAGATATGCTACTACGTTCACTTTAATTATTTTGTTTTTTTATGGAAATTTTTCATTCGTTAGCTTTTTTAAATTTTATCCGCCACAGCGGATATTCAACTGGGTGTATATTATAATATAACGCCTACGCAAATACCAAAACTACTATCCCCGCCAAAACACAATACGGCGCAAACCAAATCCAGTTCTTACTCACCAATTTCATCATCCACTTAATAGCCAAAATTGCAGCTACTAATGAAGCTAAACAACCAACAAATTGGGTAAAATCAAACCAAAAGCCCCCTTCTCCTAAAGAAAATAGCAAAGCCCCAATAATAGTTGGAATAGCTAGTAAAAATGAAATCTCTGCTGAATTCTTACGATTTATTCCCAAGAGAATAAGAAAAGAAATCGTAATTCCTGCCCGAGAGATACCTGGCAAAACAGAAATCCCCTGCACCAATCCCAACAAAATAACTATCCACCAAGAAAAATTTCTAATCTTTTCTGGACGAAATTTCTCTGAGAAAAAAATTATAATTCCAGTAATAATCAAGGTTATTCCTATCATTTCTACCGTCCGGAAAAACTCAAATTGTAAATTAAGTAATAAGGCGACTGGAACAGTAGCAAGTGAAGCCACTAATAACTTCCAACCAAGTATCCCCTCCCCCTTATCTCCTGCACAAATAAGACAAGTAGCACCAACTCCTCGCAAAATAGACCAAATCCGATGACGGAATACAACTAGTACCGCAATTAAAGAGGCCACATGCAAATAAATTTCAAAATGAAGATCTGGGAGTAAGCCTAAAAACTCTTCTGCTAGAAACAAATGTCCGCTAGAAGAGATTGGTAAAAATTCCGTAAAGCCCTGTAAAATACCTAAGAAAATAGATTGTATAAATTCCATCGAAATTATTCTAGCTAAAATTAGTAGTTTTAAGAAATAAACTTCTGATCCGCATCCTTTTTAGGAAGATGCGGATCATGTTAACTGGCTCAAAGGAAAATTTACTTTATTTCTTAAATTCATTCATAAGGACTTTATCATCGATCCTCTCGATGAAGAAATCGATCTCATTGTCTTTCACAAAAACAGCAAATAATTTCGTTGCCCATTCGGACAGCAAATGCAAATTCGAAGGATCCATTCGATCGTTTATCTCTTCAAAATCACCGTATAAATCCTCTCTTCTTGTGATTTTTTCATCAAGAATTCCTAGTGACTTCTTGTCCCAGGACATTTGTCTACTTCTTCTGCATTCTTCCCAAAGAACACCTCTTCGGTTAATCAATTTATCTAAAGTACTTTCCTCCGAAATAAATTTAAAAAGTAAATTCTCCACCTCTTCGGTAAGTATTGCTTCTAATATAGAAACATCTTCTAGATAACTGAGAGTATCAATATGTTGCCCTTTGTTATCCGGCAATCTTCCTCCGAAGGGAAAAACCTGTTGTGCACA
Source organism: uncultured Candidatus Peribacteria bacterium (assembly GCA_964459435.1). Classification (GTDB taxonomy): domain Bacteria; phylum Patescibacteriota; class Gracilibacteria; order UBA4473; family UBA4473; genus JAIPGU01. The sequence goes on from CAYWLU010000026.1 coordinate 6,472, forward strand.
ACTTGATAAAAATACTAAAAGAACTAAACTAACAAGTAGAATCAATCGTTTTTCGATCATTTTCTTCTTTCTCACTTTATATTGAATTAGACTATTAAACCTCCAACAAATTTGGAAACTAAATAGTCCAATTCAATATTTTGTAAGAATTTTTCAAAGAGCCATTTGTGCCGTAATTACTTCGAATAAATCCGAGTATTTTACGAGCCAATCATTGATAAAGCAAATAAAACTCTCGTCAAATATTTTTTAAGATAATTTTAAGGAAACAGGAAAAAAGCCAGCAAATCATAATAATGATCTACTGACTTTTTATGCTCTTACCCTCCTTAAAATAACTCGACGGCGAATTGTCGCCTTGCTTCTTTTCCGTTCTTTTTTCTCCAGTTTCTTCTGGAGAAGATTAAAACGAAAAAATTCGAAACTTACTCCCAGCAATACAACCGCTATTTCTAGCATAGTTTTAAGGGAGTTAAAGTTCGGCAAGTTTGTCGGGAGTTGGTTTTTGATTACACCGTCTAGCAGAGACGAATCAAAAAAGAATATCTCTACCAGAGCAAACAACAAAACCCAGCCCAGCTGGACAGAAGCAATCCAAACTTTTTTTCGTTTAGATTTTTTTCTCATAATATTTCCTATTTAATGTCCCCGAAGAGTTTTCTTCTAAAAATAAGAAAACTCATGGCGGACATCAAAAGGAATCCGAAGAAAAATAAGAAGAGAGTAAAAGAGCTTATTCTTCTTTCCCTAAATTTATTGAATAAAATCACAAATCTAGGAGAAATAAAAGAATAAGTAGATTATAATGATACTTACCTATTTTGTCAAGTTTATTTATTGATTTATTATTTACTTATCACTGCCCAAATCAATTTCTATTCCTCCTTCATCATCTAATTCCTTTTCTACTTCAATAGATGTTGTGTTTGGTTTAAACATCTTCTTAATGAATGACTTTTCTTTCTGGTTTTCATTCTCCATTCTTAATTCTTCATTCTTCGTTCTCTTTGGTTGCCCATTATCTCTTACGTGACTTTTAACAAGATTTGTTATTAAATCTTTTAAGGCAGATTCTTCGGTAAAGTTTTTAGCGTCTACCATTTGTTCTCTGTATTTTTCTATAATCCTTGCCACTTTATTAGGTCTATAAATTCTATGAATAGCATGTAATTCTCCTCCATATTTTTGTAATCTCAAAGTACCGTAATTATAAACAAAAGATTGTACACCTACTCTCTCTACTTCTATCTCATCTAAATCCCAATAATCCACCCTTGTACATCTTCTTTCAAAAAAACGAGGCCATTCAATATCAATAATATTATCCGTAGTCATCAAAAGTCCATTCACATACCAATATAAAAATACTGCCAAAACCTTATAAATAGCTAATCCCCCCAAAGCCCACCAAGCCCAAAATAAATTTTCTGGAAGAAAAAACTTTGCTCCCCAAGTAATTCCCCCAAGTAGAACTCCCCAAAAGAACATTCTCTGTAAAGCAAAAATGAAAGGTCTACGAAATACTTTAGATACCCCCTCATCCTCCTGAAGGAAACTACCAAAACCGAGTTTTTTCCAACTACTAAATTTTGTGGTATGCATCTAAAAAGATTGTACCAGAAAAAATTTTCAAGTACACTTCGCCAGAAAATGATTAAAGACAAAGATCAGACATGGACAAGTTTTATTATAGAAACTCTTGTTTTAATTGGCTTAGTACTATTTATTCGGTTTTATATTTTCCAGTTTTTTAGAGTTTCTGGTCCCTCAATGTGCCCCACTCTTAATGTTCTACAAGAAAAATGCCAATACGGAAAAGGTGAATTTATTTTTGTAAACGAGTTTCTTTTTAATTTCGTAAGAGATCCAAAAAGAGGCGAAATTACTGTATTCCGTCCTCCTCACAAAAAAATTCATTATATTAAACGAATTTTAGGAGTTCCTGGAGATACTATTGAAATAGATCAAGGAAAAATTTATCTCACTAACGAAGAACACACTAGACTTCAATTAGAAGAATCTTATCTTTATCCTAAAGACCAAGGAAGAACAAGAAGTAGTGGACGAGAAAAATTCATTGTTCCTGAAGGACATTACTTACTTTTTGGAGACAATCGACCAGAAAGTCTAGATGCTCGGCAATGTTATAGTGTCTCTGGATGTGACGGAGCTCATACTCCTTTTGTATCCAAAAAATTCATCAAAGGACGAGCAGAATTTGTTATCTGGCCATTTTGGAAAGCTCGTTTTTTAGATAATAAGGATATGAGTCTGTAGCATTAATTTTTTAAACTTTTAGACTTGAATTCTAAACCCGGGTTCTGGGCTATTTTTGAACCCGGGTTAGAATTCAATAACTTTTTAATTTGATAAATATTTGACGATTCTTTTTAAAAAAACTACATTTCTATTGTCACAATTTTTCGACATGTTCGATATATATAAGTGATATTTCTTAAAACAAAAATAAACATGAAAAAGTTTTTATTTCTCGGTATCTTGGCAGGAATTTTTTTGCCTCTTTTTAGTAGTCAAGCGGCAACGATAGAGGGAGTGACTATTCGTCCAGCAGAAAGTATGACACTTATTGAATGGGATTCCCTTGAAGATAATATTTTATATCAAACAAATGGTTATGCCATTCAGTGGGATAATAATTTGAATAAAATGACAAACCAAAATACAACTAATATAAAACACTATTCAAAAGCTAATAAAAATTTTCTTAGTGTAAGAAGTGCCACTTTTGACCCTAATGAGGATTATCATCTTAGGATTTATACTTACCTAAAAGAAGGTCGCCAAACCTTCCTATCTAATGGATCTAAAATTATAAAATTTGAATTCAAGTATGGTAATGAATTAAATGGTGAAGTAGAAATATTAGAACCAAATGATCCAGAGATAAGTAGTGGTTCAGATAATGGTTCTAGTTATGAATTTGGAAAATTAAGAGTTGTTCCTGCCGACACTTACGCTACTTTTTCTTGGTCTAAACAAAACCTAACTAGGAGTGAATATGATGGTTATCACATTTTACTATCAGAAACAAAAAACGACTTTTCTAATCCTTTAATTGTCCTAAGAACTGGACAAGATATTACTGGTGGAAAAATTGCTGGGCTTACTCCAGAAAAAACTTACTATGCCAAACCATTCTTTTACAAAACACGAGCTGGAGAAGCTCAAAAATTCGGCGATTCATCTATGGAAACTTTTACTACTAAAAAAGTATTTTCTGCTTCTCAATTAGCTAGAATTAAGCGTCTTACAGAAAGAGGTCTAATAAAAGACCATACTTTAGTTACCGCCTTCGTAGAAGGAGGAGAAACTGAAACCAGTACAAACGAGGACACTACCACAACTAGTACTTCTAGTAGTAGTTCTTCAAGTTCTAGTTCATCATCTTCTTCTACTTCTTGGTCTACAACAGAAATAAAAGCTAAAATTAAAACTTTGCAAGCAGAACTCAGCCTTTGGCAAAAACGATTAAAAGCAAAAGGAGGAACCAGCTCAAGTTCTAGTAGAAGTTCAAGTAGAACATCTAGTTCTTCTTCAAGGAAGAGTAATATAAAATATTATCTATGTATAAGATTTAATCGTAGTAATTGTGATCGTTTTAAATAGTATATTATAATATAATAAAACAAACATGAAAAAATTAATTATCCTTTTCGGTCTCATTATCTTCTCTCCTGTTTTTGCTGCAGACGATAAACCCTCTTCTAATAGTTTTTGTATCCAAGTTATAACTCCCGCAGTGAGTCCAAAAGGAATCTGTCAAGAATTCTCTACTCCTTGTGATGTTCCTTCTGACTGGAAAGCTATTTCTTCTTGTAGCCTAATCAGACCTCCAGAAAAAGGAAAAGATCTTCGAGATGTTGTAAAGATGAGAAGTAATATGCGAGCAGAAGCATTAAGAAAAAAAGCACAACTCCAACCTCCCTCTCGTCAAGGAAAACATTCTGGTCGACTCAGAATTGGAAAAACTGAGTTTGTAAAACGAGAAAATACTACTAAATCTACTGTAGAAGAAAGAAATAAAGATTCTTTTTTTAATCGAAGAGCAAGTTCCAGAACACCTAATTACAATAACAAACAATCTTATGAACTATACAAACAAAATGCATCTAATAGAAACGCCTTTAAACAAGAACCAACTCGTTTAGAAAAATACCAAGACAAACTTGAAGAATCTGGCCGAAGACCAGGATTTATGACTTCTACTGAAATGGAGAGGGAAGGTTATTTATCAACTGAAAGCTTTTGGAATCAACG
>CAYWLU010000027.1:0-7287 GCA_964459435.1 uncultured Candidatus Peribacteria bacterium
TAGTTTTAGAACTGCTATGTTACTTGGTAATAAAAAGAACAAAGTTGGCAGGATCTTTTTTGCGAAGCGATATGAAGCCAGAATGGATGATTTTAACAGTAATTCCTGTTATCCCTCCAGATCTTCGCCCAATGGTTCAATTAGACGGAGGAAGATTTGCCACCTCTGACCTTAATGACCTTTATCGTCGAGTAATTAATCGTAATCAAAGATTAAAAAAATTAATTCAACTTGGCGCACCAGAAATTATTTGTCGTAACGAGAAAAGAATGCTTCAAGAGGCCGTAGATATTCTTATTTCTAATCAAGTAAGAAATTCTCGGGCTGGGATGAATTATGTTCAAAAAAGAAAACTAAAATCTTTGTCAGACATGTTAAAAGGAAAACAGGGAAGATTTAGACAGAACCTACTTGGGAAACGAGTAGATTATTCTGGGCGTTCAGTAATTGTGGTTGGTCCTCAATTAAAACTAAGCCAATGTGGTTTACCAAAATATATAACCCTAGAGCTATTCAAGTCCTTTGTGATTTCTAAGTTGATAGAATATGAATTTGCTTACAATGTAAAAAGTGCTGAAAAAGTAATTAAAGTCGGAGAAAAAATAGTTTGGGATATCTTGGAAGAAGTTATTAAAGATAGATATGTTCTTTTAAATAGAGCACCAACTCTACATAGACTCGGAATTCAGGCTTTCCAACCACTACTTGTAGAAGGAAAAGCAATTCAGGTTCATCCTCTTGTTTGTGCGGCTTTTAATGCTGACTTTGATGGAGACCAAATGGCAGTACACTTGCCGTTATCTGATCGAGCACAAAAAGAAGCGAAAGAAATTATGCTTTCTTCGAAAAACCTTCTTAAGCCTTCAAGTGGAGATCCGGTTATTGATCCTTCCCAAGATATGGTTTTGGGTTGTTATTTTTTAACTCAAAGTTTTAAGGGGAAAAAGGGAGAAGGAATGGCTTTTGGCTCACAAGAAGAAGCAATCCTTGCTTATGATTCTGGATATGTTCACCTTCAAGCAGAAATAAAAGTAAGAAAAGAGGGTGTTCTTTTAGAAACAACAATCGGAAGATTGATTTTCAATAAAATAATGCCAGAGGGAATAGAATATCAAAATCGAGCATTTGGAAAAAAAGAATTAAGTGGCTTACTCGCTAGAACCTATGCAGAGATTGGCGTAGAAGCAACCGCCAAAATGGCGGATCAGATTAAAGATTTAGGATTTATTTATGCCACAAAATCAGGGATTTCTATTTCTGTTTTCGATCTTCATGAACCAAAAAACAAGGAAGAAATCATCGAAAAAGCAAACTCTATTGTGGGTAAAATTAATCAGCAGTATGGGCACGGGCTAATTACCGACGAAGAAAGATATAATCATACTATTAAAATTTGGTCTCGAGTTAAATCGGAAATCATGCAAGAGATGATTCCAGAATATGGTAAAGAGAACGATGTTTTTTATCAGATTAATTCTGGAGCGCGTGGAAACTGGGGGCAGGTTACTCAGATTGCAGGAATGAAGGGATTGGTGGCCAGTCCTTCAGGAAAAACCATTGAACTTCCGATTCGTTCAAACTTAAAAAGTGGTTTTACAATTCTAGAATACTTTATTGCCACACATGGAGGACGAAAAGGAAAATCAGACACCGCCTTGAAGACCGCAGAAGCTGGTTACCTAACCAGAAGATTGGTTGATTCTGTGCAAGACATGGTTGTTAAAGAAACAGACTGTAAAACAAATAAATTCAAACTAGTAACAAGGGTTAATTCAGAAGCACTTGGTTTGGATTTTGAAAAACGACTTTACGGTAGAACGGTTGCCGAAGACGTGAAAATGAAAACTAAAGTTCTTCTTAAGAAGGGGGAGCTAATTAGCGAAGAAAAAATACAAATAATTAGAGACGCTCAAATAGAAGCAGTCAATGTTCGCTCAGTAATGTTCTGTGAAACACTGGGTGGGGTTTGCCAAGAGTGTTACGGTTATGATTTGGGAAACAACAAACCAGTAGAAATAGGAACGCCAGTTGGAATTATTGCCGCACAATCTATTGGGGAACCGGGAACCCAGTTAACCATGAGAACCTTCCACATGGGAGGAGTTGCCACAGAAGGAGCCTCTATTACACAAGGTTTGTCTCGAGTAGAGGAGCTTTTCGAAGCACGAAAGCCATCTACTACAGGAATTTTGTCCGAAATTTCAGGAATTGTGAAAATTAAGAAGGGAGAGGGCGACACCAAAATTGTTATTACTGCTAGTAAAGCCGAGGACGATATTCATCGGCTTGGATTAGAGTTTGAACCCTGTGCTAAAAAAGGAGAAAAAATCAGAGAAAAACAAATCATTGCTAGATCTACGGAAAGCAAGGCAACAATTAAGGCTCGTTCTGCTGGAGTTGTTAAGCGCGTTGATGCTGGAGAAATTATTATCCTCCAAGACGAAGCAGCCCAAAGATCCTATGAAGTTTCTCCAAGAACAACTCTTAAAGTGAAAACAGGAGAGGAGGTTAAAAAAGGAGATGTTTTAACAGTAGGACATTTAGATCTTAGGGAGCTTATGGAGCTGACTTCCGTGGAAGCCGTTCAAGAATATATTTTGTTCGAGGTTCAAAGTATTTATGCTTCTCAGGGGCAACGGATTAACGAAAAACACATTGAAATTATTGCCAAACAAATGGTTTCCAAGGTTAGAATCCTAGAAGCTGGCGACAGTGGGTGGTTGCCTGGGGAGATAAAAGATGTGGTAGAACTAGCACAAAAAAGTGCCGAACTTGAGAAAAAGAAAAAGAAACCAGTTAGATCAGAAAGACTACTTTTAGGACTTACCAGAGTAGCACTTTGGACAGAATCATGGCTATCTGCCGCCTCATTTCAAGAAACAACCAGAGTGTTGGTAGAGGCAGCAACCACAAGAAAGATTGATAGGCTTGACGGACTAAAGGAAAATGTTATCATCGGTCGGCTTATCCCCGCAGGGACTGGCTTTAAGTCCTTTCGGAAAGCTAAAAAATAAAATTTATTAAGATTTAAAATTTAAGTTCTAAAATATGTCCACAATTAATCAATTAATTCGAAAACCAAGAAAAAGTAAGGCTGTTAAGTCTAAATCTCCAGCATTGCGAACAATTTTTAATACTTTAAAAAATGCCTCTCGAGATCTTGCCGCCCCCCAGAAACGAGGAGTATGTATCAAGGTAACAACAATGACTCCGAAAAAGCCTAACTCGGCTTTGCGTAAAATTGCCAGAGTAAGACTTACAAATGGTTACGAAGTAAACGCCTATATCATGGGAGAAGGACATAATCTACAAGAACACTCGGTAGTACTTCTTCGAGGAGGGAAAGTAAAAGACCTTATTGGGGTGCGTTATCACATTGTCAGGGGAACTCTGGATACCCAAGGGGTAACAGACAGAAAACAAGCTCGTTCTCGTTATGGGACGAAAAAAGCTAAAAAATAATCATTATATTATAATATAACAAAAAAATGGCAGACGAAACAAATGTAGCGGTATCTGAGACCGCCTCTAAAAACTCGGAAAAAAAAGATTTTGCTTCTAGCGAGGCAGTCGTTACCACAAAGAAAGAAGAAAGTCCTAAAGGAGGGGGTGGTGGTAAAACAACGAAAAAACTTAATTACCAGAATCCTTTTTCTTACACAGACCCGATTCAGTCAAAAATAGTTAACTGTTTGATGAAAAGAGGAAAAAAGACCGTTGCCCAAAGGATTATAAAAGATACTTTTGACGAATTATTTCGACTTGGAGAGAAGGATCCACTTAAGGCTTTTGAGATTGCCTTAAAAAATGCCACTCCAACGGTTGAAGTAAAAGCAAAACGAATTGGAGGATCTGTTTATCAAATCCCAATTGATGTTTCAACCAAGAGACAACAAAGTCTATCTGTCCGTTGGATTTTGCAAGGGGCTAGATCTAGAAAAGGTCGTCCAATGTACAAAAGACTCGCCCAAGAGCTTTTAGACGCTTCTCAGGATACTGGAATTGCAGTAAACAAAAAGAAAGAGGCGCACAAGATGGCTAGAGCAAACAAAGCCTTTGCTCACTTGGCAAGGTATTAAATCAATCTTCAATCTTCAGCCTACAAACTTTAAAAAACAGCTTGCCTTCCTTTTTTGGCGATAGGTTTAAATTTGGATATTTAGATATTGTTTAGAAAGCCCCTAGAATAGTGTTTTAAGTATTTCTTTTCCCCAAGAAGAATTTTCTCTGGGATCAAGCCAGACAACTTTTTTTGCTTGAGGATAAACAGAGATTCTACGGGAAATATTAGCCATAACATGGGGGACAACCCATGCTCCCCAAAAATTTTGACCAGATTGTTTCATGACTGTTTCTAGTTCTTTTAGCAGGGGGTGAGGGGGGGGAAAAGGAAATTTTTGGATCACAATTGTTGAGATGGGAAGCTCTGCTAAACAAGGATCAATAAATTTTTGAGAGAAGAAAAGAATATTAGAAGACCGCTTTAGGATTTCTAAAACTTTAGAATTTCCACCAGAAACACGCTCACCCTTAACTACAATATCGCTTTCCAGAAGGGTTTCTGAAACCTCAGAAAAGACTTTTTTTAAGGTTTCTAGGCTAGAAAAATTAGCAAGTAAGCCATTTTTTTCATCAATAGATTCAGTCAGTTCTAGAATTTTCGTGGCACAAAAAGAATTAAACTGAGGATCGTTGGCAGATTCTAGGTTTTTTGGTACTTCTAGTTTTTTGTTTAGACTCAGTCTTTCGTCATGCAAAAACTCTCCCTCAACACTACCCACAAACACTCGAAAGAACGGATCGTTTTTGATGATTCTGTGTCGATAAAAAAAGATTTTTTGGAAATTACCCAGAACTGATTTTGTTTTTCGCCAGTCGTCAGGGTGCCAAATTCCAAAGGAAAGATTACCGGTTTCTGGAAAATATTTTAGCCAGCGGACAGATCCCTCGCGAGGGTTGGTTAACATTTCTTCTATGGCTAAAATTTCAGAATTGTCAGCAGAAATTTCCTTAAGACTTTTTGTTTGTTCGGGGAAAGAATCTCGTTTGCTTAGAAGAATTTTTTCTGGGAAAGGGGTTATTGCATGTTGCATACGAGGCTCTATAACATCTTTACAGAAGTTGGTAACAAAGAATTGAGCGGCAACAGCTGTTTTTTCTTCTTCCAGGAATTTAAACAAAGAAATTTCTTTACTAGGAGCAAAAAGAAGATTTTCGGCAAAAATTTCGGTTTCATCAACCAAAAGAACTCGTCCAGAGAATAGTTCCAAATCATGAAATCGAAAAAAGGCTTGGGGCGAAACGGAAAGACAATCTTCTTTTTGTTTTTCTTGCAAGACACTTGCAAAAACCTCGTTATCCACGTCAAAGACACATACCTCGTTCCAAAGTTTTCTTTGGTTGGCAAACAGGCTAAAGAAATTTTTCCCCCTAAGACCTAAAAAATTACGCCAAGAACATTGCAGAAAGAAGGTTGTTTCTTCGTTGTTTAGCTTGTCTCGTCGGCCGAGGAATTCTGTTAGTTTTTTTGGATCAAAAAGGACCTCTGGAATAGGAAAGTTTTTGAAATTTGGGAAAAACTCTAGTTTAGGAGAAACAACCAATACTTTTTTGCCCTGAGAAATAAGTCTCTTTGCGGTAGCGACCAAAAAATCCCGAGAGGCAATAGAATCGCCTTGGTTCACAAATAAAGAATTGCTAGGGGAAAGGCTTTCCAGTGAAGTTTTTAGGGTTTCTGGTAAAGAGAACTCAGTGTCTTCTTTGGGTTGTTCTGGTTTTGAAAAAGAAAAATCCGTTGTGCCAGCTTCTTCTAGAAAAAAAGATTTAGCGAGCCAGTCTGTTTTGTTTTCTAAAAAATCTTTTATTTGAGATAAAAATTCTGTGGGAAGTTCTGCTATTTTTTTCTTTAAAAAATAAAACAATTCAGCACTTGCTTCTACATCTGACATAGCACGGTGTGCATTAGAATGATTAAATTTGTATTTTTCTGCCAAGATTTCCAAGGCATAACTGTTTTCGTTGACCAGCAAAATTCGAGCAAGTTCGTGAGTGTCGATATAGTTATTAGGGTCTATTTCTAAACCATTTTCTCTAAGAAATCGGATATCGAAGCCAATATTATGACCCACAATAATATTGTCTTTAATTTTTTCTTTAGCTTCTGACAACACCTCCTCTAAGTGTTTTCCGTTTTCTTTTATTTCTTTTTCAGTAATCCCTGTTATGTGTGTTACATAGGGAGTTAATGGGGATTTTTTTGGGATAATAACTTGATCAAACCGAGACAACTCTTTGCCTTGTTCATTTTGTACGAAAAAAGAAAACTCAATTATTGAGTCTTTTTTGGAGTCGAGTCCGGTTGTTTCTAGGTCAAGAAAGCAGAGATTCATCGCGGTGAAGTCTGGCAGAAATCTTGATTTCTGGCAAAAAATCAGCACCATAATGCCAATGGAAGTCCTTATTGCCACAGGAAATGATGGGAAGAGAAAAGAAATGCTAGAAGTTCTTAACAAACTTTCTGAAATTAATTTTTTATCTTTAAAAGATTTTTCAGAAGTTATAGAGCCAGAAGAAACAGGAAGTTCCTTTGAAGAAAACGCTCTTCAAAAAGCGAAATTTTTTGCTGAGAAATTTCAAATTCCATCTCTTGGGGAAGATTCAGGACTTATTTTAGAAGCTTTTCCAAATAAATTTGGGTTAAAAACTAAACGAGAAATTTCCGCAGAAAGCGATGAAGAATGGTTGGATGTTTTTTTAGAGATGATGAAAGAGCAAGACAACAAAAAAGCCATTTTTTATTCTGCTTGTGCCTTTTTTGATCCCCAAACAAACAAAGAACATGTGGTTTTGGGCACTTGTTCGGGGATAATCACAGAGTCTCCACAAACCTCTTTGGAGCCAGGGATACCAGTTTCTTCTGTTTTCATTCCCGATGGTTATAACAAAGTTTATTCTGCCATGGATAAGAAAGAAAAAAACGAAGTATCACATAGAGGGTGGTCTATGCGAGGCATGGTGGAGTTTTTGGAAAACAGATAAAGAGGGACCCATTCGACTTCGCTCTTGTTCGAGCCTGAGCGACGAAGGTCGTCAGGCCTCAGAGCAGAATGGCAGGGCAAGCAAGGGATAAGACCACAAGGAAATCCCGCATTTATTGCGGGATCTGGTTGTCGCTTAAGCAGTTCCTTTGTTTCGTGGTTAGTCTAAAGCCTTCAGATAATTTTCTTCGGCTTTTTTCCAGTTAACTACGTTCCAAAAAGCGTCGATATAATCTGCTCGACGATTTTG
>CAYWLU010000027.1:7387-10573 GCA_964459435.1 uncultured Candidatus Peribacteria bacterium
TGGAGACATAATTAACCAAAAGAAGTTATGATTACATACCCCCCCGACATTGTTTATAACAGCATCTCTAATTTTTTCCGGGATGTTATTTATGTTAGAAAGAATTTCTGGAGCACCTTTGTCTTGCCATTCTGGATAGCCTTCCAGGGCTTTGTTGGCATTGTTTATATAGGCTTGATGGTGTTTCGTATGATGGGTCTCCATGGTTCTGGCGTCTATAAAAGGTTCTAATGCCCCATAGGGATAGCCAAGGTTTGGTAGTTCGAAATACATATTTTAAAATTAAGAATTATGATTTTGCGGAATAACGAACTAGAAAAAGAAAGCAAAATTTTTATAATCCAGCCTTTTTTCGAACAAGTCTCTCTATTTCAGTAGATAGTTTTTTGTCCTTTTTTATAAAATTAATGGCGTTTTGTTTTCCTTGTCCAAGTTTGGTTTCTTTGTAAGAATAAAAGGCTCCAGCTTTTGTTATAATTTCCATTTTTTCAGCCGTAGTGACCAAATCTCCTATTTTAGAAATTCCTTCGTTGAACATGATATCTACTTCTGCAGTTTTGAAAGGAGGGGCAACTTTATTTTTAACAATTTTAATCCTAGCTCCGTTTCCATTCGCCTCTTTGGCATCACCAACACCTTCTTCGATTCTTTTTCCTTTGCGAATTTCGATTCGAATAGAAGAATAAAATTTCAAGGCATTTCCTCCGGTTGTGGTTTCTGGGTTTCCAAACATAACCCCAATTTTCATCCTAATTTGGTTTACAAAAATTATGGTGGTGTTCGTTTTAGAGGTTATTGCGGTTAATTTTCGTAGAGCTTGGCTCATAAGCCGAGCCTGTAATCCCATTTGAGCATCCCCCATTGCACCCTCTATTTCTGCCCGAGGAGTAAGTGCGGCCACGGAATCAATAATAATTAAATCGACTCCCCCAGAACGAACCAAAGCCTCAACAATTTCTAGAGCCTGTTCTCCGGAGTCTGGTTGGGAAAGAAGTAGTTCATTGGTATCAACGCCCACTTTCCCAGCGTAAACAGGATCTAGGGCATGTTCTGCATCCACAAAGGCAACTGTCCCGCCAGCCTTTTGGAACTCTGCTACAGCGTGTAAACAGAGAGTTGTCTTTCCAGAACTTTCTGGACCATAAACCTCAATAATCCTTCCCCTTGGGATTCCTCCGCCAAGGGCTAGGTCAATAGAGATTGCGCCAGAAGATACGGTTTCGATTTTGGCGTGAGTGTGTTCGCCAAGCTTCATAATAGAGCCTTTACCGAAGTTTTTTTCGATTTGGGCGAGTGCTGCTGCGAGAGCCGATTGTTTAGCATCTTGTGCCATGGTGTTAGAGAGTTAAAAGGTAAAAAAGATAAAAAGTAAAAAAGTTAGAACTGAGGGATGGACTTAACCACGATTCCCTGTATTTGGAAATCATCGGTTAGAATGATTGGTTTATGAGCAGGATTAGACGAGTGAGGATAAAGAATGACGGTGTCGTCTTTTTTTTGGAACTCCTTGATGGTGGCTTCGTTGTCTATTAGGGCAACTACAGTGTCTCCGTTTTCGGCGACATCTTGTTGTTTTACCAAGACCAAATTATTGTCATAAATACCTTTTTGGTTCATAGAGTCTCCTTTGGCATGAAGCAAAAAATGTTTTTGAGAAGGCGGTGCTATCTGTGTACTAATTTTGTAATAGGCTTCGATGTTTTCTTCTGCAAAAATTGGAACTCCACAGGAAGCAGTTCCGATCAAGGGGACATCTACGGTGTCAGTATTAGGAGAAGCGGTTTCAGCGCTTTCGTTAAGAATATATTTTCCTTCTCGATGAATAAGGACTCCTTTTTCTGTTAATTTTTGCAAGAGAACCGACACAGAACGGGGAGATTTATATTGCATCTGTTCCATGAGGGTGCGGACGGACGGCATTTTCCCAGAACGCATTAGCTCGTTCCGAATGTGTCGGAGGGTAGTCATTTCGCGATCGGAAAATTTAACTTCTGTCATTTTACATACGGAAGTATACATTTCGTATATATTCCGTCAAAAATTTTAGATACTAAAAACAAAAAACAGCTTAGTTAGGCTGAAAAAACGGATTGACATGGCTACTGTTTTCCTTCTCTTTTGCCATTGTCATTTAAGTGGTAAAACTTTCTAAGGGCGCTTTCGGTGCCCATGGATATTTTTTTGGATTTACATGTTCCACAAATGGTTCGAGCATTGCCGCGCAAAGTTTTACCTATTCCCGCCGGAACCGTTTCGCCGCAATCATGACAATAGACCGTCATTTTGACGGTGGGAAGGTCTTCTTCTTTGGTTGTTCGGAATTTTTTGACGACTTCGTCATCCAAAATGATATTTACATTGGTAATAGCGTGATCTAAATCACTTATTTCCATCTTAGAAGAAGCACGACCTTCTTGTTGTGTTTCGTCCAAAAAAGAGTCTTTTGTTTGTTTGGTATCACTCATTTTTTATTATCTTTATTAAGGTTGTTTTCAAAAAGACCACCTATTTTTTCTTTTTTCTCTTCGGGTTTTTTGGCTGGATGCTTGTCGGGATGTTGAAAAAAGTCTTTGGTATTTTTTTTGTGCAAGTTTTGATTTAGCAAATAAGAAGCGACTAATCCGACGATTTGTACTAAAAAACAGAGCAGAAGACCAAAACGAAGTTCGGCATTTTCAAATTCTCGCACACTAGCAATAAGAACTGACCAAGCCAGAATTAAGAAAATTAGTTGTTCAACTCCGGCAACAAAGAATAAATAATTTTCATTAAAAGGAATTTTTATTCTTTTGGCTTCTAATATTTTGTCTGCAAAAATTAGAACTACGCACAAAGACAAGAGAAAAATGAAGGCACCAAGAAGGGCTCCGCTTCCTGCCATAGCAGAGTTCCAGTAAGGATCTTCATAAAGAGGTTCTACTGAAATCCAAGGGAAGAAACAAAAAATTACCGTGGCGAGATGTGCCCCAAAGATGAGGCGTTCTTCAAAAGCAAGTTTTTTGAAATTCCGATTCAGAAAAGCATATTTCATGACGAAGATAGTTTAAGGAACCTCTGAAAAAGTGCAAAAGAGAAATTTGAAAGGCGTTATATTATAACATAACAAGACTGAAATACTCGACAAAACACTATTTTTTAACTAAAAATTAACTGATGAAAAAATATTTCACTACCCCGATTTATTAT
>CAYWLU010000028.1:0-10381 GCA_964459435.1 uncultured Candidatus Peribacteria bacterium
ATATCAAATATTTTCTCCTGAATTTCTTCAGTTAACCTTCCTGCTTCAGTTATTTCTTCTAAAAATAAACTCAATTCTTCTTCTAATATCACTCGATTAGCTTGTTCTAAAGTTTCAAGATTCAACTTCTTGTCCATTTCATGCTTACCTTTTTTTGATAGTATATTATAATATAACGAATCTAATTCACCAGCCCGAACTCTATTATTATTTGATTCATCCAGAACATCAGAGTCTCCTCCTATGTTTTTATAGAGATCTAAAAGCGTTTGAGATTCAATCATAATATCTTAATATCAGACTTTATTAATTCTGTCAAGAAAAAACACTGAAAAGCCATAAAGAATGCACTTATTCGCATTCTCTCTTGCGGGGGGTCTAACTTGAAATGTAGCAAGACTTTAAGCTCTGTCAAAAAATATCTCTTTACTCAAACTTCTTTTTCTGGGAAAAAGATGTATAAAGAATCTCGTTTCTTTTGTGTTCTGGCAGTCTTTTAACATAAGCCATAAATTCCTGCACCACTGGGTTTTCATGCGCCCGACGCATTTTCATATTGTGATCTATCTTATAAATTCCTTTTATTCTTTGCTCTACAATTTTTTCTGTAGAAGGAATAGGCTGTCCACCACCTCCAATACATCCTCCCGGACAAGCCATAAATTCTATATAATCATAAGCCTTAGGATTGCTTTTTAATTCATAAATAACTTCTCTCGCACATTTAGGAGTAGCTACCACTCCTAATTTTAATTTTCTTTTTCCGATTTTTACCGTTGCCTTCTTAATTCCTTCCATACCTCGAACTGGTTTAAATTCTATAGGTTCCAATTCTTTAGCAGTTAATAGAAAATAAGCCGTTCTAAGCGCAGACTCCATTACTCCCCCAGAAGCACCATAAATTGCTGCCGCTCCCGAATAAGTCCCCTCTTTATCTACTTTACTAGGTTTTAATTTCAATAAATCAATTTTACGATCCTTCAACATTACCGCTAATTCTCTAGTAGTTAATACATAGTCTACTGGTTTTAATCCGTCTATTTTTAGTTTATCAAAAGAAGCTTCGTATTTTTTAGAAGTACAAGGCATCGTAGAAACAACCACGATTTTACTTGGATCTATCCCCTCCCTTTCTGCCCACCAAGTCTTATATGCTCCTCCAGAATGAATTTGGGGAGAACGAGCAGTAGTTAAATGAGGAATTAGTTCTGGATGATAAAATTCTACAAATTTAACCCATCCCGGACAACAAGAAGTAAACATTGGTAGGTGTTCATTTTTTTCTATTCTTTCTACTAATTCTTGAGCCTCAACCATAGTCGTAATATCTGCCCCCATATTAACATCAAAAACATGATCAAATCCCATTTTTCGATAAGCAGTAGCTAATTTATCCGTTAAATCTATTCCAATTTCCGCCCCAAATTCTTCTCCAATACTAGCTCGAACAGAAGGAGCTGTTTGCACAATTACAATCTTCTTAGGATCTTTTAAAACTTTTTCTACCTCCGCTATATGCCCTTGTTCTCGCACTGCTGCCACTGGACAATGAGCCGTACATTGCCCACAGTAAATACAATCTACTTTAGGGTCTTTATTATACGAAACCCTAGCTTTAGAATTCTTTCCCTCTAATTTAAGAAAATTAATTCCAATTTTTTCACAAATCTCCACACATTTATTACAAGCAATACAAAGGCTAGGATCAAACTCTGCCGCCTCCCCCATTTTATGCAACGGACAAGTTTCATCTCTCTGATATTTATTCCCCGTAACTCCATACTTCTTCATTACTTCTAATGTTTTAGAAAAATGACCATCACGACAAAGCGGTGCCTTCTTTTTATATTTAGCTAAAAGAAGTTCCATATTTTCCTTACGCAATCTTTTTACCTTTGGTGTATCTGTTTTTACTTTTAACCCATCTTCTGCTTTTAGTGTACAAGATGTCATTACATCGTCATTACCCTCCATTTGTACCAAACAAGTGCGACAATTAGCATCTATCGGCAAGTCTTCATGATAACAAAAATGAGGTATATCTATATTATTCCTAATCGCAACCTGTAAAACACTCTCTCCTTTCTCGGCTGAATATTTTTTTCCGTTAATTTCAATGGTTACTTTGGTCATATTTTTTTCTTAAGAATGTTTTTTAAATAACTATAAACAGGCACTGGAATAGATCTCCCTAAAGCACAAAAAGAAGTTTCTTCTAATACCTCTAAAATTGGTTTCATTTCCTTCCAAGGGATTGTCTTAGATTCCTTAACTAATTTATAAAGCTGAAATGATCCCTCCCGACAAGGCGCACATTTACCACAACTTTCCTGATTATAAAAATCAAACCATTTAAGCAAAATTTCACGAGAAGTAATGCTTTTTTTATATATTTCTATAGACCCTGCTCCCACCATCTTTTGTTTTTCTAGTTGAGAAGAATTAAGTACAAGTCCACTTGCACTTCCTCCTATTTGCACAAAATAAGGAAAATCAGGAATATTCTTCGTTTCCTTTAAAATTTTCTTTATAGACCAGTTCACTGGTAAATGATAAACTTCGCCCTTTTTATGAGGAAAAGATAAACAATAAAAACGCTTCTTTTTAAATTTATCCTCTGCCACATCTGCAACATTATATAGAGTCTCTACATTATTAATGAGCGTTGGTTTACCAAACAATCCTACGCTCGATAAATAAGGAGGCTTCATTCTCGGTTCTTTTCTCTTCCCCTCCATGGCATTAACAATAGTTGTCCCCTCTCCCCCAATATATGAAGGTTGTTCTCTAAAGATACTAATGTTATATCCTTGCTCTTTATATTCTTTTACAAGTTCATCTATTCGAACTTTTAGTTCTTGGTAATAATCACTATTAAAATTAAAAAAAGCATTTTTAGTATCGATAAAGTCCATAGCCAATTTCAATCCTAAAAAAACTCGATCAGCATGATTTTTAAGAATATAAAAATCCTTAAAAAGACCTAACTCCCCTTCTGAAGCATTACAAATAACATATTTTTTATCTGATTTTTTTTTACGCACTGCCCTCCACTTTATATAAGTTGGAAAACCAGCTCCTCCCCGACCAACCAATCCTGCTTCTTCTATCTTTTTGAGAAGATTCATTTTGTTTTTATTTCAAAAAATTCAAGAAGATTCTACTGGTTTAAGGGAAGAAATAAAAATTAAATTCTCTTCTTATTCAAAATAACATTCCCGTAATTCTTTTGAATTTTTCAATTTTTTAATAGCTTTCTTTTCAATCTGACTCACTCGCGAACGGGTAACTCTCATCATAGCCCCAATAGCTTCAAGGGTCTTAGATTCTCCATCATTTACTCCAATCCCAAAACGAAATCGAATCACCAGTTCTTCTTGGTCATTCAATAAGTTCTTTCTTTCGAATACATCTTTAATACTATCTTCTAGTATAAAAAAATCAATCGATGTATTACTACTTGCTGTACAATCTAATAAATTTTCATCACTTTTTTGATCGTGTCCTTTCGGAAAAGGTGCATCAAAAGAAACTGGCTTTTGACTATTTATTTGAGCGAGTTGAACAGCTTTCCTGCTCAGACCAGTCCGCTTTGTAATAGCTTCTTCCGTTATATTTCCTTCTCCTTGCTCCTGTTGAAAAGATCCTTCTGTTTTGTTTACTTTTTTTAATTCCCTCATTCGATTGTCTGGAATGCATACAACACGAGTTTCTTCCAAAGCCAATAGTATTTTTTGACGAATCCACCAAACAGCATACGAAATAAATTTAAAACCACGCGTTTCATCAAATTTTGTCGCAGCAATAATAAGCCCTAAATTCCCTTCATTAATTAAATCTTGCAGAGAAAGTCCCTGACCTTGATATGATTTTGCAACACTCGCAACAAATTTAAGATTCCCTTTTACAAGAGTATCTCTTGCTCTTAATTGTTCATCTGTAAGCATTCTTGTTTTTTCTTTCACATCATCTATTTTCTCCTCATTATCAGAAGAATTTATAATTTGAACCAAAGCCAACTCTTCTTCTGGAGGAAGAAGCTCTATTTCCCCTATTTCCTCTAGATATTTTTTTAAACTTCGATTTTCATCGCTCATACATTATTATTTAATTATTTTTAAATGTTTGTCAAGAAAAAGAGATCGTCCATTTTTAAAATATTAATGTAATTAGTGACTGTATAGAACCTACGATTCTCATCCTGTCGCATGCAAAGCATAGCAAAAAGTCGCTGTGCCCCTTTGGGGCATATCGACTTACACGCGACAGGATACTCGTCACTTCATCCCGACAAGTCGGGATTCGTTAGAGCGCTCAAATATTCGCTACGCTCATTTTTCGCGTCGAACCTTTTGGTTCAAATCTTGTCATTCGCGTAGCGAATAAGAAAAAGTCCTCACCCCCCCTCTGGGAGGTACGGACTTTTTCTTGTGTGGTACACGCGACAGGATTCGAACCTGTGACCCTCGGTTCCGAAGACCGATGCTCTATCCAGCTGAGCTACGCGTGCGGCTTGAACGACGAACGAAGTGAGGAAGTGAAAGCCTAATATAAACTTTTAGACTTTTCGTCTTTTAAGCTCTTTCACTACATTATAATATAACGCACAAACGGTTTTTCAAAAAGCGAAAGGATTGTAATCAAACCCTCTTTTAAATCAAGTTATGTCTTGCAAAAAGCACTTAATTCTGGTATAATGACCTGATTTTAAACAAACATGAAAAACAAACTCTTTAAAACCTTACTCGTTATTGCCGGAATCGGTATGGGAACAAAATTACTATTAGAAAAAAAAGAACTTTGTTCCAAACTTATTTCGCCTACTAAAGAAACAATAAAAGAACTAACAAACAAACTATCTTTTAGAAAAAGAAAAGTTCGAACTAATTTTTATTCTTGGAAAAGATTTTTAAAAGAAAAACCAGTTTCTATTTTGATACTAGCCCTGATGGTTACTTCTCTTTTTGGTTCTGATTTTATTAATCAATATTCTTATCTATTTAGAACTAGTCTTATTGGATTAAAACCAACAGTCTTTACGGGAACAATTATGCCTATAGAAAAAGTTCCTAATTGGGTTACGCTTACTGATGACGAACGGAAAATGGCTTATGATCTTATTCCCGAAAACAAATTAATTCCTCTACCAGAATATAATGTTAATGATTTTAAAGCTGGAAAAACTTGGGCTCCAAACAATGAAAGAGAACGAAATGCTTATATAACTTATCCAGTTCCTAACCTAGGTAATTATAGTTTAGATGGATCAGAAAATTCTGGTTCTCATACCGGACTAGATATTAAAGTACCAGTTGGGACTCCTGTTCTCTCCATTGCCAATGGCATGGTTTATAAAATTGCTAGTCTACAAACTGGTTTTGGGAAACATATTGTCATCGCTCATGTAAATATTCCAGACCCAGAAAATGAAGGAAAAAAGACAACAATATTTTCTGCTTATGCCCATCTTTCAAGTATTATAGTTAAAGAGGGACAAGATGTAAAAAAAGGAGAAATTATTGGAAAATCAGGTGATAGTGGAATGACTACTGCCTATCATTTACATTTTCAAATAGATCAAGCTGATGCTCCTTTTCACCCTTATTGGCCATTTAATTGGTCAGATGTTAAATCTGCTGGACTAAATTCTTATTTTGAAGCTGTTCGACAAGGAGTAGGAAAAGATAAAGCAGAAAAATATACTATTCATCCTAATAATTTTGTAGCTCATTTTGAAAACTACATTAATCCTAACTACCTAGTTGCTTCTGCTTTAGAAAATGTAGTTGCAGATATAGAAACTGAAGAAGTAGTAAAAGAAAAACTAGTTCCAGTAGAACCAATCAAACCCGTTATTCAAGAAATACCAAACTCATCTTTCTCAACAGAAGATTCC
The DNA here is from genome assembly GCA_964459435.1 of uncultured Candidatus Peribacteria bacterium. GTDB lineage: Bacteria > Patescibacteriota > Gracilibacteria > UBA4473 > UBA4473 > JAIPGU01. The sequence continues at coordinate 5,897 of CAYWLU010000028.1, forward strand.
AACCTAAATGAAATCAAAACTCCTCGTGTTACTTGGAAAAAGAATGATTTATTTTTTGAAACAGACGGAACATTTGTTCCTGGACAAGACAATTTCGTAGAAGTTTTTATCAATGAAGATAAATTAGTAGCTTTAGCTGGTATTGAAATTTCTTCAACTCTTCGGCACCTAGCCGATGTTGAACCTAAGAAACTAACTAAAGATAATTTTGAAAACGGAGTAGCTAAATTAAAAGTTAATACTGATTCCAACCGTTCTTTTAAACTTATTGCTTACGGAGACTTTGGTGAAGTTAAATCTTCTAGCCTTAAAGCCCAAGTATTTAAAGATGTTGCAACCGGAGATTCTCATGCTCAAGCTATCCAATATCTAAAAGATCAAGGCGTTATTAACGGTTATCCAGATGGAACTTTCCGTCCAGAAGGAACTATTAATCGTGCCGAAGCACTTAAGATTATTCTAATTGCTAATAAAATCCCACTAGAAAAAATACCAACCCAGTTTCCAGATGTTCCAAAAGAATCTTGGTTTTTAGATTATGTCGTAACAGCCGTCAAAAGGGGTATTGTAAAGGGATATTCCGACGGTGCTTTTAGACCAGGTAATAATATTTCCCGAGCAGAATTCTTAAAAATCGCCATCCTAACTGCTGAACTAAAAATAACAGAAGAACTTACTCGCGATCCCTATCCAGATGTTCACAAGGAAGACTGGTTTGCTCCTTATTTTGATTTAGCTAAAAAAACTAATCTCCTTTCCACTAAAAGTGGCGGATATATTCGGCCTGCAGAACCTATTACTCGTGGAGAAACAGCTAGTGTTATTAAAAAATTAGACACTTTGAGACAAAAATAATTTGACATTTTTGTAAAATTAGGTAAAAACAGGTTAATGAAAAAAATACTATTAAGTTTATTTTTGTCGTTACTAATCACAAGCACAGTCAAAGCCCAAAGCTTTGATTTTGAAATGACTCGTACCCCAGAAACTCCAGGATTTTTTATGGTCAGAATCTTTCCTGGAAGTAAAAATAATCCCCTTCCTCTTCAGAATATATTTGTAGAAAATTATTCAAAAGGAACAGCTAAAAATTATACTGAACTCATCCCTTTCATTAATGAAACTGGTGGAAAAATTATTAATAAAGAAGAACTAGAAGAATATATTCTTAGTAAATATAATCGTATTATTACTTTAGGAGAACCCATTGATAATTACTTAACTTTTAAAGTAAAAGATCAAACTCAAATTCTCGAAGAATTTGAAGAATTTACTAATTTCAATTTAGGTCCTATATTTTTACAAAATCTAGAATCTAAGTTTGGAGGAAATATTAGCGAAGTTTTCCCTAAAAAAATTGATAATCTTGGTCTTGAACCAGTTTCTTTTATTGGTAAATTCGAACGACCCATGAAAACTAGAATGGAAATCAAGGGAATTTCTTATGAAGGACAAATTCAAGCTTCTGCTCCTTTAAATTTGGAAGACTCCACCCTAGCCCAAGGATCGTTAGCCCAAGAATTACCAGAAATATGGGAACAATTGTGGGAAGAAGAAAATCAAGCAATCTCTAAATGGAATCCTGGTTTAATTGGAATCTTTCCAGTAATATTACTAATCCTCGCCATAATTGTGATTTTCTTTGCAATTAAACAAGCTAAAAAAGGACAGAATCTAGAAGATCAAATAGAAGACATGATGAAAAAAAATAAAGCTAGTAATAGTACTACGCCTGCTCCTCAAACAGATACTGCTCCTCCAGCCGAACCGATTCCCCCTCTAAAACCTTTTGAAAACTGGGATACTGATCTACCGTTTGATGTTGAGAAGAAAAGTTAGTTTTTAGTTTTTAGTTATTAGCTTTTAAGCTTTTAGACTTTTGAGCTTTTAAACTTTATTTATTCCAAACACCTATTTTTTCTTTTCTGGCTTGATTTTCATAAGAATGAAATTCTTCTTTGCGAGAAAAAGGAAAATAGAAGAGTCCCCTAGCTAAGCCAACTTTTAGAAGTTCTGCATTAACATCTACGCCTTCTTTCGAAAAGATATAAGCTAAAGTACGATCGTATTCATCTATTTCATCTCCCAAAGAATCTGAGATAAGACAAACTTCTGGAGAAGTAGCTAATAATTCCTTGGTTTTAGCACTGGCTTCTGGTCCAAATTTCTGAACAGGGCGATCAGGATCTTTTGTTTCCGGAGTGTCTATCCCAATAAAACGGATCCGTTCGTCGTTTTCAACCAAAATAGTATCACCATCAACAACCCTGATTAATTTTTTCCAAACACAATTTTTGGGGAAATTCTTTTCGATAAAATCAAAATCTGATTTTATTTCTAATTCCAAACTTTCTACGGGAATAAACTCTGTTAAATCTCTACTTCGATTAGGCAAAGCAGAATTAGAACAACCACTTAAGAGAAAAATTATTACCAGTAATCCTGTTTTTTTCATTTTATACATAGCATATTATAATGTAATAATTTTCCTAATCTAGCCTAAGTCTAACCTACAAAAGTAGAAATTCAATAGGGGTATTAGAGTAAAGTGTTGGAATAACCTAATTTCTGGGATCTACAAAAGTAGAAATTCAATGGGCGGGTTAGATAAATGAGCATGACTGGATCGCTTGCGCTTAATCTACAAAAGTAGAAATTCAATGGGCGGGTTAGATGTATTGACTAATAATAATACTAAGCACTTATCTACAAAAGTAGAAATTCAATGGGCGGGTTAGATTTTCTTCAAATTTCTCAACATAGTATTCAAATCTACAAAAGTAGAAATTCAATGGGCGGGTTAGATAAATTAACTGAACACGAAGCACCTCCTGATCTACAAAAGTAGAAATTCAATGGGCGGGTTAGATTAATGATGACTCCGATGACGATACTAATCTACAAAAGTAGAAATTCAATGGGCGGGTTAGATCAAATTGAACATTATAGAATCGGCATCATCTACAAAAGTAGAAATTCAATGGGCGGGTTAGATCACCAAAGAACAAGAAATAAATATTACTAATCTACAAAAGTAGAAATTCAATGGGCGGGTTAGATAAACAATTTTAGGTTGTCTAGGTACATAAATCTACAAAAGTAGAAATTCAATGGGCGGGTTAGATATGAAAATATCAGATGCTGACCGAAGGGAATCTACAAAAGTAGAAATTCAATGGGCGGGTTAGATTAAAAAATCAGCTACTTGGACTCCTAAAGAATCTACAAAAGTAGAAATTCAATGGGCGGGTTAGATGGGGTAGGGGTGAGCAATTTTGAGAGAAATCTACAAAAGTAGAAATTCAATGGGCGGGTTAGATAAAACATATACTAAGTTCTCAGAGTTCAAATCTACAAAAGTAGAAATTCAATGGGCGGGTTAGATAGGAAAACTATCTGTCCTGTTTGTAAAAGAATCTACAAAAGTAGAAATTCAATGGGCGGGTTAGATAAACAATTTAAGAGTACAATTCTTAGTGAATCTACAAAAGTAGAAATTCAATGGGCGGGTTAGATAGTCCAGAAGGGATAAATAAGGGCAAGAAAGATACAAACAGAAAATATAATCTGCGACTTTTTGCCTTATTTATCATGTCTTAAAAAAATAAAGACTGAGGATTGCAATATCTAATATTCCCACAAGAATTTCCACCTTTAAAAAAATTTAAAGGTTTTATTTTATTGGAAACTAAAAGAACTTACAAAAATAGAATATCATCATCCATATTTTTTGCATACCCAAATTTTAAAATTTTATCTCGTGAAGTATCTGATAATTGAATAATCATAACACTATCCGAACCAGTAAATTGTTTCTTATATCGATGTTTTATTTCTGCAATAACCGCATTAAGAATTCTTTTACTATTTTTGATTTCAAAAACGGAATACTGCAAACGGTGTCCGAATTTTTTCAAAAAAGTTGAAAAATGAGTTCTAACTTTATCATCTGAAATATCATAAGCCACAATAAGCATTTTTATTTTAAGAAAAAAATAGGATAATCACCATCCCCTTTCATGGTATTGCGATAATATTTTTGAATATACAAAAATATCTTTTCTTTCTCTCCCATTAACGCTTCTAAGAAAATCTTGGCATATTTCGTTCCTTGCCCTCTTTTGATCTTATATTGTCCGTTTTTTACTTCAAAATCAGCAAAATCAAATTGTTTTAAATGTAATGCTTTTATGAGAGCTTTATCAATAAGACATCGAAACGGCTCTACTAAATCACAAACCAAAGATTTTCGCTGATAAAAAAGCGTATGATAAAAACCTTTATAGGTATCAAAACCATATAAACGCAAATGGGCATCAATAAAATTAAACAAATAAGTGTATCCAATATCCAATAAAGTGTTTATTTCGTCATATTTAGTTCTAGGTTTTCGCCCATGCCACCCAAAATCTTTAAAATAAGAACCAAAAAATAATTTCGCTACGATTCCTTCTATTCCCAACAATTCTTTTGCATGAGAACTTG
>CAYWLU010000029.1:0-10339 GCA_964459435.1 uncultured Candidatus Peribacteria bacterium
CTTCTCCTTTGGGAGCATTCTCTCCATATTCTAAAAATGTTTTATTTAAAAATTTTATTCTTTCTGTTCTATTTGAAATAACTTCTTCTACCCATTGCCAATTTTGTTTACCATCAACAAGTTCGTCTCTATATTCTTTTGCTAACTTGTTTTTTAATTTAGTTTCTTCTTTTGTGACATCTTTAATAATAGTTTTTGACGCTTTATCAATTGTCTTTTTTATTCTCTTAATAGAGGAAACAAAATCAGTCGTAGGTTGGTTTGCGTAAGTATCATCATTAAAAGTTAAAATTAAATTATTAATACTTGGGTTTTCTAGACGAATACCTATTCTAATTCTCTGACCCTTATATTTTGCCAAATACCAAAATCCATCTTTAGGATTATTCCAATCCATTTTTTCATTAATTGGGTCTGGTTTGAATTCCATTCCTTCTATACCTTTTAATTCGAAACTAGAATTTTCATTTTCAATTTTTTTATCAACTAACTGACTAACTACACCCCGAATTTTTTCTCGTTTCTTTTTTTCTTTATAATTAATATTTTCTATTACAGGTTTCTTTCTTTTTTCTACTTTCTGTTCATCTTCTAATTCATTCGCTTCTACTTTAATTTCTTTTTTTTCTTCTAGTTTAATTTCTTCCACTTCTACTGCTTTGTTTACTATCTTTTTGTTCTCTACGTTTAACTTCTCACATAATCTCTTTAAAGTATTTTTTCCTGCTATTCCATCTACAACAAGTCCTTCTGCTTTTTGAAAATTCAGCACTGCTTTCATAGTATTACTTCCGTGTTCAACAATAAATTCAAATTTTGCTTTAGATCCTTCTTTTTTCTTGAGTTCATTTAATGTTTTTAATCCAGCATAAACTCCATCAATTCGTCCAGTAGTATAACCTAATTTATGCAAAGCTATCTAGTAATTTCTGAAGTATAATCACTCATTTTATTTACTCGACTCAAGTTCCCAACTAATTTTTTATTATCTACTTTATCAACAATTTGTTGCTCTTCTATTTCTGTTTTAAAACTTTTAAGCGCATCTTCATAAGGGAATAACTCTTCTTTTTTTTTCTCTTTTAACAATTCCGTACTAAAAATTGAATCAGCAGGACCTTCTACTTTCTTGTCTTTAAAAAACACAAAACGCCCCCAATCTTCATTTTTCCCGATGCCGAAATGATATAATTTTTTCATAATCTTTTATTAAATCTTGTCATTGTAGCATAAAAAATATTCTTTTGCAAATATTTCTTAAAAGAATTTACTATTCCTTGATTTTTTTACTAAAATCTAAGTAATGAAAAATATTATTACTATTGATGAAGCAAAAGAACTTCTAGAAAAGTATCTAAAAACTCCTTACTTACGAGATCACTGTCGAGAAAGTGAGGTTGTTATGAGAGCTCTAGCTAAAAGAGTAGGGGAGGATGAAGAGTTCTGGGGGGTCACAGGCCTACTTCATGATTTAGATATGGATATCGTTACAAAAGAAGAAGATCTTAATAATCACGGTAAACGAACAATAGAGATATTAAAAGAGGAAGGTTACGAAATCCCAGAAATGTTCCAAGCTATTAGAGCTCATACAGAAGGATTTTTAGAGGGGAAAAGTAGTAAACGAGAATCCAAATTAGATTATGCTTTAGGGGCAGGAGAAACGGTAACCGGTCTTATTACCGCTTATGTCCGCATGCGCCCAGAAAAATTTGAAGGTGCTAAAGTGAAATCTCTCAATAAGAAATTCAAAGACAAATCCTTTGCCGCTAATGTCAGCAGAGAATTTATTAATGATATAGAAAAGGTAGGACTAGAAAGAGGGGAGTTCTTTCAATTAGCTTTAGATGCTATAAAAGAAATTTCTGATGAAATTAAATTCTAGACATGGCAAGAATGTTATATTATAATGTAATGCGTATCATATATAAAAAACCAACATAATATAATGAAAAAACTTCTTATCGCTTTCTTCTGTCTAACCTTATTTAATTCTTCTGTAGAAGCTTTCCAAGCCAAAGCCGAAGAAAGTCTTAATCTCACAGAAAAAATAGTCGAAGATGCCTATTTGGCAGGAGGTAGAGTAAGAGTAGAAGCCTCCATAGAAGGGGATTTGGCTATTATCGGAGGAGATATTGTAGTTAAAGAAAATATTAGTGAAGATGTTCTATTTTTAGGAGGGAAAATTCTTTTCACAGGAAGCGTTGCAGATGATTTTAGAGCTGGCGGTGGAGAAATTGTTTTAGAAGGCGAAGTAGGGGATGATGTTCTGATTGGATCTGGTAATGTAGAAATAGGATCAAAAACCTTAATAAAAGGGGATTTAGTTATTGGAAGCGGAGAAACATTTTTAGGAGGAACTGTTTTAGGAGATGTTAAAATTGGCGGAGGAATAATAACTCTTTCTGGAATAATAGAAGGTAATGCTTCTTTTGTCGCTGAAGAAATTATCGTTAAAGAGGGGGCAGAAATCAAAGGAAACCTTTTCTATAGCGCACCAAAATCCTTACCAGAACTAGAAAAAATAGTTTCTGGAGAAGTAACTCATGAAATCTGGGAAGAAATGAAAGAAGAACACCGTTCTGCAATCTTTCTTTTTGGTCTAACTTTCACCTTATCTAATTTTTTATACCTTCTAATTTTTGGTGGACTTCTTTTCTTTGCTTTAGAAAAATTTTGGCGACAAACAGGGGAGGAACTTAAATCCCATCCTTGGACAAGCTTACTTAAAGGGTTCCTTTATTTCGCAGCTATGCCCTTTTTAATTATTATTTTACTGATAAGCGTCCTCGGAATTCCAATCGCTTTTCTGTCTTTATTTATATATATCTTTTCTTTTATACTCTTCGAATTGCTTGGTACAGTAATCTTTACCGGACTATTTGTCTCTAAATATTTAAAAAATAATTCTAAGTCTTTTTGGAAGAAATTAGGACTCTTAGCTTTAGTCTCTTTAGTTTTTGCAATTGTAAGTGGTTTAGATTTTATAATTGCTCTTTTTGCCATAGGAGCAATGATAACTACAAAATTCAAATTATTTAAAACTCTTAAATAATACTTAATACCTTTTTTTCTAAAAAAACGCTTAAATCGCAAATTTTACATCAAGCTTTTTCTAGATTGAGATAAAGAGGGGGTAGTGGTTTAAAGTATCCGTTTTGCTTAACACAATATATCTTGGTTTAAGTAACTCAAGTATCTCCTCTCCACTTGACCAAAAAAACAAAAACTTAATTTTGACTTTCTTTGACAAAAAAATAGAATTTCAACGCTTTTTAGAAAAAAATACAATGGCTATCAAAAATGTGACTGCAACAAGAATGACCATGCTCGGACTGAAAAATCAAGCTAGAGTTGCTCGTCGTGGTCATAAATTACTCAAAGACAAGCAAGATGGTCTAATGCAGGAGTTTTTAACCATTGTTCGCAAGGCTAAAACAATGCGATGTGAAGTAGAAAAAGCCCTCAGAGAGGCTAATTCTTCCTTTTTAGAAGCTCAAGCCTTACTACCTAAGTCTGTATTACAAAACACCCTATCTGTTCCATCTCAAACTTTAAGATTAGATGTAAAAACAAAGACCGTGATGTCTGTTCGTATTCCTCAGTTTAAATTAGAGACTATAGGAAATGCCCTTCATTATGGACTAGTCCAAACCAGAGGAGAACTTGATGTCGCTATTAAAAAATTCTCTAAAGTCTTTGAACTTCTTTTACAACTCGCAGAAATTGAAAAATCTGCTGAAAACCTAGCTTTTGAAATTGAAAAAACCCGTCGTCGAGTAAATGCTCTCGAACATCGGTTAATCCCAGATTTAGAAGATACTCTTAAATTTATCGGTATGAAACTCGCCGAAACAGAAAGATCTTCTATAATTCAAGTCATGGTGATTAAAAACATGCTAGAAAAACAAGAACAAGCCAAACAACATGCTTAAATTTTTACTCGGTTTCGGATTTTTATGCACTTTTTTTGTTCAACCTGCTTTTGCCGGAGCGCCAAAAGTAACTGATTTTCCTTACGAAAAAACTGTTATTTTACCTAGATTATCTAACACAACTAATATTCAAATTGTTTTAGATGATACCCTTCTCCGCGAAGTTAACCAAAAGTTCTCTAACTTCAATCTAATAAATAGTAAAAATGAAGAAGTTCCCTTCGAATTATACTATGACGAATTTGGTAGAATAAAAGATTTATCTGTTATTCAAACTTCTTCCCAAAAAGAAGGTGCTCCTAGTTTTTTGGCAGACAACGATCCCCTAACCACCTTTTCCTTTGACGAAAGAACAGATGGTCGTGATGCCTCTTGGTACATAATTGATTTAGGTAAACCACAACGGTTAGTTAGAAACAAAATCTACGACACAAAAGGATCCGTCCGTTTTGCAGAAATTAGAGGTGGATTAGATTTAGAAAATTTAAAAACTACAGTCTCTAAAAGAGATTTTAATTGGCAATTTAATTTTCATTCTCCGCTAGTTAGATATGTAAAAGTTCTTCTTTGGGGAATAGGTATTAGAATTGACGACACAAAATTATATCATGCTGATGGTGCAATAATTTATTTTATCGCAAATCCTAACGAAAAGTATAAAATTATTTATGGAGGAAATGTAAAATCTATCCGTTATAAAAAACGATTAGGAGAATCTAAAGCTAAGGTTACTACTGGTCAATTAACGAAAGAACGAATTAATCCTCTCTTCCCAGAAGATTCTGACGGAGATGGTTTTAATAATGAATTAGATAATTGTCCTTTTAAGTCCAATCCCCTACAAATAGATTCTGATGGAGATCGAATTGGAAACAATTGTGACAACGCTTCCAATGTTAAAAATTCTAATCAGTATGATACTGACTATGACGGTGTAGGAGATATTATTGATAACTGCAACCTCATCCCTAACCCAAACCAAAAAGATAGAGATGAAGATGGTCTGGGAAATGCTTGTGATTCTGCTCATGCAGTAGAAGGTGGTAGTGGACTCTCCCCTTTTCAAACAACATTACTTGTTCTTGTAATTGTCATAGTAGTCACAGGAGGTGGTTTCCTTAGCTGGAAGCAAAATCTGTGGACTAAGTTTAAAAAATAATAAAACCATCTTTCAAGCAAGGAGAATGAATTGTTTGGTTGTGGAAAATATGATATGATTAGGAGAAATAAAGTATTATATTATAATTCACCCAGTAGAATATCCGCCAAGGCGGATAAGATTTCAATCTTATTCCACAGGGTAAACAAAAACAAAATGGAAAAAAACAATTACCTAGTTCCTACTGTAGTAGAAAAAACCAGTAGCGGAGAAAGAGCTTTTGATATTTATTCTCGTCTTTTAAAAGAAAGAATTATTTTTGTGGGAACAGCTATTGATGCTGAGGTAGCTAATGTAATCATTGCTCAACTTCTTTTTTTGGAATCAGAAGACCCCAAAAAAGATATTACCATGTATGTTAATTCTCCAGGTGGCTCTGTAAGTGCAGGACTAGCTATTATAGATACTATGAATTTCGTTAAACCAGCTGTTTCTACTGTTTGTGTAGGCATGGCAGCTTCTATGGGTTCTATGATTCTTATGAGCGGAGCCAAGGGGAAACGATTTATTCTCCCACACTCTGAAGTAATGATTCATCAGCCACTAGGAGGAGTAGAAGGACAAGCTTCTGATATTGCTATTCATGCTGAACACATCTTAGAAACAAAGGAAACTCTCTATAAGATGATTGAAAAATGTACTGGAGAAAGCCACGATCAAATTGTTAAAGATTGTGATCGAGACAATTTTATTAAAGCAGACGATGCAGTTAAATACGGTAAATTTGGACTAGTAGATAAAGTAATTCAAAAGAAGAATTAGATTTTTCTGTCATCCCGCATTTATTGCGGGATCTAGTCATAAATTAAGCACCAGATATAAAGCTTCACGCTTTATCTAATTGCTCCCTTCTTTTTTTGTGTCTTTCTGCTTTATCTTCTTCGACTTTTAAAAACTCCTCAACTATTTTTATAGGAGCATCTATAAACTTCGTTCTTTCTCCCATAGCTAAAATATTAGCGCCATTGTGAGATCGTCCAAGATGCGCCAATTCTATTGAATTTGCCATAACGCATCTTGCTCCTTTAACCTTATTAGCTGCAATAGAAATTCCTATCCCAGATCCACAAATAATAATCCCCCTACTTCCAAGATTTTTTACGACCATTTTAGCAACTTTCCGTCCATAAACAGGATAATCGCAAGAGCCAGTATCTACACATCCCAAGTCTTCTGTATCATAACCTTGAGATTTTAAATACTCTATAACTCTTCGTTTGAGTTCAAAACCACCATGATCTGATCCTAAAAATACTTTCATAATTTTATTATATTTATTTCTCTAATTTCGTCATCCCCTCTTTCTAAATCGTCATTGCGAGAAACGTAGTGACGAAGCAATCTGTTATTTACAAAAAAAGCAGATTGCCACACCCCCTGCGGTCGCTCGCAATGACAGTAAAGAGATAGCTAAAATTCAATTTATTTCCCTTTCCATAAAGGGAGATTCTGGTGAAATAGGCTCTTTACCTCTATAAGGTCCGATTGTTTCTGTTATAAATTCTAATAATTTCTTTTGAAAAACTTTCTCATCAAACTCCTGTCCACGAACAATTAATTCATTTTTATTAAAAGAATCTTCTTTTCTCAAAAATTCATCAATCCCCTTTTGTAGAGAATCGACAGTCTGCTCAACAAAGGAAACTCCCCTACTCCCCACCGATTCCTTGGCTCCACCTTGGTTGTAATAAATAACAGATGTTCCCGCTGACATCGCCTCCACTGGAGTTAAACCGAAATCTTCTTCGGTAGGAAACAAAAAAGCTCTAGCCTTAGCAAATAAAGAAGGTAACTCTCCCCTCTCCACAAAACCTAAGAATTCAATATTAGTTGCCTTTAATTTCTGAGCCAATTTCTTGCATTTATCTAGCTCTGGTCCTTTTCCTACTAGTTTTAAGGGCAGCTTATTAGCCGCAAAAGTTTCTACGAGAAGATCAAACTTCTTGTAAGGAATAAATCTTCCCACAGCTAAGAAATAATTAAAACCCGGGTTCTGGAAATTTTGAACCCGGGTTTTAGAGAAGGTTTTAAAAGCTTCTACAAAAGGTTCTGTATTAACACACGGATAAATAGTCTTAGAAGTCCGATCATAATATTTCTTTATTCGTTCTCCTACAAAATTAGAATTAGATAGAAAGTGATCTACCTCTTTAACAGATGCCTGATCTTTCTTTTCTAAAAAATCAAGTAAACCAGGAAGCATAAACTTAAAAGGTCTAATGAAAAAAGGCATTGGATATTCCTTTAAGTACTCTTCTTTTGCGTGATACAGAAATCTAATAGGAGTATGACAATAACAAATATGTATTTGTTCTGGTCTAGTTTTCTTAACACATTTAGAAAACCCAGAACTCGCAGAAGAAATAATGACATCAAATTCCGAAAGATCTAATTTCTCAAAAGCTTTTGGAAATAAAGGCAAAAGCAACTGATGACGATGCCTTAATGCCTTTGGCAACTTCTGCAAAAAGGTAGTTCTTACTTCCCTATCCTTTAATTCTGGAAAATTATCTGGTTTATAAACAGATGTAAAAATTACCGCTTCTGGAAATAATTTAGCTATCGCAATATTTACATGTTCTGCCCCTCCCCTACTCGTGAGCCAGTCGGTTACAATAGCAACTTTCATCTGTTTCATCTTTTTTATTGTCTCACATAATTAGAGAAAAATGAATATCGATTGACCCTATATATTATAAAATAAGTTGACGATAAAACTTTTTCCAATAAAATCCTCCCGCTCTTTTGAAATTTATTTTCAATCGCGAAAATGGGGTAGTTGAGAACGAATAATCACTTTTCTAACCCAGGGTTCTAGGAAATTTTGAACCCGGATTTAAAAAGGGCATAATGAGTTCGAGAATCTCCATTTGAGCAAAGAGGAGCGAGGACGGAACAAACCAAGCCAATAGCAAAGCTATTTGCGAGGTAGTGCAGTCCTCTATCGACGAGGCGCCATCGTCTAGTGGTTAGGACGCCAGGTTTTCATCCTGGTAACAGGGGTTCGATTCCCCTTGGCGCTGCCATTAAAAAGACGGATGTACCCAAAGGGTATAACCGTTTTTTTAAATTGTGGTACACAATCAGGGAACGAACCCCGGGGTTCGCTAAAGTAAACGAGCAAAGCGAGTATTACGTAACTTCGTCCTCGACAAAGTCGAGGTAAGAGCTTCCCCTTGGCGCTGCCAGCAAAAAATGAGTATGCCCAGAGGGCATAGTCATTTTTTGCCTTGTATCGTAAGGAGAACCCCGTACTCGAAGAGTGGGGTTCGATGCGAGGAACTAAAAAAAGAAAGCGCCGTAGGCATTTTCTTTTTGTGTGACAACGTCACGACCGAACAAAGTGAGGGAGTATTCCCCTTGGCACTTTTAAAAATATACCCACTTCGTCATTCCCGCTTGTCGGGAATCAGATAGGTTTAGCACAAAAGATTCTGGACAAGCCAGAATGACTTTGTATTGATAATTATTCATTGATAATTGATAATTGAGCCGATGTCCTCTCAACGAAAAGTTCTCTCCAATACCCTAGCCCAATTTATAGGCAAATTTTTAACGGTTGTTGCAAGTTTAGTAATCGTAAAAATCATTACCAATATTGGAACTGAATTTTATGGAAGCTATTTAACTACCTACGAATTCCTCGCCTTTTTTGGCATCATTGCCGACGCAGGACTCTTTGCCATTGCGGTACGAGAAATGTCTAAACAACCGCAAAAAAGTGAATTTATTTTAGCTAATATTTTTTCGATGCGTTTACTCCTTATTTTTGGAGTAATGCTACTAGCAGGAGTATCAGCTCAGTTTGTGCCCAGTTACTCACCAGAAGTAAAATTAGGTATCTGGATTACCGCCCTATCTATGGGGTTAACTATTATTGCTGGAACTCTTTCTTCCATTCTTCAAGCTCGAATGAAAATTCAATATTTCTCTGGATCACTGGTTTTAGGAAAAATATTTTTAGCCGCCATAATTTTTGTTACTTATCTCAAAGCTGGATTTACAGGTAATTTAGATTCTGTCCTTGGAACAGGAGTATTCTTTGCTATGCTCTGGGCAGGAGTAATTTCTAATGTTATTTTTACTGGACTTGTTGCCTATTTCGCTGGACGAGAAATACCGATCCGCCTAGGTTTTGATTTCTCCTGGTGGAAAAAAATCTTTAATATTTCCCTCCCCTACGGTCTCGCTCTTATTCTCCAAACCCTTTATTTAAGAGTAGATATTATTATTATTTCCATCTTACTAGGAGCAACTAGTGTAGGAATTTATGGAGTGAGTACGAGAGTCTTAGAAAGTCTCTTAATCTTGGGAGTATTCTTTGGACAAGCTATTTTACCTCGTCTTTCTGCAGAAGAAAACAACCACTATAAAATTCAAAAAACTCTTAAATGGGGTATTGAAATACTCCTTATCTGTTCTTTGCCTCTTATTATTGGGATTAGTAAATTTGCACCCCAGATTATTAAGATTCTTAGTTCTAAAGAATTTCTCTCTACTCCAGAATTTTTTGGATCTGACAAAGCTTTGTTAGTTCTAATACCTACCATCTTTTTTGCTTATTTTAATCAGTTATTTACCTTTACCTTAATCGCTAAAAACAGACAAAAATATTTATTACTAGTTAATGGAATAGCTTTATCCATCAATGCTATCTTAAACATCATCCTCATTCCTAAATTTGGAATTATTGCCGCAGCCATCTCTACAATCCTTTGTGAGATTGTAGTATTCGGACTTTTAACTAAAGAAATTTTATTACATTATAATATACGATCCTTATGGAGTAAGAATCTATGGATTATTATTTTTGCTAATGTGATTCTAGGAATAGAAATTTATTTGACCCCTCTCAGTGAAAAATTTACACTCGCAGCCGTTATTGGGTCTTTAACATACTTTGGGATTCTGTGGTCACATAGACATAAATTCCTACCAAAAAATTAACCACGGAGAGGTGGCTGAGTGGTCGAAAGCGCTCCCCTGCTAAGGGAGTGTGGGAGCAATCTCACCGAGGGTTCGAATCCCTCTCTCTCCGCCAGGAGAGATGTTTTTACCCCACAAGGTGGGGTGAGAATATCTCTTTTGATTGTGGGGTTTGAAACCCAGAAGGGTTCGACGCGAAAAAGAAGCGAAGCGACTATTTGAGTGCTCTAGCGAGCCCCGTCTTTGCGGGGTGAAGTGACGAGTATCCCGCTCTCTCCGCCATGAAGTGCACTAATACCACCTGATTCCTTCTCCCTAT
>CAYWLU010000030.1:0-10005 GCA_964459435.1 uncultured Candidatus Peribacteria bacterium
TCAATCTTCAATCTTCAATCTTCAATCTTCAATCTTCAATCTTCAATCTTCAATTAAAAATAGCTTAAAAGCTAAAAAGTAAAATTTTTATGTCATCTTGTGATCTCGTAATCTTGTAATCTTGTAATCTTGTTATCTATTATATTATATTATAATATAATTGAGTTAGGTCGTAAAAAAAGTACACTCAGCTCATGAAAAAGTTTTTGGCACTCATAATCCTTTTTGTTGGACTGTACTTTGCTGGAAGAATCGGTTTGGTTTGGAATAAAGCAAATTCAGATTCTTCAGATAGGGTTTCTTTTACAATAGAGAGGGGAATGACTTTAGAACAAATCTCTAATCTTTTAGAAGAAAAAAAATTAGTTAGAGATGCTTGGGTGTTTAGGGTATTTGCTAAATGGAATAAATTGTCTAATAAATTGCAAGCGGGAGAGTTTGTCTTACAAAAAAATCTTACTTTTAATGAGGTTGCAGAAGTCTTACAGACTGGGAAAGCTAAAGAAGTAAGGGTCACAATACCAGAAGGATCTACTATTGCCCAGATAGACGAGATTTTGGCTAAGAAAAGTCTTATTCATCCAGAGGAATTTGTGAAGTGTACTAACTTTTGTGATTTAGGGTTTAGAATTTCTTCTTTAGAAGGTTACTTATTTCCTTCTACTTATTTTGTGAATCCCCAAAGCTTTTCTTCTGCCCAGTTCATTTCTCGTCTCTATAATACCTTTCAGCAACAAATTGCCCCTCTAAGGATAGATTTAGGAGAAAGTGGACATACTTTAGATGAAGTAGTGCGCATGGCTTCTATGATAGAAAGAGAGGCAAATAATGAAGAAGAAATGCCGATAATTTCAGGGGTTCTTTGGAAAAGAATTAGAGATGGCATTCATTTAGGGGTAGATGCTACCACTCGTTACGAACTTAACGAATGGAAACGACCTCTTTATACGGCAGACTTTCAGAGGGAATCTCCTTACAATACGAGAAAGAATTATGGTTTGCCTCCTACAGCAATTTCTAATCCGGGTTTACCAGCAATTAGTGCCGCTATTTCTCCGGTAAAAACAGAGTATTATTATTATTTGCATGACTTAAAGGGACAAGTACATTTTGCCAAAGATCATGATGGACATGTGAAAAATAAGCAGATGTATTTGCAGTAATTATATTATAATATAATGAAAACGCTTCTTGTTGGTAACTTTGGTTCTGGAAATATTGGCGATGAGCTAATACTTTCTCAGGCGTTAGAAAGCTATCCAGAAGGAGTGGTAATGACTGTTAGTAAAGAATTTTCTCAAAAGTTTTGCGGAAAAGAGTTAGAAACAATTCCTTTTCCTCCAACAGGATTGAGGAGTGGATTAAATTATTTATTTTTTTCTGCATATAGAAAAGAACTTGGTTCTGTTACAGGAAAGATAGATAAAGTTGTATTTCCAGGTGGGGGACTGTTTTCAATTAAGTTTAGAGCTTGTTTGCTTTGGTTTTTGGTATTTTTATGGGTCAGAAAATTAAACTGTCGGATAGAATTTCTTCATCAGGGGGTAGATGAGAATTTAGGATTTTTTAGTAGAATATTAACTAAATTTGTGTTGTCTCGGGTAGACCAGATTACTGTCAGAGACAAGAAATCTGCGATAGCTGTGCAAAACATTTGTGGAAAAGATGTGGAAAACAGAAAAGACAGGGTGAATGAAGAATTAAGAATGAAGAATGAAGAATTAAAAGAAAAACGAGTGTTAATTAATGCGCGGTCAAAATTCTCTTTAGAAAGATTGGATGAGAGATTTGCAGATTATAAGAAGATATTCGTTGCTTTTGATGAACAAGACAAAAAATTCGGCTCGGATTTAGATATTATTTATCCCCAAACAAGAAAAGAAGTTTTAGAGTTATTTGAAAAAGCAGAATATGCGATAGGGGAGAGATTACACTTTTTAATTCTCGGAGAGATGTTTTGTTGTCCAGATAAGACTTTTGTTTTAAAAAAGCCATATGCGGAAAAAGTGCAGAGTTTTTGTTCTAAAAATGGAATAGAAGAATTATGATTTACTTTAATCCGAGCAAAGACTTCAAATCTTTTTTGTTGTTAATTTTTGTGTAGCATTTAGAAATATCATTTGTTTTGATTTTTGAACAAGGACAATTATTGTAATTGTAAGGTTTATACGGAAAAGAAATTGTATTTTTGGAGTTCATACATTAGAGATGTGAAATGGGGCGGACGATGGGGATTGAACCCACGGCCATCTGGACCACAACCAGATGCTCTACCACTGAGCTACGTCCGCCGTAACGAGGCAAAATTTAAGGGTTTTTGAAAAAAAAGCAATCTCAACAGATGCTTATCTAATATTAAAGAAGCAAAAAAGTCTTGTATTTGTATTACTATTTTTGTATAATGTATATACAAAATTAGAATATTTTCTAAATGACTTCTGTAGAAAAAATCATTACAAAATTTTTAAGAGATCCTGGATCGGTTATATACAAAGATATTGAAAAGATTCTGCTTCATATAGGATTTGAGAAATCACAAGGAAGAGGAAGTCATGTGAAGTTTTCTCATTCAAATTGTGATCAGAAAATAATTTTTGCTCTTCATAACAATGATTGTAAAAAAGTTTATAAGAAAGATACTCATAAAATGCTTTTAAAAAATAATTTACTTCAACAATGAAAATCTCTTATACGATTACGGTTAAAAACAAGAAATATCCTTATTTTATTCAACCTAAAAAAGTTGAAGAAGAAGAGATGTTTTTCTTTGAATGCCAAGGAGCTGGAATATCACAACATTTCCATCCAGAAGATTTAGCACAACTTTTGGTAGATTTACCTCAATGGATATCAGAATATCAACATGAACAAAAAGCAAAAAAAACAAATACTATTCTTTTTCGAGTAAAACTAGATGAAAAATTAGAGATTGAAAAAAAGGCTCATGAAAGTGGATATTCTAATATTTCCAGATTTATTAGAGATAAAGTGCTAGCATGAAGCAGAATATTTGTGATTCTATATGAAAATTGGCATTGACGCTCGGATGTTTTCTAAGTCTTTTACGGGAATTGGGCGGTATAATTACGAATTAACGAAAAGATTCTTTGAAGACAGAAAAGATATCGATTGGGTTATTTTTATGAATGAACCAGAATATTCAGAGTTCAAAACTCCAGAGCATGTAAAGAAAATCTTAGTGAATGCGCATCATTATTCTTTAACAGAACAAATTAAGTTTCTTAAGATATTGAATAAAGAAAAATGTGATTTAGTTCATTTTACGCATTTCAATGCCCCTCTTGGCTATAGGGGGAAATTTGTGACTACTATTCATGACACGACGATTTCTTTTTATCCTGGAAAGAAAATGAATTCTTGGTGGCGGAAATTAGCATACAATAAGGTTATTAAACATACGGTTAATGGTGCAGAACAAGTGATTACTGTATCAGATAATACTAAAAAGGATGTGATTAATCTTTTTAAGATTGATCCGCAAAAGATTACTAAAATATGGAATGGAATTGGTGATGAATTTCAGAAGGTTTCTGATTTAGAAAAAAAGACCGTCAAAGAGAAATTTGGTTTAGGAAGTGAATTTTTCTTGTACACTGGTAATTGGCGAGAGCACAAGAATTTAGTAAGACTTTTAAGAGCTTTTAAGAAGGTTCTAGAAACAGGACATTCTCCATTACAATTAGTGATTACTGGTAAAAAAGACCCATATTATCCAGAGGTTTTAGCGACCATAGAAGAATTAGAACTCAAAGATAAGGTAAAATTATTGGGGCTAGTTAGTGAAGAAGATTTAGTGCGGTTGTATAACACGGCAACTGTTTATGTTTTTCCAAGTCTTTATGAAGGATTTGGTCTTCCTCCTTTAGAAGCGATGAGATGTGGAACTCCAGTAGTGGCTTCTTATGTTTCTGCTATTCCAGAAGTTTGTGGGGAGGCAGTTCTTTATTTTAATCCAGAAGATATCGCAGATATGGCTAAGAAAATAAGACTTCTTTTAGAAGATAAAAATTTACAAGAAGAACTGATTAACAAAGGTTATGAATGGGTTAAACAGTTTTCTTGGGATAAGTGTGCAAGTGAGACTTTGAAAATTTATGATTCGGTCTTAAGGAAAGTCTGATTTTTTTATTCTTCTTTATATTTTATAGACCTTTCTTTAGAATAATATCGTGCGTAAATTTATTTCGGTTCTCGTATTAGTAGGGCATTCTATTATAATATGCCAACCTGCTTTAGCCAAAGTGGATGAAAACTTTAGAAAAGGTTTTCCCGATTTGGTCAGGAATCTTTGTGCTTCAAGTATTGATTTTAATTTAGATCAAAATTTCGAATCAGCTAAAAGTATTTTTCATCATAAAGTTAATTGTCTTGTAAATGATGCGATGATTGAAAGTGTTAAAGGAATAAATAAAGAAGTAACAGACACATTTGGATCAGAACTTTGGTCGTTAGATACTCCGGCGGAAAATGCAGAATGTCAGGGGATGCTTAATGAAACACAAGGAAAACAGCAGAATATTCGTCTTCAAAATGATTTACCTCCTACTATTTGTGATGTTACTGACGAATATGACACGGTAAAAGTATCATATTCTGCTTGTCGGGTAGCAGAGACTGTTCTATCCGAATGGTGTGCTTATCAAAAATATCTCTGGGCTAAGAAAAAAGATGACCAGTCTTTATTTAAAACAAAAAGTGGTCAAACTTTTGAGGAATTAGAAAGAGGACAAACAAACTTAAAAGAAAGTATTCAAGAAGAGATGGATAAGACTCATCAGGCTTTACTGGACACGCTTTATTTCTATCAAACTTTTGAACAAGATTACCGGTTTCACTCTTGGTTGGTAGCTATAAAACAAGGATTGTATTTATCTACGGCGAAGACTTCCATGCTTCAATTAATTATGAAAACATGGCCTGCAAAATTTAAAAACGCTCAAAGAAACGGATAACAAAACCTCTAATAAATGTATAATTATAAAAATATAAAAACACTCTGTCATCCCGCATTTATTGCGGGATCTGGTTGTGAATTAAGTATCTATTTTGTTTTTATCTCTAAGTGTAAGTTATTTAATTTATGATTAATTTATTTTTTAAGTATTGCTTCGTATTTATGGCTAGATACCGCTCGTCGAGGATAGAGAACTGTGTTGAGCTTGCTCATAAGCAAGTGAACGACGCAGACGATAAGCGAAGCGTCAACAAGTCCAGTATGACAAAGATTATATTAATTTTGGCTACGATTTTTTTAACCACGACTTGTCTCGCGGTTACTAAAATCTATCCAAATGTTTTAGCCCCAGAGGAAGAAGATGGACTTATGACCTTGGACGGATTACAGAATATTTATTCTCGTATTTATACTGATACGCACAACGAAGATGTAACAGAAATTATGAATCGTGTTGGTCAACACGGGACAGGTTTTGGAGAAGAACTTACCGAAAGAGAAAAATCTATCTTGCAAGAATTAGGGGTACCTAATTTAAGTCAGAGAAAAATGTCTTCTCTAGATGAACAAGTTAAAACTTCGGTAACTTTGGCAGGAATTCATGTGTATGAGAAAGATCTTTTGAGATTAGAGAATAATTTAGCTAGGCGAAACGGATTAAGGAGTATTTTTAGGAATAGTACAAGTATAGATTCTCCTTTTGATCTTATCATAGATTTGCATGGACTAGACGAGGTTTTCCACGGGGAGAAGTTTGAAGAGCAGAAACCAGATAATCCTTTTTTCTTGGAATACGAAAAAGCACAAAAAGAATATCAGGAAGAAGGAGAATATGACTATGTTTTAGAAGTAGAACCTTGGCAAGATCAGAGAGAGGAGAACCTCAAGAAACTTTTTTCGGATTTTGTTAATAAAAAATATAGTGATTGGAATCGTTCTTTGTCAGGACATTTGTTTTGGGTAAAAGCGGTTCTTTTGCCTGAATTAGTGAATATGTCATTAGTGGGAACCATTGCTAATACAGGTCTTTTTGAACCTGCTACCGAGGCTGTTCATTCTGGTGGTTCTGGTATGGGTATTTTTCCTTCTAATGTGGCTCCACCTGACAAAACACCATTAGAATCAGAAAAAGTTAAAGAAGAACAATCGGGAAATAAGTATGCTGCATTTGTTCAAAAAATAGGTGAAGCAGGATTTTTGGAACTTAATGAGCTTGGAGGAATGGATTCTCCCCAGGTATTATTACAATCAGAACTAGATGAGATTTTTCAGGAGGAAGAGTTTACTACTAAAATGAGAGAGTTTAAGGAAAATTCAGAACTAGAAATCGAAGATAAAGAAGAAAGAGTGCTTTCGAAAATAATTGCTAATTTTAATGAGGATCTTTGGTCATTTTTAGAACAATTAAGGGAGATGAATCGAATTTTTAAAGAAGATTTATTAATCAAACAACAAAACTAAATGAACGAACTGATAATGAGCTTGGCTTTTCTTTTAACTCCTTTGCAAAAGGGGGTAGCGATCATTAAGGATTATGCTAGAGATTTGAAAGCACAAGCTGCTGTATCTGATGTTTGGAATGAATATGTTCCAAAAAAAAATATAATTATGCGTCGTTTTGAAGACTTTGAATTAAAAGAAGAAACTAGAAAAGATTTTGCAGAAATGCATAAACAGTGGCAAACAGATTATGAGTATCTAGTTCTTGATTTTACCCAACATTCAGGACGATATGCAGAAGAGTTTCAAGATATGCTGAAAGAAAGTTTGGGAATTATAGAAACAGGCATTTTGGTGGAAACAGATGACGGAGAAGAAGAAACAGATATTAATCAAGAATTGCAGGATGCTTGGAAGCATTCATGTGAAGTTTGTCGTAAGCAAAAAAGTTCGGTGAAGTGTGAAGGATGTTGAGGTCAATGTAGAAGGTAGAATGTAGAATGAGGAATAAAAATAATGTCATTCTGAGGAGTGAAATGAAGAAGAATCTTCAATTTATAATTATCAATCTTTAATTAAGGATGGGCGTTATATTATAATATGCTAGAATAGCTTTTAGTCCATAGCTAATAGTCGATAGTCAAAAATAAATTTTTCTGACTAAAGACTAATGACTTCCGACTAATAACTAATAACTATAAATTTCTTCCGTGGCATTTTTTGAATTTCTTACCAGATCCGCAGGGGCAAGAATCGTTTCTTCCAGCATTGGCATATTTGTTGCCCAACTTTTCTGCCGTCATAGATCTTCCGGTATCGTCGTTAGCATTAATAACTCGTACCCTAGAATTGTTGTTTTTTTCAACTTCAAATTCGCCAGTATTAGTCAAATTTTCATCTATCTGATCTTTGTTTGTTTCAATATTAGAATGATCGGTAGTTTTCATAGCTAAATCTTGGCGAAATTCTACGCGGAAAAGATTTTGGATAGACGATCGGCGACTATTTACGAGTAAAGCTTGGAACATTTCGAAAGCCTCTCTCTTGTATTCCATAACAGGATCTCGTTGGGCATATCCAGCCAGAGCTACGCGGTCTCGGAGAGTGGTCATCGAATTAATGTGTTCGAGCCAAAGTTCGTCAATAGAACGAAGAACTACATATTTAGCAATTTTATCTACTTGATCTACGGGTAAAGATTTTTGTTTTTTGTCCCAAGCGGTAAGAAGGTAATTCCGCAAACTCTCAATCATTTCGTCACGATGTGTAAAAGCTTCTAATTCTTCTAAAACTAAGGAGTCTTTTTCTGGGAGATGAATAGCATTTATAGTTTCAAAAACTTCTTGAGAGTTCCATTTACTGTCTGCATCTAAAGACGGACAATGAGTTTTTACTATTTCTTCTGTAAGTTCCCCAATCATGGTTTCTATTTCTTCTAGGATCAATTCTGACCCTAGTAACTTACGGCGTTTGCTGTACATTTTTTCTCTATGGATATTCATCACATCGTCGTATTGGACAACATGTTTACGAGCATCAAAATGGAAACCTTCAATTTTCTTTTGGGCATTTTCCACGGAACGGGAAATGATTTTA
The DNA here is from genome assembly GCA_964459435.1 of uncultured Candidatus Peribacteria bacterium. Taxonomy (GTDB): domain Bacteria; phylum Patescibacteriota; class Gracilibacteria; order UBA4473; family UBA4473; genus JAIPGU01. The sequence continues at coordinate 8,012 of CAYWLU010000030.1, forward strand.
TTTTGCACTGGTTCGTCTTCTGGCATATTAAGACGATCCATTAGGGCGGACATTTTTTCTCCGCCAAAACGACGCATAAGATCGTCTTTCATTGAAATATAGAATTGAGACAATCCAGGATCTCCCTGTCGTCCAGTTCGTCCTCGAAGTTGATTATCTATTCTTCTTGATTCATGTCTTTCAGTACCGAGAATTGATAAACCACCAACTTCTTTTACTCCTTTTCCTAGTTTAATATCTGTTCCACGACCAGCCATATTTGTGGCAATAGTAACCGCTCCAAATTGTCCAGCTTGACTCACGATTTCTGCTTCTCGTTCATGCTGTTTAGCATTAAGAACTTCATGAGTAATACCACCTTGTTTTAAAGACTGGGAAAGTAATTCAGATTTATCGATATTAATTGTTCCAATCAACACTGGTTGTCCTTTTTTATGTAATTCTTGTACTTCTTTTACTAAAGCAATAAGTTTCCCTTTTTCGTTCTTAAAAATCTTATCTGGTAGGTCTTGTCGGACACAGGGTTCATTAGTGGGGATCACAATAGTGTCTAATCGATAAATTTTGGCGAATTCTTCGGCTTCTGTTTCGGCAGTTCCGGTCATTCCTGCTAATTTGTCATAAAGCCTAAAATAATTTTGGAAAGTAATTGTTGCCAGAGTTTTAGATTCTCGTTGGATTTCTACTCGTTCTTTAGCTTCTAGTGATTGATGTAATCCATCAGAATAACGACGACCAGGCATAAGTCGACCAGTAAATTCATCGACAATAAGAACTTGTCCATCTCTCACGACATAATCTTTATCTTTTTCAAAAATAACATTAGCTTTTAGAGCATTTTCGATGTGATGGACTTCTTCAAAACCGCTTTCGGTAAAAAGGTCTTTGGAACCAATTATTTCTTCTAGTTTGGCAATTCCTTTTTCACTCAAAGTTGCGGCTTTCATTTTAAGATCGATGTTGTAGTCTTCGTTTTCTTTGAGTTGGGGAATGATTTGGGCATAACGAGCATATTTTTCGGTACTTTCTTCGGCGGGGGCAGAAATGATTAACGGCGTTCTGGCTTCATCAATAAGAATGGAGTCTACTTCGTCTACAATAGAGTAGTTCATTTCTCTTTGAACTAGTTCCTTAGGGTCTTGAGCCATGTTATCGCGGAGATAATCGAAACCGAATTCATTATTCGTTCCGTAAGTAATGTCAGAACCATAAGCTTCTCTTCGTTCTTCATTATTTTTACCGTGTACAATAACTCCCACAGAAAGTCCGCAGAATTCATAAACAGGACGCATCCATTCGGCATCTCGTTGAGCCAAATAATCATTAACAGTAATAACATGGACTCCTTTGCCTGTCAGGGCATTAAGAATTACAGGCATGGTACAAACTAAAGTTTTACCTTCACCAGTTTTCATCTCGGATATTTTTCCTTGGTGGAGAACAACTCCTCCAAGTAATTGCATATCATAAGGAATCATATTCCATTCTTGTTCTTTATCACGGACTTCGAACTTCTGTCCCATCAACCTGCGACAAGCATTTTTTACTCCGGCAAAGACATCGACAAGAAGATCATCTACTTTAGTAGGATCATCTGTTAGTTCTTTCTGCCAAGAAGCAAATAAGTTTTTTATCTCGCTTTCCGAAAGCTTTTGGTATTCTTCTTCCTTTTGGCTGATTTGAGAAACTAAAGGTTGTAGTTTTTGTATTTGCTTCTGGTTGTAATTACCAAAAACAGAATCAAATATTTTTTGGATCATGTTGTTCAGATTTTAGGTAAAAAATTAGAATTATCAATATTCAAATATTTTTCTAATTAAAAAGAATAATTTAATTAGTTTTCTCTCTTTTTTCCTTAATAGAATTGAGTACTTCGGTAATCATATCAGGGAAGTTTTGTTCTACTAACTGAGAGAAACCATAAGGAAAAAATTTTATTATAAGTTCAGCATAACCTGCAGATATGGACGGATCCTTCCAAAATTCAGCATTAG
>CAYWLU010000031.1:0-9378 GCA_964459435.1 uncultured Candidatus Peribacteria bacterium
ATTATTCACTACTTCGCTTCCTCCACTTGAATCTTTCTCTCCTGCCCATGGTCCACCTCCTGTTCCCTGACAATCTATCGCACTTTGTGGTGTCCAAGTAAGAGTAACCGATTCTCCTTTCATAACACTTGCCGAGCTAGAAGCCAAGGTAACCGTAGCTGGATTAATAGCCACATCAAGACTAACTGTATCCTCCCCTTCTATGCTTCCTACACAAGCTAAAGTAAAAGAAGCTGGTTCGACAAGAATCCCTGTTTCTGCTGTATTTCCCGTGGTATCCTCTATATTATTCCAATCATCAGAACATCCATCTGTACAACGCAAAGTACAGGTAGAAACATTCTCATCTGTCCATGATAAAGTTACGGAACTATTATAATTTGCAGAATTTGGCGTAGCAATAAAACTAGTAATAGAAGCTTCTAAATTGGGCATTTCTACACAAGAAATACTACCGTCTTCATTGAAACCATCCATAACATAATCTTCCTCACAAAGATCGTCTGGTAAAAAAATATCTTCTCCTGTGGTCATATTACCTCCTACAATAACATTAGAGTCTGAAATCATATCTCCCGTAGCAATAACACTCCCATCGACATGTAATTTAGCTGTTGGATCAATTCCGATACCAATATTGCCTTCGTCATTAACAAACGGTCGAGCTAAATCAAGCAAGTTATTAAATTCGCTAGATCGCAATTTTCCCGCATCAATATCGCTTTGATAATCTTGCTTTTCGCCAACGGTTAAAGTTACAACTGCGTAACCAATTCCAGCAATTAAAATCCCCAAAACAAAAAATAATCCTCCTCTAGAGAGAGATATTATTTTTCTAAAAAATTCTTTTTTGTTCTGCATTTTAATTTTAAATTATATTTTAATATTAGAGATTTCACTGTTCTACCGAAACACAAACAAGGTCTCCTGTGGTTTGATTAAATCCTTGTAAAACGAAACCTTCTTCACACTTAGAACGAAGATTGTGAGCAGAGAGCGTACCCTCTACATCTACTTCACCACTTAATCCTATATTTCCATTAACAGTTAAACTTCCTGTAGCCAAAATATTTCCTGCAACATGTAATTTTTCTGTAGGATCTATACCAATTCCAACCTTGTCATCGTCATCGTCATCGTCAATTCTAATTCCCTGAAGAACTCCAGAAAATTGATTAAATTCTGCTGCCATTAATGAATAATTAGCATCGTCTTCCTTCTCTTTTATAGTCAAAGAAGCAACTACCGCATAAGAAAGTCCCGCAATCATAATTCCCAAACCAAAGAACATTCCCTTTTGAAAGGATTTTTTATCTCTGTTTTGATTTGGTTTAAACATTTTTATTATATTATAATATAATGGATTATTCCCCAATAATACAATCTAATCCGTAACAAGATTCTCCACACAAATTACCATCATAGGAATCATTACATATACGAACTTTTGCTCCAAAAATACCACCGTCATACCTACCAGCTAGACCATCACAAAGGAGATAAAAATCTTTGTGTTGGTCATAAGCATCAAAGGTAACCGTTTGCTCTCTCTCATTTGCATTATCGGGAAGATTCTGTTCGTAGTCATTTCCCCCCCAATAAGCCCGACAACTTCCCGTAAGTATATTTTCAGTATTCCAGCTTATGGTGGTCTGTCTTCCACTTCGGATAGAAATAGGACTAAGTGAGAAATTTGTTATTACCGGTTTTTCTACAGCCAAAATAGAATCTGTCACAGAAACATTTCCATTAGCATTAGAACATTCCAACTCATAAGAGTGTTCTCCTAATCCCATGGGAGTAGCCTCACTCCAATATCCCCAATAATTATTGTCTACCGCCACTGGAGACCCTCCTCCCTCTGTCATTGTACAAGTTCCACCAAATGCCATCCAACCAAGATAAGGATAACCGTCCTCGTAACCAGTATGATCTACAGCTCTAAAATTAATTGTTGGAGATAAATTTATTCTAACTGTTTCTATCACTTCTTGTTGGTCTGTATCTCGACAATTGATAGCATAATCAATATAATCCGGCATATTTTGATCCATTCGAGTGTAAACATATTCTATTGGCAAAATCCCAGACCCTGTGCCATCTTCTGCAATTTCTAAATGTCCAAAGTCGTCTCCATAACAACTAAGCATATCTCGTACCTCCCAATGAATTTGTGCTTGTCCACTGATATTATATCCTTCCCAAGTCCAATCATCTACTACTTCTGGAGTAGCAATAAGTTCAACTTGCGGAGAAAGCACTGTTATAAATAAACTTTCTTCTTCACTTCCTGTGGGCGGATTATAATTCTCATTCAAACACACTATAGTAAAGTTAACATTAGAATCTAAATTTCCAGTAGACATTGAACCTGTCCCACTTTGCTGATAAACATCAGCCCCGTTATTAATCAAACAACTACCACCATCCGAATTCCAACGAATATTAGTACTTTCTCCAGCAATAATCTCATTGTCATCCACCGTAAAACTCGTAATTGTTGGAACTTCCCCCCCTTGTCCAATCAAATATTCCTCTCCCCAATTAACCATAATACTTGCACCAAGCCCCTCAACCTCTATATCAACATAAGCAGTATTAGACATTCCACCATCACCGTTACAATAAATACTATAAGTAGTGTTTTCAATTAAACTTTCTGTTTGAACATTTGTCCCATTGGTTGCATTGTTCAAAGAATCAACCCAATCCTGGTCACAATCTCCATAACAATTAATCTGACAAGTATCAGCATTTTCTGAAGCCCAACTTAAAGTTGTTGATCCATTAAAACCTATTGGATTAGCTCCTGTAACCTCAAGACTAACTGTAGGCATTTGACCACCAGTAATTACAACTTCTACAGTATCTGACATCATCTGCCCATCTGCTCGAGCACATAATAAAGTATAATTAGTGTTGCTAGTTAAATTGGTTGTTTGTATTCCCTCCTCGTCATCTGGATCAACTGCTACAAAACTAAATTCTCCTCCATCCATAAAACATCCTTCTTCATCTACACCAAAATTAGTCCATGTTAAAACAACCTGATTATTATAATTAATCTCCGTAGTATTATTATCTCCATTCGCTAAAAGTCTTACATATGGCTGATCTGTTGGCAGATCTACACAAGAAATTTCGTTATCCACAAAACCATTCATAGCTTGTCCTTCGTCACAAAGACCAGTGTTTATTCCTTTTAAACTACCATTAATGGTTACATCTGCTCCAGCATTTAAATTACTAGCTGTTAAGTTTCCAGTAACTAACATATTCCCTCCTACTTGTAATTTTTCGGTTATATCTCCTTCTTCTGTTCCAATACCAATATTCCCTTCGTCATTATGTATTCCACACAAAACATCAACAAGACGATTAAAATTATCTGCAGTTACAAGTCCTCCAGATGAAAAATTGGCAAAATTAATATCCACTTGAGCAGTAACCAGTCCTATGGCTAAAATCCCTAAACCAAAAACAATCCCTTTTCCAAAAGGAAATACTTTCTCATTGAGAAATCTTTTTTTATTTTTATTTGGCATTCTTAAGAATTTTATCTGTTTTTTCAAAATTGTAAAAAAGTTTTCTAAAAACAACTTTACAAATCTCGTAAAAACTTAGTTATATCCGTATGAGCCACTTCTTCTGTCAGGGTGGTTTTATATTTTTCTCGGTGCGGAACAGTCTCTAAATAGCTCTGTTTCTGCGGATTTTCGTAAATTACCCCAATAGGAAACTTATCAGGTTTATCTACTATTTTCCTAGCCTCCCAAATATCTTTCTTATTATATTTTTTTAGCTTTTCAACTTCAAAAACTCTTTTCATATACCATTCATTTGGACAAAGTTTGTTGTAAGTAGGACAAGTCTGCAAAATTTCTACAAAAGCAAATCCTTTATGACGCAAAGCTTTTTGGAAAATCTTGGTCATATGATCTACGTCTGCAGATAGTGTTTGAGCTACAAAAGAAGGATTGAGACTCAAAACAAATTGCAAAGGATTTATAGGCTCTACAACTGCACCATCCGGGGTTCCATTTCTTTTGTGTCCTTTTTGGGTAGTAGAAGTTGCCTGTCCAGTAGTTAAAGCATAGTTCTCATTATCATGAAGCAAGAAAAGGATTGGATAATCACTTCTTATTGCATGTACTAAATGGTTAACACCTTCAGAAAAGACTGCTCCATCTCCCGCTGAGGCAATTACTTTTAATTTAGGATTAGCTATCTTTGCTCCTGCGGCCAAAGAAATAACTCGTCCATGAAGTCCATGTATTGTATAACATTCTACTTTGTCTGCCTCATTACCATTGCACCCTATGTCGAAACACTGGAGCAAATCTTTCTTTTCTATATTTTCTAAAGCAATAGCTCTTTTGAGAGCATTCTGGATTCCGTAATTACCACAACCACCACACCAATTCATTGCTTGCTTGGTATCTAGCTGACAAACTTTGTCTGCTTTTCTTTGTAATGCTTCAAGTATTTTTTTGTCCATAATATATAACTTTAACTTTTAGACTTTTAGACTTTTAGACTTATCTTTTATATATTCCTCTACATCTTCTAGGAAGAATTGCCTTCCATTCCATTTAAGGAATTTTCCTTTAAATTTATTACCTGTCTCTGCTTCTATCTTATTACCTAATTGTCCTTCGTAGTTTCCTTCTATAAGGTGAACATTCTTATTCTCTTTCATAAACTTCTTAATCTTCTCGGTTCTAAGGGGGTGGAGATAAGTAACGTGCAGATAATTAACGTCTTTGTTGTTTGCAATGATGTCTTGCATCACTCCTTTAGAACTACCCCAACCAATAAAAGAAATCTTGGCTTTTTTGGCTCCAAAAACTTCCGGATCTGGTAATTCTTTCCTAATAGTGTCCACTTTCCGCATTCTTTTGGCATACATTTCGCCTGCTTCCTCACTCTCATCTATACATCCTTCTTCGTTATGTTCATCACCATTAGCAAAGTAATGGGGACCATTACTTCCTGGTAACCAACGAGGAGAAATCCCATTCTTGGTTATCTTGTATCTATCTGACATTTTTAATTTCCCTAGATCTTTTCCTGTTACCAGTCCTCTTTCTATCTTTATCTTCCTGAGATCAAAGATTGGAACAGTGATTTGAGCTTCAGCGATAAGTTTTTCTGAAAGTACTATTACTGGTGTCTGGTATTTCTCTGACAGATTAAAAGCGTGTTGGATTAATTCAAAAGCGTCGGTTGGATCTGAGACAGATAGGATTATCCGGGCAAATTCTCCGTGAGAAGAATAAGTGACCATATTAAGATCTCCTTGTCCGGTCCAGGTAGGAAGACCTGTTCCTGGTCCAGGGCGCTGGACACAAACTATAACCAGTGGGTTTTCTATGATCCCCGCCAAGGAAATTGTTTCGGTCATTAAATCATAACCTCCCCCAGAAGTTGCGGTCATACTTCTCGTTCCTGCAAAAGAAGCTCCAACTACCATTTGGGCGGCCGTGATTTCATCTTCTGCTTGTTTTACTAAAACTCCTGTATCTTTAGCCATAAGAGAAATATGGGTAAGAATGGAACTAGCCGGACTCATTGGATAAGCAATGTAAGCTCTCATCCCCGCATGAACTGCTCCCAAAGATAAAGCGTAATTTCCATCTAGAAGAATATTCTTTGTTTTCTTTTTTGGTGGTTTTACATTTAAAGCTTCCTTTTTATCTACCTCCTTAAATCCTGCCTTTAGACACTTAAGGGCAACTTTTAACCAAGGCTTCTTGGCAAATCTCTTGTTAACTAGTTTCTCTAACACCTTAATATCTAACCCCAATACTCCCCAAGTCATTCCAGTAAGAATAATGTTGGTCATCATTGCGGTTCCACCATTCTTTTCTGCTACTTCTCTAGCTTGGATATCTACTACTTTAATCTTTTGTTTTTTGGCTTGATCTAAAATGTTTTTTATTCCCGTTAGTTTCTCATATCCATGAATAAGAATCCCTTGTTCTTTTAAAGTTGAAAAATATTCCAACAAACAAGCTTTATCTATAGCTACCAAAATATCTGCTACTTTAGATGTAGCCTTAATAGAACTCGTGGAGAAATTAATCGTAAAACAAGAAGTGCCTCCTTTAATAAGAGAGGGATATTCTCTATCTGTACAAATCTCAAAACCCAGAGCTTGTAGTCCTTTAGACACAAGTTCTCCGACCGTAAGGAGGCCAGATCCACTTTGTCCGACTATTTTTAATCTAGTTCTATTCATTTCGTTAAAAGTTTTGTTAACTTATCAGTCCACAAAGATACAAATTTACCAAAATACAGTAAAGGATTCTTAACAATCCTTAATGGTTCTAATGCCATCACTCCACCGTGTGTTTTAACAAACTCGGTCAAAATATTGGCAGATTCTAATAAATAATCTAATTCATAAGTAGGATCCCCTAAAGCTATAACACTACACGGTAGTTTATTGAGTTTTACTTTGTCGAGCCTTACCCAAAACCTAGTAAAGTTCTTTTCTAATTGTCCATGACCATAGGTAGGAGAGGCAAGAATAAGAAAGTCACAATCTGTTATTTTGGTGAAATCACAAAGTTCTATTCTTTCTAAAGAAACTTTGTGTTTCTTTTTCTCTAATTCCATAGCGATTTTCTCACAAACAAGTTCTGTGTTTCCTCCAGTTGTTCCATACACAATTTTAACTTTAGCCATCACAACAATTGTGATGAATTTAGGAGGAAAATCAAATTAGTGATCAAGTTATAAATTTAGCTGAGAATGTGTACCAATGTCTTCTAATACCACTTCCTGTTTTTCTGGATGAATACGAACAATAATCCTAATATCTCCCCCTACTTGCAATTCTTCATATCCATACCATTTCCCTTTAAGAGATTTTCTATAAAAATCAGATTTTTTTCCTTTAACAGAAAAATTAATTAAACACTCGTTTATTTTCTTCTTAAGGCCTTGTTTGTTTTGCACTATTTTTTTAGCATTTTTTTGGAATCGTTTAGAAATAACTAATTCCATAACTCTTTCTCTAAAAGATCTTCTGTTATTTCCTTACCTCCAGAATTTAGTGATTTATATTCACCATTTTTTGCTTCAAGAGAAGTCTCTACGTTTTTCCAGTATTTTTTTTCTGCCTGATTCAAAAAATCTTCTTTATCAAAAAATATCTCCAAAGCAGTATTAATTATACTACTCTTGTTAGTTTTTTCTTTTAATAGCGTCCATAAATCTTTGCGGATGGAAACACTAGTCTTAACTGTGGTATTCATATTTTAAGATTAAACCGTATTTATTATACGGTATTACTGAGTAGTAAGTCAAACAGGTTTTTATAATTTTCATTTGCTTTGAAGTAATCTTTAAATTATACTTTAAGTGTAACTTATTTAAAATGAATACCCTAGTGGTCGGTTCCAAAGAATTTAGAACGAACTTTCCAAAATATCAGAAACTCGTAGAAAAAGGATTTTCTATTACCATAGTTAACCGCTCTAAAGCCATCTTTAAAATAGAGCCAGTAGACCTTGAATTTGATCAAGAAGTTACAGAATCCTTATTAGACTACGAAAACAATAAAAATTTTGTAGAATATGATGATGTCTTTACCAAAAACAAAAAATGAAACCTGTTTTCCACAAAAAGGTTCAGAAGTTTATTAAAAAGATAAAAGATCAAGACCTTTATAGTCTTATCCAAAAATCTATAGATTCTATTGCTAAGGACCCTTTAACTGGAAAACTTCTAGAACATCCTTTCCGTAAATACCAAATTAGAAGCAAGAACTTTTCCTATAAAGGAAATTCTTATCGCATTGGGTACACTATGAGTCCCGACAAAAAAGAAATTCTGTTTTTATTAGTAGATTCTAGAGAAAATTTTTATAAAAAACTGGGAAAATTCTGTAGATAATCTTTAAGAAACTATGGAATTATATCTTATTTTAGATGGAAATGTTTTCGTAGAGCAGAAGGAACCTCTTATTTCCAAACAAAGTCGCTCCTCCACCTCAGTTTTTTTATCCCCCTATACCAGAATGCGATAATAATTTCTTCGAAATTATTAAGGGAAAACTTTATTTTTCCAGCTCCGAAGGAGCGCACTAGACGTCATACGAAATTTGCGAAATCGAAGATTTCAAAGTAAATGAGGATAAATTCATATTGACTCACTAAATTATCAAGGTAATGTTTTGGTGTTTTTTAACCTATATAAAAATGCCTAAAAATGAATCTATATGGCGTCGTGTAAATAATCTCGTTACTCATAATTTACTTCTAGTTATCATCCTAGTTTTAGGTGGATGGTGGCTTTTTTCTGGAAACAATCCCATACATTATAATGTAACAGGCCAATCTGTTAGTTATGACGAAGATATGGCTATGTCAGAAATGGCTAGGCCTCAAGCAAAGATGATGTCTTTTGGTCGAGGTAGAGGAGGAATAATGCCTCCTATGGAAAACAACTTCATTCCAGATGCAGAAGACCGCAAGATTGTGAAGAATGGTAGTTTAGATTTAGAGGTATTTGATACAGAAAAAGCTAGAACAAAATCCGAAACTATTATAGCAAACACGGGGGGAGCAGTTACTAGCCTAAATTCTTGGGAAGCTCGTCCAGGAGTTCTTGCTTACAATCTCACTACTAGAGTTCCTGCAGAAAAACTAGAAGAGGTTGTCACTCTTCTTACCGAATTAGGAGTAAAAAAAGCAGAGAATTTTAATATCTCAGATATTACTGCTCAGTACCAAGACACAGAAAATAGATTAGAAAATCTCATAGCTCGTCGAGACCGTTTGAGAGAAATGATGGAAAGAAAAACAGACAAATTAGGAGACGTGTTATCTATTGACCGAGAACTAGCCAGCGTCCAAACACAAATAGAGAATCTAGAACGATCTCAAAATCGTCGAGATACAGATGTAGCTTACTCAACTCTTCATCTTTCTTTGCGTCCAGAAACACAAATTGGAGATGTTGCTAATCCACACTGGAATGTAACTAAATCATGGAAGATATCTGTTAACGCTCTCATCCAAAGTTCTCAAGGAATCTTAGACAAGCTAATTAAAGTTGTAGTTTACATTCCAATCTGGATGCCAATTGTTCTTATTCTTTGGTTCTTAGATAGGAAGCTTATTCACAAAAAGAAATAAGAAACTGTGAAAATCCCACAAAATGATCCCCACTAACATCCAAAAATGGCTAGATGCCAAAGTATTCCCCCAGAGAGTAATCCTCTCTGGAGGAGATAATAGCCTAGATATTGCTTTAGATATTGCTAAACAACTGCAACAAACAGAATTAGGAAAAATAGAAAAAGGAATTCATTCTGATACGGTAGTTTTCCGAGACTATGGAAAGAGTTTTAAAATAGATTGGTCAGAT
>CAYWLU010000032.1:0-9292 GCA_964459435.1 uncultured Candidatus Peribacteria bacterium
GTCAATTTCTCCAATTACAGGAAAAAACAGAGGTAGATTCTATCGATGGACTAAGTCCCGCTATTTCTATTGACCAAAAATCCGCCCCCCGTAATCCCAGATCTACAGTAGGAACTGTAACTGAAATGTACGATTACTTAAGACTTCTTTTTGCTAAAGTTGGTACTCCTATTAATCCTGAGAATGGTCGTCATTTACAGAAACAAACCCCTGGTCAAATTCTAGATTCCCTTAATGAATGGAAAAAAGATGAAAAATTTATGATTCTTGCTCCGATTATCCGGGGGAAAAAAGGAGAACATCATCATGCTATGGAGAGAATCCAAAAGGCAGGTTTTGTGCGTCTCCGAATAGATGGCCATATTGTGACTATTAACGAAGATATCGACCTAGATCCTCAGAAAAAACATGACATTGAAGTCGTCGTTGATCGTTTAACTAAAACAGATTACGCTAAAAAATTCGTTAAATTAAAATCCGGAGACCGGATAGAAGAAAAAAATGATGATCGCCTTAGAGTTTTAGACTCTATTGAAACTGCTCTTAAATTTGGTGAAGGAATTATTATTGCTCATCGAATAAGTGATAATAAAGATTTTTTATTCTCAGAACATTTAGCAGACCCAGATACTGGTTTTTCTTTTCCTCCCATTGAACCTCGTCTTTTCTCTTTTAATTCTCCTCATGGAGCCTGTGAAGATTGTCATGGATTAGGCTACAGATTAAAAGTAGATAAAGAAACTTCCCTCAGTCCTAATTTATCTATTAGAGAAGGAGGTATTTTACCTTGGGCTTCTCTTGGTACTAACACTCAACATTGGTACTTTTCTTTATTAGAATCTATTGGAAATAAACACGGATTCTCCATCGACAAACCCGTTTCCAAAATTAAACCAGAAATTTTAGACAAAATTTTTAATGGATTTGGAAATGAAGAATTCCATGTAAAACTTCACGGAGCTTTTCATGGTCATTCTACTGACTCAAAATTCGAAGGAGTCATTGCCCAAACAGAAAAAAGATACAACGAATCAGATTCTGATTTTGTCCGCAAAAAATTAAATGAATTTATGACCGAAACAACTTGTGCCTCTTGTGATGGAACTCGTTTAAATGTCTACGGTCGAAACGTTTTTTTAGCTGAAAAAACCATAGCAGATATTACTACTATGGCTGTTCCAGAAGTAAAAAAATGGATTAAGAAATTAGATATTACTAATGAAAATCAAAATATTATAAAGCCTATTCAAAAAGAACTTATCGATCGTTTGGGATTTTTAGAAAATGTTGGACTCGCTTATCTGAATTTATCTAGAGCTGCCAATACTTTATCAGGTGGAGAAGCTCAACGAATTAGACTCGCTACACAAATTGGTTCTCAATTACAAGGAGTACTTTATGTTCTAGACGAACCCTCTATTGGTCTTCATCAAAGAGATAATGGCAAGCTCATCGAAACCCTTAAACATCTGCGAGATTTAGACAATACCGTTATTGTCGTCGAACACGACGAAGAAACGATTCGTACTGCAGATCATATTATTGAAATTGGTCCCCGTTCTGGAATGCACGGTGGAAATCTGGTCTATTCAGGCACTTTATCTAAAATGAAAGAAGCCAAATCAGAAACCGCTGACTTTCTTTTTGATCGCAAATCAATTGCTATTCCGCCTATTAGAAGAAGACCCATTGGAAAATTACTAATTAAAGGAGCTAGAGAAAATAATTTGCAGAATTTAGATGTAGATATTCCTTTAGGAATTCTCGTCGGAGTAACAGGAGTATCTGGATCTGGAAAAAGCTCCTTAATTAACCGTATTTTAGTACCAACCTTAGCTCGCGAACTTAATCGAGCAAAAAAACCATCTGGCGCTCATGATGAAGTTATAGGTATGGAACAATTAGACAAACTAATCTCTATTGATCAAAGTCCTATTGGAAGAACTCCTCGTTCTAATCCTGCTACATATACCGGAGTCTTTACAGATATCCGCGAAGTTTTTTCTGCCACTCCAGAGGCCAGAGTAAGAGGATATAATTCTGGACGATTTAGTTTTAATGTAAAAGGTGGAAGATGTGAAACTTGTGGCGGAGACGGAATCAAAAAAATAGAAATGCATTTTTTACCAGATGTTTATGTTCCCTGTGAAACTTGTCAGGGAAACCGATATAACGAAGAAACCTTGGAAATTACTTATCGGGGAAAATCCATTTCTGACATTCTACACATGACCGTAGAAGAAGCTGTAAAATTCTTTGAAAACTTTCCGCAAATAGAACACAAACTAAAAGCCATAGAAGAAGTAGGTTTGGGATATATAACACTAGGACAAAGTGCTACCACTCTGTCCGGAGGAGAAGCCCAACGAGTAAAACTTGCCACTGAACTTATGAAAAAAGCCACAGGACAAACAGTTTATATTCTAGATGAACCAACTACTGGCTTACATTTCTCAGATGTCAAAAAACTTCTATCTGTCTTACAAAAACTAGTAGATAAAGGAAATTCTGTAATTATCATTGAACACAACCTAGATGTCGTTAAGTCCTGTGATTGGTTAATTGATTTGGGTCCAGAAGGAGGAAATCTGGGAGGACAAGTAATTGCCATTGGTACTCCAGAAGAAGTCGCCAAAAATCCTAAAAGCTCCACCGGACAGTTTTTGGCTAAAATGTTAGAAAAAAAATAAGTTATTTTTCTTCTCCAATAATACTAGCTATCTTTCTAGAACACCTTTCTGGAAGAATTAATAATAACATTATTTCCAGACTCTTTTTTTGTTGTAATTCTTCTGAAAAGAAAACATCAAACACAATATTTATGCCCTCCTCTATAGCATTAGTTAAAACCAACTCTAAAGCTATCTCTTCTTTTGTCATAAATTTGTTCAGCCCTTTTATTGTACATTCAAAATCTTCAAAAGAATCCTTATCTTCCAACGTTTTAAGCAAAAATTGTAATAATCTTGTTACCTGATAACGCGGATTATGAGTCCAATCTCTTTTTCCCTCGTTTGGATCATATTCTTTGTAATTAGCCATCCCCATAACCATCCCTAATAAATTTTTAGTTTTTTCTGTTATTTGATTTAAATTGAGCTGAGTAAAAGATAATGTTTCATCAAAATGACCCGAATTAAAATTAACATTCGTAACACCATTTAATTCTTCAATAAGATTTCTAATAGCTTGTATCCCTTCTTCTCTATTCAAAAGTTTCCCTTCTATCGAAGATTCAAGCCTTTCCCGAAAACATTCTCCTATTTTCATAAAAATCTCACCCTATTTACAGAGATTATAATTTTTGTCAATTCTTTTGGCATATTATAATATAATTTTTATATTCTCCATTCTACGTTCTTCATTCTCCATTACATAAGTGCCCAAAGAACTCCCCCCGCAAGCAATGGCACTGAAATATTGTCATCTAAATAAAACTTTCCTACCCGCCAAGGAACAGTTTCAAACATGATCGCAAACGAAGAAGCGAGAAAAGCCGCTGGCAATGGCACAAAAAACTGAGACGCCAAAGTTCCTAAAGTAATTCCAAAAGCGACTCCTAAACAATTCTTTCTCGGATTCCAAGGAAACTTAAATCTTCCTGGAACCTTGCTAGAAAAAAGCTTATTAAAAGAATCTCCAATAGAAAGAATTAAAATCGCCGCATAAGCAATACGAATATTTTCTCCTTGGAAAATTAAAAAAGTTAAAAAGACACCTAAAAGAAAATAAAAAGCTCCTCTCCCCGGAAAATTTTTATCCCGTGGACGATCAAAAAGTTTCAAAATCCAATGAATAAAAGGTAATTTTCGATGTTGAGAAAGATAAGAAATAAGCAGTCCCACCACAAGGAAAACAGCAATCCACCTTAATCTTAAAAACCCCGCCCAATGGGCAAATACAGCTAAAAATCCCGCTATAAAATGGAAACTCTGTCTCCTGAACTCTAATTCTTGCCAAAGAACTTCTAAAACCTTTTTTGTTTCTGGATGAGAAAAATAAGTTCCCACAATTCCTCCTAAAAATATTCCCCCAGCAATATCTGACGGCGTATGTACATTTTCATAAATCCGAGCCAGTCCCACAAGTAAAGCAAAAGCCAGCCACGCAAAACCAATAAACTTGGATATCCTTAAAAAAGGAATAAGTAACGCAAAAGCAATCGCAGTATGAGCAGAAGGAAATCCAGGTGTTGTTTCCTCCACCAAAGGAATTAAATCCATAACTAAATAAGGACGAGGAATATCAAAAACAGACTTAAAAGTAAAAGCCAGAATTCCACTAACCACTAAAGCAAAAAAAGCCGGAAGTAGTTTTGTTTGTTTTTCTGGACTAGTCCATAGTCTATAACCTGTAGTTAGCGCAAAAATAATTAAAACCCACCAAATTAAATTTTCGGTAAGAAATACAATGAACTGATCCAAGCTCTCACAATGAATATTTTCCAAAACAGAAAAAATCTCCCGATCTAGCAACCTTCCAACTCCATACAAAAACAAGCCAAACCCAACCCAAAACCAAAGTTCGCTTTTAAGAGCCCTAAAATTGATTTTCGCAAACATTTCGGGCACAATCTTCATGGATAAATTGTAGCAAAATGAACGATATAAAAAAAATAAACGAACTTTTAACTCGCGGAGTCGTGGATGTTATTGTTAAAGAAAATTTAGAAAAAAAATTAAAGTCTGGAAAAAAATTACGAATAAAACTAGGAATTGATCCTACTGGCAGTGATTTACATTTAGGACATGCAGTAGTACTGCGTAAATTACGACAATTCCAAGATGCTGGACACCAGGTGATTCTTCTTATTGGTGGATTTACCGCCACTATTGGAGACCCCACAGGAAAAAATGAAGCTCGCCCTCCTTTAACCCTTAAACAAGTAGAAGACAATTCTAAGGATTTCCTAAAGCAAGCTGGGAAAGTATTAGATTTAGACAAAATAGAACTCAGAAATAATCGAGATTGGTTTGAAAAAATGAATTTCGAAGAAATTATAAAATTATGTGCTCATAATTCTGGTTCTAAAATTTTTGAAAGAGAAGAATTTCAGGAACGATTAAAGAAAAACTGTAGTGTAAGAATGCATGAACTTCTCTATCCTATTATGCAAGGATATGACTCTGTAATGCTAAAATGTGATGTAGAAATCGGAGGAACAGATCAATTATTTAATATACTAGTCGGAAGAGATCTGCAAAAAAAATACGACTGCAAAGTACAACAAGATATCCTTACTGTGCCAATTCTAGAAGGACTAGACGGTATTGAGAAAATGTCCAAATCTTTAGGTAACTATATAGCCTTAGACGACGAACCAAACGAAATGTTTGGCAAAATCATGTCCATTCCAGACAATTTAATGATGAGATACTTTGAACTTTGCACCGATGAAGATTTGGTTGAAATGAAAAAGTTAATCAAAAAAAGTCCTCGTGATGCCAAAGTTCATTTAGCTAAAACCATTGTGGCGTTATATTATAATATAACATCTGCCGATAAGGCTTATGACGATTTTGTGACTAAATTTGTGAAGAAAGAAGCTCCAGAACACATGAAAGAGTTTGAAATTGGCAAAAAAGAAATCAGTATTCTTGATCTTATAACAAGTATAACTAAATTTGCCCCTTCAACCTCAGAAGCTCGCAGGCTTATTAAAGGCGGTGGTGTAACTTTCGGAGACAACAAAATCACTGAGCCAAACTTAATTGTAAAAATAGACAAAGAAAAAATCCTTAAAGTCGGAAAACGAAAGTTTGCTAGGATAAAACCTTAACTAGTCATTCCGGCTTGTGACGCTTCGCTAATCATCTGCGTCACTCACTTGCTTATGAATAAATTCAACGCAGTTCGTTATCCTCGACGAGCGGAATCTTGTGCGTAAAAACCTAACTCAATACGAGGGGTGGATGAATTCGTTTACGTAAACGAATATGTATTCGAATATGTAAACGAAATATCTCGCCAGGAAATTCTCTCATTCTCGTCCCGCATTTTTTTTAAAAACTTTCCTCTCTCACAAGAGGTAAAGAAAATCTTTAGATGGTGACCCCGCCAGGAATACTTGAGGGCTTCGCCCTCTGCGTGAGTTCCTCGTTCAGAAATTGTGAGCAAGTTCCCCCCTTTCCTCACTTCGTCCTATCGAACCTAGGTTCTCATCCTCGCGACTTCCATCGCCAAATTCCCACCCTCTTTCAGAGGGTATAAATTTACCGTGGTGACTCCGCCAGGAATCGAACCTGGATCATCAGTTCCGCAAACTGACATTCTATCCGTTGAACTACGGGGTCTAAGATATCGACGCTTTCTGCAATCTCTCAATCCGCACACTCAAAGGCGGATGACTAGAAAAAAGAAGCATTCTTTTGGGTTTGTCAGAAATCTTCATCGTTGCCATAGATTTTTGTCTAACATCTATTCTATTAGTTAGATGTTCTAATTTCTGCAAAGCCGCAATCATCTTTTGTTTACCAACAAACTTCGCCCCCCCCATGTCTGCCCTAAACTCTCTATGCCGAGAAAAAGCAAAAACAATCGTGGAAGCTAAAATTCCAAAAATAATCTGGAACAAGATTGAAATTAAGTAGTATGAGAAATAACCAATCTGTTCATTGTTAGATAAAAATTTACTTACTCCATAAGCTGCAACTCTCGCCGCAAAAATAACAAAGGTATTCATAATACCTTGAACCAAAGTCATTGTAACCATATCACCATTAGCCACATGAGCCATTTCGTGAGCTAGAACTCCTTCAAGTTCCGAATCATTCATTTCTCGTAAAAGTCCTTCTGAAACTGCTACCAAAGAATGATTCTTAGACCAACCAGTAGCAAAAGCATTTACTTCCATAGAAGGATAAATTCCAACTTCTGGCATCTTCATATGTAACCCTTGGGCAATATTGGAAATTATTTGCACTAATTTAGCTTCGTGCGGATCTTTAGCAGATTTAATTACTTGCACCTTCATCATCCATTTCGCCATCACCTTGGACAAAAACAAAGAAATAAAACTACCCGCAAAACCGATAATGGCGGAATAAATTGCTAGTGAAGTAAGGTTTAATCCGTAAGGAGTTAGATATGGACTAATACCAAAGACACTCACAATGGTTGTGAGAATAAAAATAATCGCAATATTGACCACTAGAAACAGGAAAATTCGTTTTATAAATCTCATTTTTTATTAATTAATTGAGGAATAAGAGAATAAATTTTAGGAGAAGAAAATCAAGTTTATAATAAATTTAAACTACTAATAAATTCTTATTTTTCATAAGAATTATAACCAATCACTTTCAATGCCTTCTCTCCAAATTTATTAAAATACTCACGAACACCTGGACGCGATTTTTTTGGAACTATACAACGAAAAACATCCCCTCGAAACGCAGCTTTTTTATCTTCTGCTGGTGTAATACGAGAAAAAACAATCCTTCTTTCTGTATTGTTATTATTGGTATATTTTTCAGTCATCGTTGATGTTTTAGGAATATAGGAAATTTTGTCAACAATTATTGCATTACTACATTAAAAAAACATCTTCTAACAAAGAATAATGTGTTTTGTGTGCTCAAGGTAAAAGATAAAAAATCCTTACCTCGAGCACACTATGAGAAAATATCTAATGTCTCAGACCTTTTTGAACGCCTTCTTTAGAGCAATAACCATCGATATGGTCATAACTATGGTCATATACCCAATCGCCAGCTCTGTCTCTGGCGAAAAGATCAGGGCAACAGCACCCGATCCAACCGAACAACTTATGAAAATCTTGTCATTAATATTCATAATGACTCCTCTGCTTTTATTAAAAAGAACATTTTCTCAAATTTCAATCTAGAAGATAAAAATATTAATATTTTTCTTCTAAACATGTTCTATATATACATTATTATACTATATTTGTCAAGCAACTTTCTTGAAATATTCACTCTTCGTTTACCCCGTGAAATCCTACAAAGCAGGAATCCCCGATAAATCGGGATTATTTTACAGGGTTAATCATTGAAAACACCTCCTCCATCTCTTCTAGCGTAGAAACCCTAATCAACTTATCTCTGTATTTCCCTGCTCCAGGAATACCACGAACAAAATTAGCTAAATGTTTTCTGATTTCCATCATTGCCCATTTTTCTTCCTTAAATTCTACTGATAATTTCGCCTGACGAGATAAAAATTCTAGTTGTTTTTTTAAACTTGGAATTTCAGATATTTTTTCGCCATTAAAAGCTTCTCGGCACTGCTTAAAAATCCAAGGATTCTTTAAAGATGCTCTCCCAATCATAATCCCGTCTAAGTTTCGTAATTTCTCTGTCGCTTCCTCTACGGTCGTAATGTCTCCATTTCCAATCACAGGAATTTTGAGATTTTCTTTTACTTTATAAATTTTTTCCCAGTTAGCATTTCCCTCAAACTTTTGTTTAGTAGTTCGTCCATGAATAGCTAAAGCGGCAATTCCAGCCGATTCGAAGCCCTTCGTTACTTCTATTAAATTTGTATCATCATAGAATCCCAGTCTCATTTTTACCGACACTGGCAATTTCGTAGATTTAACCAAAGATTCTATTAGCTTAGTTGTAGAACGGGGATCTCTCAATAAAGCAGATCCATTACCAGAATTAACAACTTTAGGAGAAGGACATCCGAGATTAAGATCTACTCCATCTGCTCCTAATTCTTCTATAACTTTTATGGCTTCAATAAAAGATTCTTGTTTGGAACCAAAAATCTGAATACAAAAATTTGTTTTTTCTGTCTTGTAAAAAGAAACCAAACGCATCGTCTTTTCGTTCTTTCTTTTTAGAGCTTCCGCAGAAATTAATTCTGACACTAATACCACAGAAGGCTCTATTTCTCGTACCATTCTTCGAAAGAGACTTTCTGTGTAACCAGCCATCGGAGCTAGCACTAAAATTGGACGATTAAGGTCTTTCCAAAAATTTCTTTGCATCACAATGAGTTCTACCATAAAATAAATATTGATTCATCTATTTAATATGGTAACTAAAAAACCAGCTCCAAAAAAAGCAGTCACCGAAGCTACAGATAAAGGAAAACAAGCCTTAGAAAATGTTGGCTCCACAGTAACTAATGTAGAAAAGAAAATTATGGCTTTGCCCGTTGATCGTCGATCTATCTTTTTTTCTGGACTAGCTATTATTGTTTTCTCACTTCTTGGAAACATAGGAATAGTTCTTCTTATTCTTTTAGGAATTCTAATGATGTATCTCAGTCTAACTAAAAAAAGTGTCGCTGATTTACTGAACATAGAAACTCCTAAAAAGAA
>CAYWLU010000033.1:0-9014 GCA_964459435.1 uncultured Candidatus Peribacteria bacterium
AGGCATCCATTCCTAGAGTTTCAGACAGAACTTTGACTAAGTCACCAATGACAGTAGTTTCGGCAGGATCAAAAATTGTAGAACGAGAATCGCCTTTGAAGTCTACGGAAACCAGTGGTCTTTCTTCATAACCAATAATGTGAGGCATTTTTTGACTAGCTTCTTTTATAGCAGAATTCACTTCTTCTACGGTTACTTTTTTGCTAGTTTTAATAGTTAAATCTACAAGAGAAACAGTAGAGGTTGGGACACGAATTGCTAGTCCAGACAACTTTCCGTTTAATTCAGGCAGAACCAGTCCGACAGCCTTGGTGGCTCCAGTAGAAGTAGGTAATATACTAAGACCAGCCGCTCTCATTCTTCTTAAGTCTTTGCCACATCCTAAGTCCAAGACTGGTTGAGAACTAGTGTAAGAGTGGATAGTGGTCATTAATCCGCATTCTATTCCAAAGTTCTCATGAAGCACTTTTGCAATTGGAGCGAGTCCGTTTGTCGTACAAGAAGCATTAGACACAAATTTATCATCGTCATTTAAAGTGTCGTCGTTTACTCCCAAAACTATTGTTTTGAAGTTAGTATCTTTAGCAGGAGCAGAAATAAGAACCTTTTTAGCTCCTTGGTCTAGATGGGGTTGAGCTTTTTCTGCGGTCTTAAAGACGCCAGTACAATCAATAACAATATCTATCTCCAAATCTTTCCAAGGAAGTTCTGATATTTCCCTAGTGGTGAATTTTTTAATTTTCTGACCATCAATATTTATAATAGTTCCGTCATTTTCTACGCTAACAGCTCCTTTATAAACTCCGTAGTTAGAATCAAACTGGAAAAGATGAGCAGAAATTTCAGTATTAGAAGGATCGTTTATAGCCACAAGCTCTAAATTTTTAGTATGACCAGATAGAATTAAGCGGGCGGCAGCTCGTCCGATTCTTCCGAAACCGTTGATAGCGATACGTTTTTTAGACATTCTTTAAAATAATAATTGAAAAATAACACAAATATTTTAAAGAAAATTTAGAGAAAGAAAAGAATAATGTATTACATTATAATATGCTAGAAAAAGCTTAAAAGTTCAAAAGTCTTAAAGTTCAAAAGTAGCAATCTTAAATACTAAACACGAAATACGATTTGTTGGGGATGACAATAAAAGATAAAAATAGTATTATTTTACTATATGGATAAAGAAGACATCGGTATTAAACGAAGACATACTGGAAGTCATATTATGACCTTTGCGGTCAAAATGACTTTTCCAGACGTAGATCTTAAACTGGGAGTTGGCCCTTGGACTGACACCGAATTCTATCAGGATTTTGATTTTGGAGATCATAAGATATCTGACGCAGATTTTAAGAAAATTGAGAAAAAAATGCGTTGGATAATTAATAAGGATTTTAAGACAGACAGAAAAACTTTTTCAGAAAAAGAAGCACGAGAAATTTGGAAAGGTGATCCATATAAGATAGAACTTATAGACGGTATTGTGGCTAAAGGAGAAGAAATATCTGCGTATGATTTCATTGATTCAAGTGGACGAGTGGTATATCGGGATATTTGTGCGGGACCGCATTTAGAATCTACGGGGAAATTAGGTGTGTTTAAACTCACTCGACTTGCGGGTGCTTATTGGCGTGGAAAAGAGACAAATCCGATGCTTACTCGTATTTACGGGGTAGCTTTTGAAAACCAAGAGTCACTGGGTGCGTATGAACAACTTTTAATTGAGGCAGAAAAAAGAGATCATCGGCGACTTGGAAAAGAATTAGATTTATTTTCTTTTCATGAAGAAGCTCCGGGTGCTCCGTTTTGGCATCCCAAGGGGATGATTTTAATGAATAAACTCATTGAATTTTGGCAAGAAGAACACAAGAAATTTGGTTATCAGGAAATAAAAACGCCTTTAATTTTGCATGAGAAATTATGGCACATGAGTGGTCATTATGATCACTACAAAGAAAATATGTATTTCACAGAGATAGATGAACAATCCTATGCGGTGAAACCGATGAATTGTCCGGGAGGAATATTGGTTTATAAAAATTCATTAAGATCGTATCGAGAATTTCCAATAAGAATGGGGGAACTGGGACTTGTTCATCGATACGAGAAATCTGGTGTTCTTCATGGACTTTTCAGGGTAAGAGTCTTTACTCAAGACGATGCTCATATTTATTGCCGAGAGGATCAAGTAGAGCAAGAAATAGCTAAAGTAATTGAGTTAGCTCAAATTCTTTATGATAGATTCGGTTTTGAGTATGAAATAGAACTTTCTACTCGTCCAGAAAAACGAGTTGGAGACGATAAGATGTGGGATTTTTCCGAAAATATCCTAGAGAAAGTTATGAAGAAGACTAAATTACCATATAAAATTAATGAAGGAGATGGAGCTTTTTATGGCCCTAAATTAGATTTTCATATTAAAGATGCGATTGGAAGAACTTGGCAGTGTGGAACAATACAATTGGATTTTTCTATGCCCGAACGGTTCGATTTGGAATATGTAGGCGAAGATGGTCAAAAGCATTGTCCTATTATGATTCATAGAGCCCTTTATGGTTCATTAGAACGATTTATTGGAATTCTTATTGAACATACCGCTGGACACTTGCCTGTTTGGTGTGCGCCGGTACAAGCACATATTTTGCCTGTAGCCAAAGAACATGAGAAATATGCGACAGAATTATTATCTCAAATAGAAAAAATTGGTGGGAGAGCGGAATTGCAAGATGCTGGAGAAACTCTTGGAAAACGAATTCGTAATTCACAAACCCATAAAATTCCTTTCTCTGTGATTGTGGGAGACGAAGAGGTAAAAAATAAGACCGTAACAGTTAGAAAGTATGGGGAAGAGAAAGATGAGAAAATGGAAGTAGAAGAGTTTTTGAAAAAGATTACAAGATAACAAGGGACCTATTCGACTTCGCTCAAGGCAGGCGTGGGATAAGGAAATAAGTTTTCAATCTTCAATAAAGGAAGAAAATTTTAAATAAAAAATTCTTCTTTAATACATAATATGCCGAAATACTAAATACTTAATACTATTTACAACTAAAAAGAGCATCACAAGGACGCTCTTTTATGTACAATAATTTAATACCTAATTATTTAAGTATCTTAGTAACTACTCCTGCTCCAACGGTTCGTCCTCCTTCTCGGATAGCGAATCTAGTTCCCTCATTAAGAGCGATTGGGCAGATTAGAGTTACTTTAAATTTAGCGTTGTCTCCAGGCATAACCATTTCTACTCCGTCTGGAAGAATAACTTCCCCAGTAACATCTGTAGTACGGATGAAGAATTGAGGTTTATATCCTTTGAAGAAAGGAGTGTGTCGTCCACCTTCTTCTTTTTTAAGAATCAAAACTTCTGCTTCGAATTCTGTATGAGGAGTAATAGTTCCTGCTTTGGCAAGGACTTGTCCTCTTTCAATTTCTTCTCGTTCAATACCACGAAGTAATAATCCAACATTATCGCCGGCTCGTCCTTCGTCTAGTAGTTTTCGGAACATTTCTACTCCAGTAACTACTACCTTTCGAGTGTCTTTAATTCCGACAATTTCTACCTCTTCACCAACTTTCACAATACCAAGCTCTATTCTTCCGGTAGCAACAGTTCCTCGTCCTTTAATTGAGAAAACATCTTCTACTGACATAAGAAAGTCTTTGTCTACTGGTCGTTCTGGTTCTGGAATGTTTTCGTCTAAAGCTTTAACTAATTCCATAATCTTGTCTCCCCATTCTCCTTTCGGATCTTCTAGGGCTTTAAGAGCAGAACCACGGATGATTACGGCTTTGTCTCCGTCAAATTCTCGTTTAGATAGTTCTTCTCTTACTTCCATTTCTACTAGATCAATCATTTCAGGATCGTCTACCATATCGCACTTGTTGAGGAAAACAACAATGCTGTTTACTCCAACCTGACGAGCAAGAAGGATGTGTTCTTTAGTTTGAGGCATTGGACCATCGGTTGCAGCTACTACTAGGATAGCTCCATCCATTTGAGCAGCACCAGTAATCATATTCTTAATATAGTCAGCATGACCTGGACAGTCGACATGCGCGTAATGACGATTTTCTGATTCATATTCCTGATGAGAAGTCGCAATAGTAATACCACGAGCTTTTTCTTCTGGAGCGTTGTCAATTTGGTCAAAAGCAACGAATTTATTGATATTAGAAGGTAATCTTTCTGCTAGTGTTTTAGTTATAGCAGCAGTAAGAGTTGTTTTTCCATGATCAACATGTCCTATAGTTCCGACATTAACATGGGGTTTGGATCGGTCGAATTTGTCTGCCATTTTTTAGGTAAGTTAAGAATTAAGACAAAAATACGGGAGAAGTTTAAAGTTGAGAGGAAAATTGTCAAATTTTATTTAGAATCTACTGAATTAGCGAATTTTTTCGTCAAAATTTCCGATACTCAACGCTGTATGACTACAATACAGCTTATTCCGTTTCTCAATTTTTCCTCAAACTTCATCAAATTCAGTAGATTCTATACCATGAAACGTCAGTTAGTCTTTTTTGACAAACAATGTTTGTGTTGGAAAAGCCATTTCTATACCTTCTTTTTCAAAAGCTTGCTTGATTTCAAAGTTAATATTTTGTTGAGTGTTGAGATAGTCATCAAAATCTTGGGACTCAATATAATAAGTAGCTTCGAAGTTTAAACTAAAATCACCAAATTCTCGGAAATGTGCTCGTTGCGGAGTAGCTAATTCTTGTTTTTCTATTATGTTCATTATTGTTTCTGGAATTTTTTTCAATTTAACTAGTGGAGTGGCGTAAATTACTCCGAACTTAAACGAAATTCGACGCCGTTTCATTTTTTTATAGTTTTGAATTCTGGCTTCTGTTAATTCTTTGTTAGAAACAATAAGTTCTTCTCCTTGGAGTGTTTCGATTCTAGTGGTTTTAAGTCCTATTTTTCGAACAGTTCCTCTGTCTGTTCCAATTACAATATAATCTCCTAGACGAAAGGGTTTGTCGAAATAAATAGAAAAAGAAGAGAATAAATCCCCCAAAATATTTTGAGCAGCAAGGGCAATGGCAATACCTCCAACCCCCATGGAAGCAGCAATAGCAGAAATATTAAATCCTAAATTAGATAGCACTAGTAAACATCCTGTGGACCAAATAATAATTTTAATTATTAGATTCAAACCGTGTAAAACAGTCTCATCCTTACCAGCTGTTGTTTTCTTGAGAGCATATTCAATTAGGTTTTGAGTTATTTTTAATACTTCCCAAACAATGAGTACTAAAAAGATACCATCTAAAATATTTTCTATGTTGGTATTGAAATCAACAATCTTAATAGTTAAGTAGAAGGCTAGAAACCAATAAAAAAGAGAAGATATGTTTTCTATCATTTTTACTAAACGCTCATCAAATTCTGTTTCTGTTTTTTTAGTTATTTTTTCTAGTTTAGTTAGAAATTTTGTTCTAAAAATTTTTAAAAATCCAAGTAATGCGGTGAAAACAACAATTCCACCTACAATAGTTAAGGCAGAATTTCCTAATATGTTTGTAGCCAATATTTCCGTAAAGTTCATGGTTAGTTAAGTATTATGTATTAAGTATAATGTATAAAGATAAAAAGCTAAAAAGTTTAAAAGTCTAAAAGCTTAAAAGTAGTAAAGATGTCATCCTGAACTTTCTGCAAAGCAGAATGTGAAGGATCTTCGAAATAAGCATTTAAGAAGTAAGAGGAAGATTCTTCGCAAAGCTCAGAATGACGTCTGTTAAAAGTCTAAAAGCTAAAAAGCAAATTCATTGTCATCTCGAATTTATTTCGGGATCTGGATGTCAATTAATCATTTACTTTGCTTTATGGCTAGATACCGCAATAAATGTGGTATGACAATCAAAAAAATCGGTTGAGTCCAAATCTTATATGCTTTTTTCTTTTCTTTCTCAAAAAATTGGGGTCTTTTTAGCTATTAGCTTTTTGACTTTTAAGTTTTTAAATTTTTGCTATTATGTACTGGCTTTAAAAGTAAAATATGCAAAAAGAAAAACTAATTATTATTGGGTCAGGTCCTGCTGGACTTACCTCTGCAATTTATTCTGCGAGGGCAGAATTAAAGCCTCTTATTTTTGAAGGACAAACTCCAGGAGGACAGCTTATGGGTACTACCGAAATAGAAAATTGGCCAGGTGCAGAAGAGGGTCTTATGGGGCCACAATTAATAAATAAAATGCGAGAACAAGCAAAGAAATTTGGAGCACGAACAGAATTTAAAACAGTAGATAAAGTAGATTTTTCTGACCCTAACAATCTTAAACTTTGGAGTGGTGAAGAGGAATACAATGCCGATGCTGTGATTGTTGCTACTGGTGCTTCTGCTCGTTGGTTGAATTTGGGTAAGGATGAAGAAAAATATTGGGGTAAAGGATATACAGCTTGTGCTACTTGTGATGGTGCTTTTTATAGAGATAAAGTTGTGGTAGTGGTTGGTGGGGGAGATTCTGCTTGTGAAGAAGCTACTTTTTTAACTAGATTTGCTAGTAAGGTTTATCAGATTTATCGAGGGCCACAGGAAAAAATGAGGGCATCTAAACCAATGCAGAAAAGAGTTTTAGATAACGAAAAAATAGAACTAATTTTCAATAAAAATGTTACAGAACTTAGAGGAGAAAATAAGTTAGAGTCAGTAGAACTAACAGATTCTGTTACTAGTGAAACTTCGGAATTAAAAATAGATGGACTCTTTATGGCAATTGGACACAATCCCAATACAAAGATTTTCGAAGGGCAATTAGATTTACATGAAAATAAATATTTAAAAGTAACGGATAATACTAAATCTAAGGTTCCTTCAGTATTTATTGCGGGAGATTGTGCAGATTTTCGGTATCGCCAGGCAGTTACTGCTTCTGGACTTGGTTGTATGGCAGCTTTGGATACGGAAAAATACCTTAGTAATGATTAATGAGTAATAGAAATATGAAATTTAAAGTAATGTCATTTTGACGCTCACTTCGTGGAGTCGCTTTAACTCTCAATACCAAAGGCAACAAGAAGAAAAGAATAGCATATTATAATATAACGCCTCATTCGTTTGTATTTGAAGATTGATAATTGAAGATTGAAGATTGTTTATCATTAATCATCATCTTTCCTTTCTCGATATTGAATTGCTTCGGCTAAATGGGGAAGTTTGATTTGTTCACTTTCTTCTAGATCAGCGATGGTACGAGCCAGTTTTAAAATTCGATAAAAAGCACGACCAGATAAGTTCATTTTTTCTACAGCTGATTTTAGGAGATTTTGACTGTCTGTCTCTAAAGGACAGAATTTTTTTACTAGGGGAGAAGACATTTCGGCATTACAAATAATTTTTTCATTAGAAAATCTTTTTTGTTGGATTTGACGGGCATTTTCTACTTTTTTTCTAATATCTTCAGAGCTTTGATTATCAGAATTTTTGGCTGTTAATTTTTCAAAAGTAATTCTGGGAACTTCTATATGTAGATCTATTCTATCAAGCAACGGTCCAGAAATTTTGTTTTGATAACGGATAATTTGGTGCGGAGCACATGAACATTCTTTTTTGGGATCATTTTTAAAACCACAGGGACAAGGATTCATCGCGGCAACTAACATCATTTTGGCGGGGAAAGTGCAGGAGCCACTAGATCGAGAAATTGTAATAACACCGTCTTCTAATGGTTGTCGTAGAACTTCTAAAGTTTTTCCAGGAAATTCTGCTAATTCATCCAAAAATAAAACTCCGCGATGGGCTAAAGAAATTTCACCAGGGCGAGGAGGGTTTCCTCCTCCAACAATAGCAATACTACTAGCGGTATGGTGGACAGCACGGAAAGGTCTTTCTAAAATTAAGGGATTTTTTTCATTTAGAAGTCCCGCAATGGAGTGAACTTTTGTGATTTCTAGAGCTTCGGTAACTGAAAGACGAGGTAAAATTGTCGAGAGAGCTTTGGCAAGCATTGTTTTTCCAGATCCAGGTGGTCCAGTCATTAGTATATTATGTCCACCAGAAGCGGCTATTTCTAGAGCGCGTTTAGCTTGTTCCTGACCTTTAATGTGTTTCATATCATCGAGACATATTTCTAAACTTTGCAGAGTTTCTAGCGATCTACAAGCTGTGGGTTCAAGAGTGGTAAGATTTTTTAGATGGTCAACAAGTTGTCTTAGGTTCTGGATACCAAAGACTTTTATGTTTGGAATAACACTGGCTTCAGCAGCGTTTTCATGGGGAACAAAAATTTCAGAAAAATTCCGTTCTGCTGCGATGGATGCAGTTGGTAATATTCCAGGAATTGGTCTGAGTTCGCCAGTAAATCCTAATTCTCCTAGAAAAATCTTTTTTAGACAATCAGGAGGAAGATCAAGTTGTTCGGTAGCTTGTAAAATTCCTAAGGCAATAGGTAGATCGAATCGGGGACCATATTTTTTTAAATCTGCGGGAGCGAGATTAACTACGATTCTTTTCGCAGGAAAATTGAAGCCAGAATTTTTAATAGCACTTCGTACCCGTTCGCGAGATTCTTGCACGGCGGTATCTCCTAATCCTACTATTAAAAATTTTGGTAAACCACGAGTAACATCTATTTCAATTTCTACTTCCTCTCCAGAAAGTCCGATAAGGGACAGGGCTTTTAGTTTAGACAGCATATTGGTAATATTCGGTAATGCTGAAAAAATTATCAATCACCTTTTTTAATGTACATATCAGATTAAAAAAAATAACAAAACCCGGGTTCTAGGATATTTTGAACCCGGGTTGTATTTTTATTAAGACTAACGATTAAAATTTATTTAATCTCAATATCAGCTCCTCCAAAAGGGAAGAATCCTACGACTTCAGTTGTTGATTCAATCCATTCTGGTAAGTAGAGAACAAATCGAGAATCGTTTCCTGATTCGCCTGAGCCAGAAAGATCTACATTTAGAACAAAATATTTAGCATCATTTGAGTTCATTGAGATTGTTTCTTTTTGCACGACCTCCCTGGAAAGATAAACGGATATGGTTTTATTTTGTGACACTT
>CAYWLU010000034.1:0-4274 GCA_964459435.1 uncultured Candidatus Peribacteria bacterium
AGAACATAGGAATACTTATTTAGAGTTTGTGGATCAGAAATATCTCCTTCCCAAGGGTCTCTACTAATAAACCTTCCAAGAGCAGAATCATAATATCTGGATTCGTAGTAGTAGAGTCCGGTTTCGTCGTCTTTTTCTTTGCCAGTGAATTTGTAATCATTCTCCATTCCTTCTTCTGCGTCATCTATTCTGGTGTCTCCATAAGGAAAATAATCTAAAAGTTGGACTATGCCTCCTTCTTCATCTGTATCTACGTTAGAACCAGTTAGGTGGTCTTCGTGATGGTATATTATAATAGAATCTAGATTTTCTGTTTCTAAAGTTGCCACCTTAGTTCCTCCAGCAAAAATGTGCGACTTGCCTTCTTCTCCTTCCAAATCATAATACTGATCTACATAATAAGTGCGTTCTTCTTGTCCAACATTCTCCTTGAGAACTCTATTCTTTGCTTCGTCGTAGAAGTATGCCATTTCCACTTCTTCTCCACCATTTGAAGAAACAAGCCTATCTTTCCAATCCCAAACATGCTCCCAAATTCCATTAGTAACTAAATTACCATTCTGGTCATATTCATAGTTTACTTCTCCTATTTGAGTCACCGCATGAGGCGAGGCAATAGTTTCTGGACTGGTTAAAGAATTATTTCCAGCATAAATATATGCTCCTTCTATATCTCCTTTGCTGAGCATATTTCCAATAATGTCATACGAATATTCTCGCTGATAATCTTCTCCGTTAACAGATTCTGTAATGGTTGCCCCAATCAAACGATACAAAGAATCATACTGATAAGCAGACATTTTAGCCGTATCTGTTTCCGAGGAATCCCTAATAAATATTATGTTTCCTACGGGATCATAATTGTAAAAAATGTTCTGCAAGAATTCCTGATCTCTCTTGGTTTGCTTATTAGTTAGTCGATATAACTGCGTAATTTCATAGGTATTTGTGGTTTCTACACCATTAGCAAAATTAATCTGCATCACACTTCCCATGGGGGAATAATCTATATTCATAACCACTAAATCCTGCCCCCGAGACACGGTCTGCAATTGTACAGCTCCGTTGTATGTATAACGCACAACTGTTTCGTCAGGGTAAGTAATGGTCAAAGGATTCCCTAAGATGTCATAGGTAAAAGCCAAAACAAATTCTTCTTCATCGATTACAAAAGTCTGCGTCAAAACTCTTCCTAGTAAATCGTAAGTAAAATCTTTTTCTCCTTCCAAAAAGGAAACATTAGCTAGTCTGCCAATTCCATTTTCTCCTTGATCGTAAGTATAAGTGGTTTCTATGCCCTCTTCTCCGGCAAAATCTTCCGTAACCATTCGATCTAATTCATCGTAGGTAAAATTTGTAACCTGCTCTCGGGCATCCGTAAGAGAAATTAGATTATTATTCTTATCATATTCGTATTCCCAAACTCCAAAGGTGTTATCGTTGAGAGTATGAATTTCTTCTTCTGTAAGTTTTCTACCCAGCAAATCATAGGTAAGATTTTTCTGGTTACCCAATGCATCTGTTATTTTTATAAGATTATTTAGAGAATTATATTCATAATTAGTAATATACGGAGCTTGATCTAAATATTCCCAAACTTCTCTTAAATTTTCTCGGGCATCAAACAAAAAGTCTTTCTGATTGCCATTTAAATCCCAGATTTTTTGAGTCCAATTATCATATTCTGTGCGAATAATTCCCAACGAACTCATGGTTAAAATACGCCGACCTAAAGCATCGTAGGTGTGTTCATTACCCAATGCCGCTATATTTACTGGCATATACAAAATACCGTGATCGAAAACAGGAAGTGTTTCTTTTTTAACATTCCCTCGTTCGTCATAAATTGTATTCACAACTACAAAATCATTTTCTGCTTCCGCTCTCACCTGTATCGACCGAGCTAATCCGTCAAAATAAGTTCTAGAAAATACTTCTATATTATCCTGCGGATATTTTATTTCTGTAATGTGAATAGGATAATTCTCTAAATCATATTCAAAACGAACTGTCCGTACTTCGTTATCAGGATCGTTTGGATTAGATACAAAAGATTCTGCTACTCGACCAAATTCATCTAAAACTGTCTTTTTTCTCGCCCCATTCGGATCTATAATTTCTGTTGGTATTCCAAATATTATATTATAATATACTGTCGTTTCGTGTCCCAAGGGATTTGTTATTGTAGCTGGATATAAATTCCATTCATCATAAGTAACTTGAGTTTCAAAAAATCGCGGATTTTTAAATTTTACAGGTAATCCGTATTGATTATATGTTACCTTGTTAACAACGAAATTACCCCCTTCTGAAGCCAAAACTTCTGTTTTCGTCTGATTCCCTTGGCTTATTTCTCCCAAATTCGAGAAATCATAATAAATCTTGGTTTCACCAATAAGAGAAAAATCCTGATCTCGTCTCTCTATTCTAGAAGGATAAGAAACTAAGTAATCGTTCAGATTTTGTGCATAACTACTAATGGCAGTTATTCGGTCTGTGCCAATGTCCTGATAATTCCCATTTTCTCCATTAAGAATCACCTCTCCCTGATCTATTTCATTAGCTAAATTACCAAACCCGTCATACCACATTTCCTGAGCTCTCGCCCGATAGCTCAAACTACCGTCATAGTCTGCACTAACTTCCCGACTTTGGAAGACAAAGAATCGCTCTTTTTCTTCATCATCCTCGGGAATTTGGTTTTGATCCCACCGACGAATAACTTTTTGATAGAGATTTTCTTGGTCATCATAAATTTCTTCCCGATAAATCCGTCCTTTCTTGCTAATGTGATCTTCGTATTCTCCCCACAATTCACTTTCTTCATTATCTGGAGAAAATTCACTCTGGTGAAAAAACATTTTCCGCACATTTCCGACCGGATCAGTAATTTCTACTTTATGAAATCCTGCATATTCTTTTTTATAGGCATCTAATTGGTCGAAATAATAATGACCACCTTCATAGGTATAACTGGTAGTGTAAAAAGGGGCATTTGGGCTTTCTTGTAAAGATGATTCAACTACCGTGTGAACCACAAAAGGGAGCCCATTCGCCATAGAGCCATCACCTAATTTGTAAGCCGTAGAAGGTTTGTAAACTAACCGTTGCACAGCCCCATACGGAAAAGAAATTTCTTTTAAGAGATCTATTTTTTTGCCAACTATATTTTCTGTTCCATCATAATAAGCAAAACTAGTAGCAGGTAATTCGGTCTCTCTACTTCGAACAACAAGAGAACTTAATAATCTAATCGCATTATTCCGTCCGTCATAAGTCAAATCATACGAACGAACCAATTCATCTTCTTCGTCTGCTAAAGAATAAACTTCTATCTGATCAATTATAAAATTAGTGGTTGTCGCAAAACCTCTTTCGTAAGAAAGATAACTTGGTCGTTCTTCTAAAACAAATCTGATTTCAAAAACACCTAAATCATTTCCGTGTCCGGTATAACGAATCGTGTCAGGATAAATTTGTCCGCTGTCTTGCGTATAAGTATAGGTAATAAAATTCCCATTAGGATCTTCTATTCTTTCTAACATCCACTTGTAAACTTCTTCTTCGTTGTCTGGATTTGCGTGTCTGGTTGTCTCTTGGTTCCCAAAGAAATATTTCGTCCCCTTGGTATCCGTAGCAATCCAATGATTATCTGTAAAAACATATTTAGTAAAACTTGTTTCTGTTTTAGCTCCATACAATCCTTCTTCTTGATCAATTACCACTAATTCTGCCGTACTTCCATTAATGTCAGCCGTAAAATCATCCCGAATATAAAGTTTATCTACTCCTTTTCTGGTACTTCGGAAGATA
The DNA here is from genome assembly GCA_964459435.1 of uncultured Candidatus Peribacteria bacterium. Lineage (GTDB taxonomy): Bacteria > Patescibacteriota > Gracilibacteria > UBA4473 > UBA4473 > JAIPGU01. Next base: position 3,814 of record CAYWLU010000034.1, read on the forward strand.
GCATTAGTAGGTAAAGACCAACCATAACCAACCAAAGAATCTAATTTCGTTTGCGTACTCGAATAAGTAAAATTAAGACTAGGGGTCATTCCCTTTCTTCCTTCAGGAACCCACAAAGGATAATTATAAGTCGCACTTCCTGTAAATAAGTCTGTTGTAAAATTACCAGTAGAATTTTTGAGGAAATCAAAAGCATTCGGAATTTCTGGCTTGGGAGGGTTTACATTTGGATCTGGATCTTCTTCTCCTGGATCCCGCGGTGGATCTTCTGGAAGTGGTTCTTCTAAATCAGCATTTTCTTCTTCCAATACCTCCTCCTCTGGAATAACAGTTTCTTTCACCAAAGGTTCCAAATTTTTATCTGGAGAAGTAAATGTTTCTTGAGATGCCAATACTTCTGTTGTAGGAATTATTGTAGAAGTTGTCGTTGGTTTTTCTTCTAGTGTTTGAGCTATTGCTGT
>CAYWLU010000034.1:4374-8937 GCA_964459435.1 uncultured Candidatus Peribacteria bacterium
GCACAGTCGCCATAGTAATCACCCACATATCTCCCTTCTATTGGATGATGAGCTACTGTACCATGACAACGATAAACAGGCTCCCAACCCTTACCAGTATTGAGATAAACACATTCTCTCATATTCCTTCTTGAATTAGCACTTGCATGATACACATAGATATAATCTAACAATCCATCTCCATTTAGATCCATCATCCATTCTCTGCGTGGATCTGGATTATTAAAGTAAGGATCTGGTCTGCTTGGGTCACCATGCCTATCCACCCAAACCTCAGTAGGAAAAAACTCTGGCGACCAAAGAGCTTCTTCGTTAAAGATTCTTGAATGTGGCCAAGTTGCATAATCATCTAAACAACTAGGAATAACTCCTTCTGGTAAATTACTCTCTTCATCTGGAGGAGATAACACTACTGGATCTTCCATTCCTTCCATTTCTTCCATTCCTTGGTCAAGATCTCCTTCATTTGCGAAAGAAAAGGTAGTCAGACAAATAGCCATTATTGCCATACCAAAAACAAAGAAAGAAAATAGAACAAATGGATGTGATAAATATTTTTTCATGATTAAAAAGTTAAGAAATTTATTAATTTTTATTCGTCTTCTTCTGAGGCACAATCACCATAGTAATACCCAACATATCTTCTTTGGTTTTGATTATAACCTACGGAACCATGACAACGATAAACAGGATCCCAACCTTTACCGTTATTTATATAAACACATTCTCTTACCACTCTTCTGGTACCAGAAGAACGATACACATAAACATAATCTAACAATCCATCTCCATTTATGTCTATCATCCATTCCCTTCGTGGGTCTGGATTGGCAAAGGCTGTATACGGCTGATGTGGATTCTGTGGATGATGATGTACACTAGTCCAAGCCTCAAAAGGCAAAAAATTCATCGACCAAAGAACTTCTTCATTGTAATCTCCTGAATGTGGCCAATTTGCAAAGTCATCAAAACAACTGCGAGCAATTCCTTCTGTTCCGTCCAAATTTGAATATTCCTCTGTGATACCCCCTAATGCCACTGGATCCTCCATTTCTTCTTCCAGTCCTTGATCTGGATCAACCTCTGAAGCAAATGAGAAGACAGAAAAAGAAATGGCAATAACAGCCATCCCAGAAATAAAAAAAGATAATGGAGCGAATGGATACGAGATATTTTTTTTCATGTTATATTATAATGTAATAAGTAGTCGTCAGTTTTTAGTCTTTAGTCTTTAGCCCCTATTTAGCTTTTGAGCTTGCTGACTTTTTAGCTAATGATTATTCGTCTTCATCTAAAACAGCACAGTCTCCGTAGAAAACAATCTCATACTCTCCCTGATGTCCTTGTACCCCCTTTTTTCTAACAACACATCGATATGCCAAATCCCAACCGTGACCATTATTAAGCATTAAACATGAATATGTATCATTATGTTCAGGGTAGTTTTGTGGCACTCTTGCTTTACGAACATATATAAAATCAAGAAGTCCGTCTCCATTTATGTCTGTAAATTGTCTAAATCCAGGCTCTGTGTTCAAGTCTACAACCGGAAAATAAGCAAGACTCCATTCTGCATCTGGATTAAATTCTGTAGAGTGTGACCAACTGTCATAGTGATCTACGCAAGTAGGGTTAGCTGTAGGACCTTCTCGTCCCCCTAAAACCACCGGATCATCCATTTCCTCTAGTCCTTGATCAGGATCTCCTTCGTTGGCAAAAGAAAAAGAATAAAAAGAAATAGCCACGACGGCTAATCCAGAAATAATTAAAGAAAATAACCCAAGCGGACGATTTAAAAAATTCTTCATGAGAATAGGGAGTTAAGATTTATCTAATAATCTAAAAATAAAACTCCTCTTGTCAAAGAAGGGATTTAATTTTGGTTTAAGGTTTCTTATAAACCCGGGTTCAAAATTTCCTAGAACCCGGGTTTTGTAAAATGGCAATCTGTTTTCTTAATAAAGAATAGATTGCTTCTCGGCAAGCTCTTCCAGTTCACTTCGTTCATTGCAAGATCATCCTGATCGCAATGACAATATTATCTTGTTATCTCCCCAAAAACTCCTCCTTGCTTTCCACATAATCCTCCCTCCCCGCAAAATGCGTTGAAGAAAAACATAAAAGCACACAATCTACAGAAAAATCTTTAAATTCGTGCCAACAATTTTTGCGAATCAAAAGACCCTGATTTTTTTTATCTAGTTTTATTTCTTGATCACCCTCCCCGTCGTTTATAATTGCGGTTACAGATCCAGACGAAGCCACAAATACTTCTTCTTCTGTTCTATGTGCATGTCCACCTCGCACAGCCAACCCTTTTCCTGTTACCAAATAAACCCGCTTAACTGCAAACGGAAAAGAATCATCTAATTCAAAAGGGATTGTTTCGCCCCTTTCATCTGTAAAATACGGAAAGTCTATTAATTCAAATTTCATTTTCAATAAGTCATTCCCTAGAACGATAATATTTTCTCAAATAATTGCGAATACTAGTGCGAGAAGAAGTACTTCTGGTAGTAGAAGGTTGGCGACTAAAAGTCCTTATCCTTGTTTTCTTAACCGGAACAACTGTCCTCTGCCAAGCTCGTGAAGTATTTTTACTTTTTGTACTAGTAGTTACCTTAGAAAGAGTTTTAGTGGTTTTAACTTTGGTTTTATAAAAATCTAAAATCTCCTGATCTACTATCGCAGGAGTATTAGCATTTTCACTCACCCATTCTCGTAATTGCGGATAAGCTAAAATAAAAGCATTAAAATTTAAATCCCGCATTGTCGGAATCCCAATAAAAGCTCCGTTCCGATCAAACGCCGCCCCACCGGAATTACCGTGATTTACTTTTACATCTGTTAAATAATAAATCTCCCCCGTATCTTTTCTTTGTGCCAACTGCTTAATCTGTCCCCGAGTAATAGTTAATTTGTCTCCAGCCGTAGTCAAAACTCCACCGTTTTTAGTCCAATTTTGCACATTTTCTAAAGTTTTTTTGCCACCAAAATTCTGTAATCCTTCTACTGGTACTGGAAATCCTTGCACCCTAATCCATTCATTTTTACTTCTCAAATGAGTCCCTAGGCTCACTTTAGGTAAATAAACATTATTATCTAAAATGCGAATAAGAGCGGCATCAAATTTGGGATGCAAAGCTAAAACCATCGCCGGAACATTACAATCTACTGCTCTATTAGATTTTGTTTTAGCGGGACAAATTAAAATAAACTCAGCAGAAGTTCCGTCATCTTTGGTAACAACATGCTTATTGGTCAAAATTAAATTTGAATCAATCGCCGTTCCAGAACCTAAAGACAAACTCTCTAATTTACTTCCATCCCAAGAAAACGATACAATTTGCACTAATTCCACCGAAGCAAAAACTGGAGTTATAAGGAAGATTCCAACCAAAAAAAGAAGTTTTTTCATTTATCCCGTGAAATTTCGCAAAGCGAAAGTCTCAATAATTTGAGACTATTTCACAGGACAAAAGATATATTTTAGAAAATAAAAAGCAAGAAGTTGTATTATAATATTGTAATGAGTAATGATTAATGAGTAATAAAAAAATCGTCATCCTGAACGGAGCGAAGGATCTTCGAAATAAGTATCAAGGAATAGAAGATTAAGAGGAAGATTCTTCGCAAGACTCAGAATGACGGGTTATTTTAAGAGGAAGATTCTTCTTCGCTTTGCTCATCAGAAAAACTATCCTTTTTTTAAAAACTTTTCAGCTTTTAAGCTTTTCGACTTTTAAGCTTTTACTAAAAATTTGTGTTTTCTGCCAAAATTTGAAACAATTTTAAAAAATAAACATGAAACAAAAATTATTTCTCGGATTCGGTTTATTCCTGTTCTCCCCACTGCTTGTTTTAGCAGAAGACCTAATTGATATTCCAGGTGAATTGGATTGGACAACTTCTACTATCGAAATTGAATTTGAACCAGAAGGAGAAACCACTCCTACGTTCTCTTGTTTCGGACAAAATAGAGACTCGGCAACAAAATTTTTATCTAATTTACACTTCGACGAAAACGAAAGCCAAGAAATTGATAATTGTTTTCAACAAGCTGGTGATTATACCGTAACCATCACTTTAAAAGACACAGCTGGAAATGAAAGCACTGAACCAACCAAATATAATTTTCAAATTCTACCTTCCAGTCCCGATGAAAATAAAACAACTTTTACCGCTACTGATTGTAATGACTTCGACGAAATAACTGGCAAAAAGGCTAATAACGCAGATGAATGTAAAATTTCTTTAACCCTCAAAGATGCTTTTGGAAATCCAGTTTCTCAAATTAATGAAGCAAAACTTTGGTCAGAATCTACTTTTGGAGATGATGCCAACAAAAAAAATGCAACTTCATTTCGTGACGGATTGCGATTTAAAAATAGAGTAGATAGTTCTGAAGCAATTCCCGAAACAAAACCCGAAGATGCCAACAATCTAACACTCATCGATAGAGGCTTAAAAACTTTTAATATCACTGCCATTGCTCCAAGTATTGCTAAATATGGCTGGTTATCACAATTAGTAGAAAGGGTCTTGGATTTTTCCATAGAAGTT
>CAYWLU010000035.1:0-8746 GCA_964459435.1 uncultured Candidatus Peribacteria bacterium
TTAGGAAAAGATTTAACAGAATTAGAACTAGAAGTAGGTTTAAATGAAAATTATGAAATCAGGATTGTAACCATAGACACTTCTAATAACGAATCAGCCGGAGTAACCATTACCTTCTCAACAACACTTACCAAAACCGGACCAGCTAGTATCGGTAGTGTAATTGCTTTAATTGTTGTGTTTTTCGGTGGACTCCTTTTACTTGGGAAAAGAAGAACCATCTAGGGACTACGAAATAAACTGTATTGTAGTCATAGCAGTGCTTTGGTACCGAAAATTTTGACAAAGAGCTTCTCTAATTCAGTAATCCCTATGAAAAGAATTCAAAAGTTTTTATCAGAACAGGGTATCTGTTCCCGTCGCGAAGCAGAAGAATTAATTCTAAGCGGCGATATTTTAATAAACAACAAAAAAGTTGTATTAGGATGTAAAGTAGACGGAACAGAGGAGATAACAATAAAAGGGGAAACAGTAATAACCAAAACACCAAAAAAAATTGTGCTCGCCTTCCATAAACCAAAAGGCATAGAATCTACTCTAAAAAATGAACTAGGCGGAAAAACTCTCGCTAATTTTGATTTTGGTCAACGAGTTTTTCCTATTGGTCGTCTGGATAAAGATTCTCGGGGACTACTTCTATTAACCAATGATGGTGATTTAGGAAATAAACTAGCCCATCCTCGTTATCAACACGAAAAAGAATATTTAGTTACTGTAGATAAAAAAATAAATTCCTCCACAACAAAACACCTTGGTTCTGGAAAAATAAGAATAGATGAAAAGAATGTTTTAACTTGTGAAGTTGAACAAATAACAGAAAAAACTTTTTCTATTATTCTCAAAGAAGGAAAAAATCGCCAAATCCGTAAAATGTGTGAAGCCTGTGATTTACAAGTCAAAGACCTAATCAGAATAAGAATAGGAAATATTAACTTAGATGAAATAAAACCAGGTAAATTCAGAGTTTTGTCTGCCATAGAATTGAAAAAAATAAGCTGTTAGTTTCTAACAAAAAATATTTTTAAATGTTTAAAAATTTCTAACTGGCTAATAGCTAAAAGCTAACAACTACTTAAATTACAATATAACGCATTTTTCTTTCTTGACATCATTGCATTCTAGATGCTATATAGAGTGAGCTGGTATTAAATGTTTCGGAATTTTTTCGCGAAATGTTTAATCAGTTATTTTACAAAAACGAATAAAAAGGAGTGATTATGCCTGAATTCGAATTAGGCTTAATTGCCATTATTGGGTTACTAGTAGTAACTTTTATGGCAGACAAACTGTGGTATGCAATTTTCCTAAAAACGGAGAATAAATACTAAACATGCTGGTCTTCTTGTCTCTATCAATACCCCTGTTACTGATTTCAACAGGGGTCTATATTTGGACTGCAAATTCTAACTCAAGGTTTGCCGTTTTGATTAGAAAGCAGTTCGAAAATATTCGTTTAAAACTGCGCCGAAAAAAGGAATAATATTCTTCTTCGGCGCAGTAACACTTATTTATAATAAAAACCTCTCTCTAAACTTATGATTGGTGAAATTCGGCAGTATATTATAATATGCTAAGCTTGTAATTTGAATTTTAATACATAATACTTAATACAATATACATAATACTAATTTATGTCTGGACACAGTAAATGGAACTCCATCAAACACAAAAAAGCACTTACGGATGCCAAAAGAGGTAAAATTCTTACCAAACATTCTAAGCTTTTAATAATTTCAGGACGAAGTGATTCAAATCCAGAAACAAATGCTACCCTTCGTTCCGCCATCCAAAACGCAAAAGCCGATAATGTTCCTAATGACAATATTGAACGAATTCTCAAAAAACTTTCTGGAACAGATAAAGGGGGCGCTCAAATCACAGAACAAATTTATGAAGGTTTTGGACCAGAAGGAATTCCGTTTATTGTTACCGCTCTGACAGATAATCCTAATCGAACTATGCCAGCTGTTCGCACTGCCTTTATTAAAAATGGCGGAAACTTTGGAAGTTCTGGATCAGTAATGTTCATGTTTAATCATCTTGGGGTTATAACAATTAAAAACGGAGGAAAAAAAGAAGACGATCTTTTTGAACTTGCTGTCGGTAGCGGAGCAGATGATTTTTCTTATAATCCAGAAGAATCTGAAGTAATTACTAAATTTTCAGATCTAGCAAAAGTAAGAAATGCTTTAGAGGAACAGGGGATTGAGATTGTTAAAGCTTCCCCGGAATATCGTGCCAAAGACCCTAAAATTATTACTGAAAATATTTTAGAGAAAATAGAAAAACTCATAGAAGCCGTAGAAGAAGTAGAGGACACCGATGAAGTCTTTGGAGGTTTCGATATAAATTAGATAACAAGAGATAATTTTTTAAACCCAGGTTCTGGAAAATTCTGAACCCAGGTTTAAAAAACTTGTAATCTTATTCCCATATTTCTTGTTCCTAACCCTTCTTTGTGGTATAATTAAGAGATGGCTAAACCTGCTCGTAAACCAAAAACTACTGAAATATTAGATCCTTCTGGAGAATCTGAAGTCGAACTATTAAAAAATCAAAAAATAGAACGCGATCTAGATGAATTAGATAGTGAATCAGACACTAGAGTTGAATTAAAAGATTATGGAAAAAATACAGAATACTCCAAAGAAAAACCTAAAAGCCCAGATAAACTTCTTAAAGTAACAGAAAAACTAGCTCCAGAATTAAAACAACACCGTAAAACAATAGAGCAATCCGTAGGAAAATTCCAGAATGAAAAAGAATTAAAATCTACTTTAGACAACCTAGAAAAATTTCAAAAGAAAAGAGGTAAACTGTCTTGGATCGTAGGAGTATCTAGTTCGTCTTTAGAAACCCCAAAAGAACTCTTTGATAATGTTGTTGATAAATATGTTGATTCAGAATCTACTGTTAAAGGTCATTTCACTCCTAAATTTAAAACTTTTGCGGAAGTTATTGGAGAAGACAGAGATGAAAAAAATATTTTCAAACGCCTTTTATGGATTATAAAACATCCTATAGAATTCATTAAATATCAAACCGTAAAACAAAAGAAAAAAGAATTATTACTTTACTCTACGGCAGAATATATAGGTGGAAAAATCAAAGAAAGTGCAGAAAAGGGACTAGAAGTAACAGAAGAAGTAAAAGTTACTTGGGACGAAACAACTGAATCTAGAAACAGATTACATGCAATGAGATTAAACGGAAAACAGCAAAAAAATATAGAAAAACGCAGACTAAAGGCCACTAAAGAAATAGGAAAATTCAAGGCCAATATGAAAAAGAACCTAGAAAAAACAGCCCAACTTGGACCAGAAAAGTTAAGCTGGAAGATGGCAGATGATACTGAAAAAATAGCAAAAAAATTAGCCAAATTAGGTCCAGAAGGAATAGAACTAGCCAAAAAATGTCCCGGACTAAAGGTTCGTCGAGGACGAGCGGGAACTGTTTTAGCATTTTCTTCATATACTATTAAAGAAGCTATCCAAGCCAAAAGTTTTGGTGGAGCTGTTGCATCAGTAACCAATACCTCTTTTCTATCAGGAGCAGCCGAAATGTTGCCTGTTTGGGGTTCTTTTAAATCTGGTCAACGATTAAACGATTATTCTACTGGTGTTTCTAAAACTGGTCGTTGGATAGAATTTGGAATGAATTTAGGAATGGATGCTTGGACGGCAATCAGCATGGTGCCAGCCCTTCTTGCTGCCGCACCTACTGCCGGAACCTCAGTAGCTGCTGTTCTTGCTGCTCGTGGATTAGCTGGAAAAGCAGTAGCTAAAATGATTGCTAAAAAGTTCGCACAAAAAGGACTAAAAGAAGTAACCGAATTGGGACTTAAAAAAGGAGGAAAACTAATAGCTAAAGAGGGAAGTGAGGGAATTTTAAAAACAAGTGAAAAAGCTCTGGCTAAGGGAGCAAAAGAAATTGGGGAAAAAGGCATAACAAAAGCTGGTGCAAAAAAAACGGCTCTCCAATCTAGTAAAAATATTCTAAGCAAAATGACTCCGAAAAATTGGAAAGGTCTCTGGTCACTTGTTGGATGGCAAGTTGGTTATGAAGTATTAGCCGGAGGAGTTAGTTGGGCTTTAACTAATTTCCATATTAAAGAAAAAGCTATTCAAGTAGCAGAAAAAGGAGTTAGATCTAATTTAAACACGCAACAAAATCGAGTAATTGACATAGCTAAAAGAAAAATGAATGATTAGGAATCATTTCTATGTTCTATTTCTTCCACTATTTGTTCTATTTTTTCTTCTTGTTCTTCAATATTTTTTATAATTTTCCTTTCCTTAAGATCTCTTCCGTCTCTAGCTAGAAGTACTCTTTGTCGATTATTAGAAATATGACGCACAATAAAATGAGGATTGGGGGCGTTTTCAAAAACAAGTGTTCCTTGAAAAGCAGCAGTTTCAATATGAATATTTCCCATACGCAATATCCAACAAATAACTCCTAGATTACTAGGAACAACATTAGTAATAGATTCATAAGCAATATCATTCTTAATTGTACCAAAAAGCTGTCTATCTTGAACAATTATCCGAAAATTTGTGATATAAATCACATCATAATTATAATCCAGCCAAGCTTTAATAAAAAAGACGATTGCAAATACCAATAAAAGTATTGCCACCGCAATACCTATATTACTTCCTCTCGTTAACAGAACTGTTAAAAGACCACAGGTTGTAAAAAATAACGGTAAAAGCAATCCCAACAAAAAGATAATAGGATGTTTTTGTACTACTTTTTCAACTTTTTCATTCTCAATACATTCAAAATCTCCATGTCGAGCTAATTCATACTCCTTAATATTCTTTTCATCTATGTCATGAGAACGACAAAATTTAAGGATTCTTAACACCCTAAGTAATAAAAATACTTCTGGAGACCTAATCATACCAAACTCAGCTAAATAAAAGGGGAGCACTGCAACCAAATCTATAACACCCCACCAAGAAGTCAGATAACGAACTGGTAGTTTAGCTGACCAAATTCGTAAGATATATTCTATGGTAAAAACCGTAACTACAAAGCGTTCAAACAAGATTAACTCCTCTTTTAGCCAAGCCAAATCTGTCAAAAGATGTACTGGAATTACCGCAATCGAAAAGATAATTAAAAGCACTAAAAATCCATTCACAGTTTTTCCTTTCCAAGTCCTAGGATTGTGCAAACAATCATTAATATAATTTTTGATTTTTTCGGTATTCATAAGTTTCTTATTTGTACGGATTTTAGGCTATGATACTCATTCGCTTTGAAATCTTCGATTTCGCAAATTTCGTATGATGTCTAGTGCGTTCCTTACGGAACCGGAAAAACAAAGTTTTTCTATAATAACTTCTTCGAAATTATTATTGCATTCTAATATAAGTCAAAATTTTTAAATCTTTCCAAATTATTATTTAGTAAAAAATTCTTTTGACAAAACTTTTAGCACTCTTAAAATACGAGTGCTAATTTTTAATAATAATAAAAATGTCTAAAATAATTGGTATCGATCTCGGAACAACTAATTCCTGTGTAGCTGTTATGGAAGGAGGGAAGGCAGTTATTATTCCTAACGCAGAAGGGAATAGAACTACTCCATCTGTAGTAGCTAAAAAGAATGAACAAATCCTTGTTGGAATACCTGCAAAAAGACAGTCCATAGTCAATCCTACCCAAACTATTTTCTCAGCTAAGAGATTCATTGGTCGTAAATTCAACGAAGTAAAAGAAGAAATGGAAGAAATGCCCTTTGAATTTTCTAAAGGTCAAAATAATGCTGTAATGATTAAGTTCGAAGGCAAAGACGTTCGTCCAGCAGAAATTGCGGCTAAAGTTTTAGGGAAACTAAAATCCGATGCAGAAACTTTTTTAGGAAGCCCTGTCACCAAGGCTGTTATTACTGTTCCTGCTTATTTTGATGACGAACAACGCAAAGCCACTAAAGATGCTGGAAAAATTGCTGGACTAGAAGTAGAAAGAATTATTAATGAACCAACTGCTGCCGCTCTTGCTTATGGAATAGACCATAAAGGCAAAGAAGAGAAAGTAGCTGTCTTTGATCTTGGAGGAGGTACTTTTGATATTTCTATCCTAGAAATCTCAGACGGTACTTTTGAAGTTCTTGCCACCAATGGTGATACTCATCTAGGAGGAGACAACTTTGATTCCGCCATCATAAAATGGCTTGTAGATGACTTTAAGAAAGATACTGGAGTAGAACTCTGGAAAGACCCTATTGCTATGCAAAGAGTCAAAGAAGAAGCAGAAAAGGCTAAAAAAGAACTATCTTCTACTGCAGAAGTAGACATCAGTCTCATGTATGTAACAGTCGGTCCTGATGGTCCACTTCATTTACAAAAGAAATTATCTAGATCTAAATTAGAACAATTAGTAGGGGATTTAATCCAAAAAGCTCTTAAACCTTGTGAAAAAGTTCTTAAAGATGCCAAAGTAAAAACTTCTGACATAGATGAAATATTACTTGTAGGAGGAATGACTAGAATGCCGGCCGTAAAAGAAGCCGTAGAAAAATTCTTTGGGAAGAAACTTAATGAATCCCAAAATCCAGACGAAGTAGTAGCTCTCGGAGCTGCTATCCAAGGCGGAGTTTTACAAGGAGACGTTAAAGATGTTCTTCTTTTAGATGTTACTCCTTTAACTTTAGGAATAGAAACAGCTGGAGGAATTAGAACTCCAATGATCGAAAGAAATACAACCATTCCAACCTCTAAATCCAATGTGTTCTCTACTTATTCTGACAGCCAACCAAGTGTCCAAATTCATGTTCTTCAGGGAGAACGAGAAATGGCGGTAGATAATAAATCATTGGGACAATTTATTTTAGACAGTATTCCGCCTGCTCCCAGAGGTGTTCCTCAGATTGAAGTTTCATTTGATTTAGATGCTAACGGTATTCTATCTGTTAAAGCTAAAGACAAATCAACTAATAAAGAACAATCTATTAGAATAGAAGGTTCTGGTGGAATGAGTGATGATGAAATAGAAAACATGAAAAAAGAGGCAGAAGTAAATGCAGAAAAAGACAAAGAAAGGAAAGAGTCTGTAGAATCTCATAATCACTTAGACTCTCTTATCTACCAAGCAGAGAAAACAATTAAAGAAGCTCAAGACCTCAAAAAAGATGAACTGGCAGAAGAAATAAAAACTGTAGAAGAAGCTATTCCAGAAGTTAAAAAAGTTCTAGAAAACTCTGACGCTAAAAAAGAAGACTTAGAAAAAGCTGGTGAAGAATTTTCTGAAAAACTAATGGCTCTAGGGAAAAAGATGCATGAATCTGGTCACGATCCAGAAGCAGCTAAAGGAGAAGAAAATGCAGACAAAACTGGAGAAGAAGAAATAAAAGACACCGAATTCGAAGAAAAAGAAGAAAAAAAAGAAGACCAATAAACTCAACAAAATTAACGGATAATAAATAGGGGACAGATACAACTGTTCCCTTGAAATTATATTAAAATATGCTTTAAGAAAAACTATAAAAATAATTTGCATCATTTGAAAAGTTGTTATACCTTTCGTGTTGACTTAACTCTCTCATCTTATGAAAAGATTAATAATTATTGCCATCATTATTGTTGCTGCTTTCATGATTTTTGATAAAAAAGAACCAAAAATTGTTACTGAGCCAGAAAAAATCATTGAAACAGAAGAAGTATTAAGCGAAGAAGGAGAAGAATTAATAGACACAGAAATCCAAAAACCAGTTCCTGCTCCGCCAACTTCTCCGGATTTAATTGAAGAAGTTAAAGAAAATAGTGATGTAGTAGAAGTAAAAGTAGTCGAACCAGTAGTAATTAAAGAACAACCAAAAAAAGAACTAATTGTTCCAAAAAAAGAAAGAATAAAAATCCCTGATTATTCTTTTGACAGCAGAGTAAGAACTTATCTTTATGAATGGGACATTGATTTTTCTGAAGGATCTGTACCCGCAGGAAATATTGCTTTTGAAATTACTAACAACGGTCAGTTTGCTCACTACTTTTCAATTAAAGATGTAGCGGATTTTGGAAAAGTTGTCCCCGGAGAAACTCGTGTTTTCACTATAAAATTAGATGAAGGAGAATTCGAAATTTATTCCCCAAGAGATATTGATATTAGCAATAGAATGCGTAAAACTTTTCGAGTTGGAAAGTAAATATTTCTTTTTTCTCTTCCTATAAAGAGAGATTATAAGTACAAATTGCTTTTTTCTCTCCTTGCAGGGGAGATTAAGAGGGGTATTATAGAAACACTTTAAACACCTTTTGCTTATGCAATCAATTAGAGAATACGGTTTAAAACTTCTAGCTAGAAGGGAACATTCTGTCGCTGAATTTTCTCGTAAATTAAGAAAAAAATACTCAGAAAATTTAGAAGAAGTAACAGATGTTATCAAAGATTTTAAAAAGAAAAATTGGCTTTCAGAAGAAAGATTCTGTGAAGCTTTTATTCATGACCAAATTTTAAATACTCGCTCTGGACCAAGAAAAATAATCCAAAAATTAAGAATGAAAGGCGTTATTGAAGAATTTGCTCAAGTCAAAGTAGGGGAGTTCTTTTCTAAAAAACAACAATTAGAAATAGCAAAAGAATTAGCTACTCAAAAATATGCTCAAATTCGACAAAGAGGCAAAACAACAAATGAATTTGAAATACGACAGAAAGTACAACAATTCTTAATAGGAAAAGGATATGATTTCGAAATAATTAAAAAGTTCGAACTCTAGAGGATTTTGAGTTCGAACTTAAA